>CAZEEG010000095.1:0-21765 GCA_964511065.1 uncultured Pirellulales bacterium | reverse complement strand
AGCTGTTCGGCCACGGCCTGGGCGGTGGCGTGCTGATCGCCCGTCAGCATGATGACCTTCAGCCCCAGTTGATGCAGCGTCCGCACGGCCTCGGGCGTGGAATCCTTAATCGGATCGGCCACGGCAATGGCTCCGAGGAACTGATCGCCGGCCGCGGCATAGACCACGGTACGGCCCTGCCGCTGAAGCTTGGCAACCTGATCGTTGAGGCCGTCGCTGATTTGGGCACCCGCCCCGGTAACGAAGTCGCGTTTGCCGACCATCACCTGCCGACCCTCGACGGTAGCCGCGACTCCGGCCGCCGTGGTGGATTGGAAATCCTGGGTGGGGGGCAATGTCAGATTGCGTTCCCGGGCTGCTTCAACCAGGGCTACTGCCAGAGGGTGTTCGCTGAAAGTTTCGACGGCCGCCGCCAGGCGCAGCAGTTCGTGCTCGTCAACGCCCGAGGCCGGCAGCAATTCGGTCACGGCCGGCTTGCCCTGGGTCAACGTGCCGGTCTTGTCGACCACGATGGTATCGACCTTTTCCAGCGCTTCGAGCACGGCCGCTTCGCGGATCAGCACGCCAGCTTGGGCGCCGCGGCCCACGCCCACCATGATCGACATCGGCGTGGCCAATCCCAAGGCACAAGGACAGGCGATAATCAGCACGGCCACGGCATTCGTTAGCGCGTAGACCAAAGCGGGCTGCTCGGGCGACCAGATGGCCCAGACGATGAATGTAACCACCGCCACCAGCACCACGGCAGGCACGAACCAACCGGCGACGGCATCGGCCAACCGCTGGATGGGTGCGCGGCTGCGCTGGGCCTGCCCCACCAGTTGCACGATCTGGGCCAGCACGGTTTCCCCGCCGACCTTCTCGGCTTCCATGATGAACGCGCCCGTCTGGTTCACGGTGCCGCCGATCACGGCGTCGCCGGCGTGCTTCTCCACCGCGACCGGTTCGCCGGTAATCATGGATTCATCCACGTTGCTTCGGCCTTCCACCACGCGGCCGTCCACGGGAATTTTGTCGCCGGGACGCACCCGCAGCTGGTCGCCAACGGTTACCTGTTCCAGCGGAACCTCGGTTTCCTGGCCATCGCGCAACAAACGTGCCGTGGGCGGGGCCAGCGACAACAGTTCGCGAATCGCCCCGCTGGTCTTGCGGCGGGCGCGCAGTTCCAGCACCTGGCCTAACAGGACCAGCGTGACGATGACCGCGGCCGCTTCAAAGTACACGTGAATTTCGCCGCCATCCCGGAATGCGGCGGGGATCCACTCCGGAAACAGCACGGCCGCCAGGCTGTAGAGATACGCCGCGCTGGTTCCCAACGCGATCAGCGTGAACATATTGAGGTTCCACGTGACCACCGATCGGGCACCGCGGACCAAGAACGGCCAGCCGCCCCAGAGCACAACGGGCGTAGCCAGGAAAAGCTGAATCCAGTTGGATGCCGTGGGTGAAACCCAGTTGCCGATCGGAAGGCCGATCATCGGTCCCATGGCCAGGATCAGCAGCGGAAGGGACAACGCCGCCGATACCCAAAACCGCAGCGTCATGCTGCGAAGTTCGGGGTCGTCTTCCTCCTCAACGGCAACGAACTTGGGTTCCAAGTCCATGCCGCAGATGGGACATGCGCCCGGATGATCCTGCTCGATTTCCGGGTGCATCGGGCAGGTATAGATCGTCCGCCGTTGCGCCATGGCCGAGGGGTTGCGCTCCAGCGCCATGCCGCAACGCGGACAACTGCCGGGCCGGTCGCTCTCCACGCCGGGGCACATGGGACAAATATAAGCGGCCGTTGAGTCCGTGTTGGCCTGGGGATGCCCCGTGTGATGGCCACAATCGTGGTGATGATGGTGGTGATCGTGGGCGGTTGCCGTAGCCTGCTCTGCGTGACAGCAGCCATCTTCGGCCGTCGCCGCGCCAGGCATCGCGATTGAAACCACTTGGATTGCGGAATCGCCATGCCCGGCCTTGGAGGCAGCAGAGGTGTCTTTACCGTCTGATGCCAGGAATTTCTGCCGGCAATGGTCGCAGCAGAAGTAGAAGGTCTGGCCGCCGCGTTCGGCGGAGAGGGCCGTTTGTTCGTCGACATGCATCCCGCAGATCGGGTCGATTGCCATGATACCTGTCACCCTAAGTACCGCAGCAAATCCCTGCTGCAACTACGGCCCGCGTATGGACGGTTTATCGCGGCCGATTCCGCGACCATTCAGTGGAGCCTTTGCCAGACAGCAAGGAATCCTACCACCTCAAGCACTTAAAGGCACGGGCCGGCCAAGTGAGGGGGGGCATGCCGGCATGCTGCACTGATTGGCCCGGGGAGCACCCGACCAAACGCACGACCAAAAATCGAAAGCGGCCGCCCACTGGTTGCCAGCGGGCGGCCGCGTAATCGATCCTCTTGCCTGTGCGACGGTGGAGTCGTCTGCGAGACGAGCGGGGCCTGCCGGTGCTACGCACGGGCGTTGTCTGGCCCAGGCTCACGCGTATGGGTTGGCACCTCCGACGGACAAAATGGGGGCAAGAGGTATCTTTTCTCTGTTCCTCGGCAAGCCTCATGGCCGCCGTTGGCAGATGTTATCGGCAAGCCGGGCGGCAACTCCGTGAGGAAAGTTTGGATTTTCTGCGGCGGGGGGAGTAACTGGTTCACTGCGCTGGCAGGCTTTTAGCGCCGTCCCGCCAGAAGGAACTTTAGCATTCCCCCCGCAAGGAGGCCGGCCACGAAATGAAAACGCCGCGGAGGCCCGGGAGCGCGAACCTCGGCTGCCCGTGGACGGAGAGCTTTGGCCCGCGGTGGCACGCTTAGCAGTGGCGGGTGGTACTTGCCGAGCAGCCCCTGCCCTTTGGCGCACCATCAGTGCCTCGCGGCAATGTGCGTGCTAGTCCCTTGAAAAGGGCGCTTGATCATAGCGATGCATTTATTTTTCTAGCTCTGCCAGGAATCCCTCAAAGAGAGTGCGGTGCTCTTCCTCGTCGGCCAGGATCTGGATGGCCAGGTCTTGGGTAACGGGGTCCTCGGTCTCGGTCTCCTTGATGATCGACTTGTAGTGAGCAATCGCTTCGCGCTCCGCGTCGACCACGCCCCGAACCACGGCCAAAACGTCGGTGGTATCCTCGGGCGGCCGCAACGACTCCTGGTCGAAGTGCAGTTCGAGCGAACCGGGAACGCGGCCTTTCAATTGCTTGATCCGTTCAGCAAGGCGCCGTGCATGACCTAACTCCTCGGTCACGTCCGAAGCCAACGACCGCTTCACTTCTTCGGCCTTGACACCATCCAGGTAGACACTGTTGGCCAGGTAGTTGATTACCGTTTCAAGCTCCATGCGGTAAGCCTTCTGGAGCATGCTGATCACGTTGCTTTCCGTGGATCGACCGTCTCGCTGGGTTTGTGTACTCACAGATTTGCTCCTGCCACGCCCTGCGGCAGCTAGAGGGATGTGGGAATTGGATAATGGTTAAGGGAGCAAATCCTGTACCAAATCTGCCGCCCGCAGCGATACGCCGCGCAAGTCAAGCAGTGACGGAACGACGGATGACGGCACGGAAGCTGTTGGTTGGCCGAATCTCAATCAACCGGCCCAAGAATGGACCATACGAATGCACCGTCGGCACACGCAGCGGTAAAGTCCCCACCACCGCACGCGGCCCGTCGGTGAAATATTGGCAGGCTGAAGCCGCGCCGCGCAAAACGGGCGTACGGAGTGCTCGCTGCCGCTATGGCATCAACGGCCGCACCTTGACGACGAACGTAGCCAACAGCCAGGCCATCGGTTACCGCTTCAGCACCTGCGGCATGCCTTCGGTAAGCACTCGATCCACGGCCGGATCGCAGAACGCCATGGTGACCTCGTAGCCGCCCTGAGAGTAGGCGTCTTCGGTGGGAATATACCAGGGGCCGCCGTCGCCATAAGCCGCTGTGGCGACAAAACGCTGCGGAGCCAACTGCTGCGCTTTCAACTGGTACTCGATAAAGCTCTCAGCCGGCAGATGCAGGAGTGTGGCCGGTCCCACGTGCAAGGCGCTCAAGACAATGGGTTGTTTGCGCTCGTAACGCTGGAGATAGGCCAGCATGTATGAAGGCCGATTGCGGCGCACGACGGGATTCTGGCGATTGCCGATTTCCCGTTCCAGCACCTCGGCATCGAGTGTTTCGCGCGGCGGCGGAAGCACTTCCACGGTTTTCCAGGCTAATGCCTCGACCGGTTCGCGCCGCAGTTCCTTTTCTGCCGCCGTCATGGCTTCGTACATCCGCTCGGTCAATCGCACGCGGGCTTCCTTGGAGCCATCGTTGTACTTGCCGGCGGCCACGTTGCCCGAGCAGCCGGTGAAGTACACCTGCACGCAGTCCGGTGTTTCCTGTTGGCGACGTTTGCGGGCGAGGCCGACAAAGTCGCTGCTCACACGACCATCGCCGTAATAGCTCATGGGATGAGTAGCGTAATAGTGGCAGCAGGCAATTTTCTTGTCGCCGCTGTAGAACGCTACCGTCTTGAGCCACGGATCAATCAGACCCTCTGGCAACTCGTGGTGCAACGGGTTGCGGGTACTGCTGCTGCGCCAATATTGAACGTTGCCATCGGGGCCAAGAATCCGGCGGTTGGATGCCACTTGGGATACCTTGGCCTGGCCGGTGGCCACGTGCGTGATCGGCTGCGCCTTCCCGATGGCCGCCGCGGCTTCCTTGCAGACCTGGTCGAGACAACGATTGAAGTAGTCGGGCGTGACAATGTCGGGCAAATCGCCTTGGGCCTGGACAATCCGTTGCGCGTCGAGGCAGGCAAACGGTGCATTGTGCTGATGAACACATTGCACGGCTACGCGGTCGGGGCTGGTGCCGACTGCTTCTGCCAGGGCGGTCCGCCATTGCAGGTGGGCCAGATTGAGAATGCCCGTCCAATCCACCGCACAAATGACGATCGGTTTTCCGGCTCCCAACAGAATCAGGCCGATGGCCTCCAGGGGATCGTCGTAATCGACCACGGGCTTGATCCAACCGCCGCACAGCGAATGTCCCTTGGGCGGCGAAACGTCGACGCGGAACGTGGCCAGGTTCAGGTCGCGCATCGGCTCACTGGCCGCCAGAGGCGAAGTCAGCGTGGCCAAGGCCGCACCCATGCCCGTGGCAGTAGCGGCTCGCAGAAACTGCCGGCGATCCACGCCGCGGTGGGCCAGGCCCTGCAGGTGGCCTATCGCTTCCAACCGTTCACCTGGATGCAGCCTCAGCGTCATGGGCGATCCTCCTCAAACCGTTTGCGGCTGTCGATACTTTTCAAGGACAGGGCGATGGCGTCGGTCCGATCGAGCGGGCGGCCAAGCGGCGTCGTATCGTGCCGGCTCAATCCTTGGCGAGCGATTCCAGATCCGTGTCAAAACGCACGGCGACCAGTACCCAGTTTTCGGTATCGCGGGGCGTTTCGTTCGGTTTGAATACCCGGTAGTAGGTAAAGTACCAGATCACTGGATACCGTTCGCATTCGTAGAGATACTTGAGCAACACCAGGTTCTCGCCCACGCGGCGGGCCGGCAGCGGTGTGACCTTGCGGAACTCGCCATACTTGGCGCGGAGTTCCTTGGTCCGGGCGATCATCATCTGCATCTTTTCCTGGTCGTTCTGGAGAGGGCTGGAAGTGAGCAGCACTTCAAACGACTTGTCCACTCCGCCCTCGCTGCCGATTCCGCCCAGAAAATCGGTGGCCTTGGTATGCAGGAATTCGACGGCCGGATCGTTCTGTTGGGCCAGCACCGTGGAAGCGGAACCGGCGCCAAACGCCACCAGGCCGAGGGTGGTTACGACCCATCGGCAAGTTAGCCAGCCAGATTTCAGGCGACGAATTGTGTGCATTGCGACCGCTCTCCCCGAACTGCACTGTTGCTTCTCCCAGGCGGCATCCATGCTAAGCTGCAAGTCGGCTTGGGGGAAGCAACCACGGTTCACGAATCCGTTACCTTGGGGCTGTGCCCAAACGTGTGCGGCAGGCTTTCCTGCCCATTGGCCGTTCTGTTGGAGGTGACAAAAGCCGCCGGGCGCATCCCACGCAGCAGCACAATTGCTACAGGCAGAAGTATCGGTAACAACACTTCGAGCCGCGGTTAGCTTCTGCGTGCTAGGTTTTCCCAATAGAAGGGGGACCCATGCCGAAGACCCAATATTTCGCACCCGGCTGGCCAGGCAGCGCGCCCACCTGGACATCCAGCGCCAAGACCGGACTGGGCACGGCCATTTCTCCGGCCAGCCGTATCTGGTTCACCATCAGTCATGGGATTCTCAACGAGATTTATTATCCGCGCGTTGATCTGGCCTGCACGCGCGATCTCCAGTTTCTGGTGACCGACGGCCAGTGGTTCTTCTCTGAAGAAAAACGCGACACGCGGCACGCCCAAGAGACAGCGGCCGACGGTGTTCCGGCCTACCGCATCAAGAATCGCTGCCTGCACGACCGCTACCAGATTGAAAAGGCGATAGTCTGCGATCCTCACCGGCACGTGGTGCTGCAGCACGTCAAGTTCACCCCCGCCGATGAAGGCCCCAGCCACTACCAACTGTATGCCCTGCTTGCGCCGCACCTGGGCAATCAAGGCTCGGGCAATAGTGCCTGGGTCGATGAATACAAAGGCGTGCCGATGCTGTTCGCATCGCGGGGCGAATTATCGTTGGCCCTCGCCTGCTCGGCCGACTTCGTGTGCCGCAGCGTAGGGTATGTAGGGGTAAGCGACGGCTGGCAACTGCTCAACCACTACAAGCAGTTGCCGTATTGCTACCACCGGGCCGATAACGGCAACGTCGCCCTTACCGGCCAGTTGCCCATCCACGCGGCAGCTTCGCCCGAAGGGGTTGTGCTTGCCCTGGCCCTGGGCGAACGACCGGCCGAGGCCGCGCAACGTGCCAGGGCCAGCCTGCAAGCCGGTTTCGAAGCGGCTTGGGAAGAATACATCGACCAGTGGCAACAGTGGCACGAGCGTGTGAGTGCCGGGCACGGCGACCACCAAAGCCGTCGCCGGATCAGCACCGCGGTTCTCAAAATCCACGAATCGAAGCGTTTTCCCGGCGGGATCATCGCCAGCCTGTCCATCCCTTGGGGCACCTCCAAGGGCGATAACGACATTGGCGGTTATCACCTGGTATGGCCACGCGATCTGATTGAAACGGCCGGCGGCCTGGTGGCGGCGGGAGCCCACGACGACGCGGTCCGCGTGCTGGACTTCCTCCGCGCTACCCAAGAGGCCGACGGCCACTGGTCGCAAAATATGTGGCTGGACGGGCAGCCATACTGGCACGGCGTCCAAATGGATGAAACCGCGCTGCCGATCCTGCTGCTGGATATGGTCCGCCGCGAGTTAGCCTGGCCCGCTGAGAAAACGTTGGCCTACTGGCCGATGGCTCGCCTGGCCGTGCAGTTTATCGTGCAGAACGGGCCAGTCACCCAACAGGACCGCTGGGAAGAAGACCCCGGCTATTCCCCCTTTACGCTGGCTGCCGAGATCGCCGGCCTGCTGGCTGCGGCCGACCTGGCGGAACTGGCGGGCGAGGAAACGACTGCCGCCTATCTCCGCGACACGGCCGATTCGTGGTATGCCAACCTCGATAGCTGGATCTATGCCGTGGATACTCCGTTGGCTCGCGAGGTGGGTGTCGAGGGTTACTATGTCCGCGTGGCGAGCCCCGAGGTTTCGGAGGCGGCATCACCCTTGTCGGGATTCGTGGCGATCAAGAACCGTCCGCCCAATGAAACGAACCTTCGGGCCATCGACATCGTCAGCCCCGATGCCTTGGCGCTGGTACGGTTTGGATTGCGGCGGGCCGACGACCCGCGCATGGTCAACACGGCCAAGGTGATCGACGCCATCCTCAAGAAACCGTTGCCGCAGGGGCCAGGCTGGCGGCGCTACAATCACGATGGCTACGGCGAAAAAGCCGACGGCAGCCCCTTTGACGGCACCGGCATCGGCCGCATCTGGCCGCTGCTCGCCGGGGAGCGGGCCCATTATGAACTGGCCGCCGGTAACATCGATACAGCCTGGCAACTGCTCCGCACCTTGGAAGAGTCGGCCGGCCACGGCGGATTGCTGCCGGAGCAAAGTTGGGATGCCGCGGACATTCCCGAGCGGGAACTTTACTTTGGCCGACCCGCCGGTTCAGCCATGCCGCTGGTGTGGGCCCACGCCGAGCATCTCAAGCTGTTGCGATCATTGAGCGACGGCCGCATCTTCGACCTGCCGCCGCAAACGGTGGCCCGGTATCTAAAACAACAGCCCCCGCCGGCCCCTTATGAGGTGTGGCGGTTCAATCATAAGCTCCGCCAGGCGCAGCCCGGGCGGCCTCTACGGATTGAAGCGCTCGCACCCACGCGCGTTCGCTGGTCGATGGACCAGTGGCAAACGGTGAATGATACGCCGAGTTTTGATACGGGCCTGGGAATGCATATCGTCGACCTGCCCGACGCCCGTACCGTTCTCGGGGATGCGTGCCTGGCCGATGGCAGATCGCGGGCGGTGGAGTTCACCTTTTATTGGCCGGAGACCGATCGTTGGGAAGGCGTCAACTTCCGCGTGGAGTTTGAGTGCTCCAAAGGGTGAACTACGCACACCGCGTCATGGCACGCTGGAAAAGCCCGGGCGCACGGCCCGCGCGAGTCGTGGCACGCTGAAAGGGCGCACCGTTCTCAGAAATCAGTCGCCTTCGTAGCGGCAACCGGCATCGCAAGTCTCGGCCACTTCCACGGCTTTCAAAATCGGCAGCACCGGCTGGAGCCGCTGCCAAATCCAGCGGGCGATGTTCTCGCTAGTGGGATTTTCCAGTCCCTCGACCTCGTTCAAATATCGGTGGTCGAGTTGTTCCCAAAGCGGCTGAAATGCCGCCTTGATGTCCGCATAGTCGATCACCCAGCCGAGTTGCTCGTCCACGGGGCCATCCACCCAAATCGTCGCCCGAAACGAATGTCCGTGAATCCGCGCGCACTTGTGGTCTGGCGGAACATTGGGAAGGCGGTGTGCCGCCTCGAACGTAAACGACTTGAAAAGTTGCATCTAAATGTCTGGCGGGGGGAAAGAAACGATCGCGGCGGCAACCGTGCGGGCGGTTCCCGCGAGAAGTGCGCTCCAACCGGCGCGACCATACTAACCATTATTGCCCGCTCGGCTGCCGCGGTCGAACGCCCCGAAAGGGCGGTTCCCTACGGTCTGATGCCGGTTGCGGCCACCCGGTAGGCCATGGCCCGGTAGGCCATGGCGATGCGGCCTGCACCGACAGGTAACCTGGCCGGGCGCCTGCCGCGACGTTCAAACGGGCTTGACGCCCGGCGGGGGATAGCTGGGCGAAGTTCGATACGGCGTGGGATCGGGGACGCCCGCCTTCTGGAACGCTTCGCGCCGTTCAAAACAGGTGCCGCAGGCACCACAATGGATTTCGCTACCTTCGTAGCAACTGTAGGTCGATGCAAAGTCGACGCCAAGCTCCGCGCCGCGGGCGACGATGCCGGCCTTGTCGAGGTGCAAGAAGGGGCAATACAACTCCAAATGGTGCCAGTCGGCCAAGGCCAGGGCGCCTTGCATCGCAGCGACGAATTGCGGCCGGCAGTCCGGGTAAATGTCGTGGTCGCCCGTGTGCGCGCCGTACGCCAGTCGATCGGCCTTGATGCTGATGGCCCAACCGCCAGCCACTGCCAGCATAATCATGTTGCGGTTCGGCACGACGGTGAGCTTCATCGTTTCTTCAGCATAGTGGCCTTGGGGGACCGCCACGTCGCTGCTGGTTTGGCTGCTCCCTGCCAGCAGTGGCGTGATGGCGGAAAGATTGGCGACCTCCCAGCGGATGCCCAAGGTTTCGGTGGTGCGCCGCGCGTATTCCAACTCGATCCGGTGCCGCTGACCATAATCGACCGATAGGGCCAGCACTTCGTCGCCAGCATGCAGCAACTCATGCAGCAGGACCGTAGAGTCGAGTCCACCGGAAAAGATCGCCACGCTCTTCAAGGCCCCGTCCTCTCTCTTGGGGGAATGGCATTGATCTGCCGCCGCGTTGTGCCGATGCTAGGCGTAGTAGCATTTCGCGACAAGCAGCATTTCGGATTCACATTCGTTGCGCGGTTCTTGGGCATCCCAGGGGAGCCATTTCGACCAGTGCAAATCAGGAAATGACCGTTTCCTTGGCTGAAGCTGAGTTGTGAAACGGGCAGCGCCGCTGTCGTTCAACTTTGTGCCGCAAATGTCCGGTCATTGAATGACTCTATGCTCTGAGTCGTCCGCTTTCCAAGTGAGTCGGTAAAGCAGCATCAGGTCGGCCGGACATTCGCGACCGAGAAACTAAGTAACGGCGCGAGCGAGGCCAGGCCTCGACCGCACACCATAGGGCTTTCCCTATACGGAAACTCCGGCAAAGGTTGCCAAGCCGGCACCTCTGGCGCAAACTCGCTGAAGCTCCTAAATGCTAGCCGCCTCAGAATGGACGGCGGGCCAGTTGAGAATCCGCTTGTAGGGGATAGAGGCAAGATCAAGGGGGCGCAGCAACCTGAACCCGGTGCCGCGAATGGCGTGCATCCCCCCAAGAGGCGGGGTTGCCCCGGTGCCGGTTTGCAGCGTTGCCTGCTGCCGCTGGCTGCGAGAATCCCAAAGGGCGGTTGCTTTCGCCGGCCCGATGCCGGTGCTAGAATGAGCGCGGGATCGGAAATTTCGAAGCTGTTTTGTCTTGCGAAGCAAGCAACGTAAGATAACGTAGCTGCATCCGACGCATTTCTATTCTATTTCATAGGTACTCGGTTTCAGCCATCGTACGTGGTGGTCTACGACACGTTCTTGAGAGGTGTCCGGCGCGACATCGCTTTGCTGGGAACCGAGTCTCCACTTGGGCATGGCCAAGCTAACGGTTGAACAACTACTCGACCTCATCAAACGGAGCGGCCTCGTTGAGCGGGACCAGCTAGCGAAGATCGTCTCGGACATCAAGTCCTCGGGTACCCGGCCGACCGATCCTGAAGATTTGGCCCAACGCTTCATCGACGCCGACCTCCTCACCCGCTGGCAGGCCGACAAACTGTTGGAAGGCCGGCATCGCGGCTTCTTCCTGGGAAAATACAAACTGCTGGGGCACCTGGGCACCGGCGGGATGAGCAGCGTCTACCTGGCCGAGCACGTATTGATGCGGCGGCGGGTGGCCATCAAGGTTCTGCCGCAAAAGCGTGTCAACGATTCATCGTATCTCCAGCGCTTCTATCGCGAAGCCCGCGCCGCTGCCGCCCTGAACCATCCCAATATCGTGCTGGCGCACGATGTGGACCACGATGGTGGCAATCACTTCCTGGTGATGGAGTATGTCGAGGGCAGCGACCTGCAGGTAACGGTCAAGCGGGATGGTCCGCTCGACTACGTCCAGGCCGCCAACTATGTCTACCAGGCCGCCAAGGGGCTGGAGCACGCGCACCGCTCCGGCTTGATCCATCGCGATATGAAGCCCGCCAACCTGCTGGTCGACCAGCGGGGAACCGTTAAGGTGCTGGACCTGGGCCTGGCTCGATTCAGCGGCGAGGACGAGGGCAAAGCCTCGCTAACCGTGGCTTATGACGAAAACGTGCTGGGAACGGCCGACTACCTGGCTCCCGAGCAAGCGCTCAATAGCCACGAAGTGGATCATCGCGTCGACGTATACAGCCTCGGGTGTACCTTCTACTTCCTGCTCATGGGACATCCGCCCTTCCCGGAAGGGACGATTGCCCAGCGGATCATGAAGCACCACACCGAGGAGCCCACGCCGATCCGCCAGCAGCGTCCCGACGTTCCCGGTGACCTGGCCGACATCTGCCATAAGATGATGGCCAAGAAGGTCGAGAACCGATATCAATCGGCGCAGGACGTGGTCGATGCCCTAGGGCGTTGGCTTTCCAATCACGGCGTGAACGTGGAGCCGAGCGGTTCGTCGGAGGCGTTGGCCACCGCCGGCGCGGTTCCCGCGGCCCAGCGCCAAGTGCGCAGTGTCCGCCGCCCGGGCGAAGTACCGGTGCGCCGCAACGTGCGCCGCCGGCCGGATTCAGGGTCTGCCGGGGCGGGCGGGATTAATATCAACATTACCGAACCGCGCCCGACGGAGCGGCCGACCGAGAGCGGTGGTTCCGATATCCACGGCGCAAGTCAGACCGAATCGAAATCGGACTCCGATACCCGCCGGACCCGCCGCAGCGCCCGCGACCTGGTGCGCAAGATCCAGGGACGCGATTCCGACCTCAATCTGAGCCAGATTGTCATCAATACCGAGGTCGACAAAAAGGGCAGCGGCAGTTCCAAGTCCGATAGTTCCACGTCGGATAGCGCCAAATCCGATAGTTCCAAATCCGATGTCGTGCCCGTCGGACCGGTTCCGCCTCGCTCCGAGCCTTCCAGCGACCGCAAATTGGCTCGGGCCATTCCTGAAGCGCAGCCGGCGCCTCCATCGCCTGTGCAACCCTCTGCCGTCGCGGGTGGCGGTAGCCCGGTTGTCAGCGGCCCGCCGGTGACGGGAAAGCCGCAAACCGTCCGGGCCGCAGCAGCGGCCACAGCTTCGCCGGCTGAAGACGTTCCCGAGGCCCAACCCGTGGACGAAGAACCCGAATCGGTTATTCGCTACCGGCGGCGTTCGCCTGTGGTTCCGGTCATCATCCTGGCAGGTATGGTCGCGGCAGTCGTGGTGCTGGCCGTGCTGGCCGTAATGGTGCTGACTGGTTAGCAGCGGCCGGCGTGTTCTCTTGCGCTCACCTTGCCCCGCCCGCGCGGTGCTGCACCCTCTCCTGCCGATTGAAGGGGGTTGCACCATGTGTCGAGCCGCTTAAACCCAGTGCGTGTGCCGTTGCATCAGAGGCTTTCCCCCCTCCGCTCGCTGAAGGGGCGTGCATTGGCCCGATCGCGGCACGAGCACACGCCGACGCAGGTAAACTCTGCCGCCGCGCACGGTCTGGTCGCGGTCAATACGCCACATTCCAGTGGATTGCCAGCCAAAGTTTGCCCGATGATCGCTCTTGGTATGGCCGGTTCCGCACAGCGGTTTTCAAGATCGTTGTGCCAGCTCTGAACAAGCGAATGGATGCTGCAAAGCGTATTGGATGACCGCCGGGCAGACGGCTCACCGCCGACTTCAGGCGGCTGCAACCGGTGCCTTCCCGGTCGGCATGCCAACGACGTGACCATGCTTGTCCTCTCCCGGGAAAACGCTTGATTGCCCCCCGGGCGTGCCGGGCCGAACTGCTCTAAAGTCTGATTCCGATGGGACTTTGAACGCTACAAGCTCCCCAATAAGGGGTTTGCAAGCATCCATCGATCGACCAAAATGGGTGCGCCGTCGGGCTGCTGCCTGTTCGGTCACACACCTCTGCGACGACTTGCGACGGTAAAGGGAATTGTGCGATGGCTCTCCAGCGAAACCGCGTGGCTGCCATTCTGACTGGATGCCTGGCTGTTGCTTGGGCATCTCCTGCCTCGGCCGACGACAAGATCTCGGCAGAACATCTGAAGTTCTTCGAAGGTCACGTTCGCCCGCTGCTGATTCAGAAGTGCTTGAGCTGCCACGGCGAAGAACAGCAGAAAGGTTCGCTCCGGCTCGATTCGCTCGAGGCAATGCTCAAGGGGGGCGATTCGGGCCCAGCGATTGTGCCCGGCAATCCCGATGAGAGCATGCTGGTTGAGGCCATCCGCTACGAGTCGTACGAGATGCCGCCGTCGGGCCAGATGCCCGAGAAAGACATCAACATTCTGGTACAGTGGGTGAAGATCGGCGCGCCGTGGCCGGGCGGTGCAAGGGCTCAGCTTCGCCGCACGGATGCCGATAAGATCACCGAGGAAGATCGCCAGTGGTGGGCCTATCAACCGCTCCACCATGCGCAAGTACCGCCTTCTCCGGCAAGCGGTTGGGCACGTAACCCCATCGACCATTTCATCGCGCAGCGGTTGCAATCGGAGGGTTTGACACCGGCGCCCGAGGCCGATCGGGCCACCTTGATCCGCAGGCTGTACTTCGACCTGGTGGGCCTGCCACCCACTCCCGAAGAGGTTCAAGCGTTCGTCGCCGACGAATCGCCCGATGCCTACGATCAGTTGGTCACGCGGCTGTTGGACAGCCCCCAATACGGTGAACGCTGGGCCCGCCACTGGTTGGACCTGGTGCGCTATGCCGATTCCGACGGCTACCGTGTCGACCATTACCGGCCCAACGCCTGGCGGTACCGCGACTACGTGATTCGGGCGTTCAACGAAGACAAGCCGTACGACCGTTTTGTGCAGGAGCAGATTGCCGGTGACGAAATGTTCCCCGGCGATGTCGATGCGCTGATTGCCACCGGTTATCTGCGGCATTGGATCTACGAGTACAACCAGCGCGACGTGCGGACCCAGTGGACCACCATCCTGGACGACATCACCGACACCACGGGCGATGTTTTCCTCGGAATGGGGATGCAATGCGCTCGCTGCCACGATCACAAGTTCGACCCCATCCTGCAAAAGGACTATTATCGCCTCCAGGCGTTTTTCGCGGGCCTGATGCCCGAGGAAGTGCCGGCCTTAAGCCCCGAGGAACATCAAGAGTACCAGCAGAAGCTTGCTCGCTGGGAGGAAGCGACGGCCGAGATTCGCGCCAAGATCGATAAGCTGTTGGCGCCGCATCGTGAGCGCGCTGCCCGCGCGCAGATCGGGATGTTCCCTGAAGACATCCAGGCCATCGAACAGATTCCCGAGGATCAACGGACGACGCTGGAAAAGCAGTTGTGGTACCTGGTCGACCGGCAGGTTGAGCTGGAATACCAGCGGCTCGATGGCCGCGTCCGCGGTGAGGAGAAAGAGCAACTGCTGGCACTTCGTAAGGAGTTGTCCAAGTTCGACCACTTGCGTCCGAGCCTGCCGCTGGCGATGGCCGTTCGCGACGTTGGCCCCGAGGATGCCCCGGTGTTCATCCCAGGTCGTTCGAAGGAACCGATCGCGCCCGGGTTCCCCACGATTCTCGATCCCAATCCGGCGAAGATCGAGCCGGTGCCCACTGCCCCCAATTCCTCTGGTCGTCGTACGGCCTTGGCGCTCTGGCTGACCGAGCCCGACAACCGGCTGACGACGCGCGTGATCGTCAACCGTATCTGGCAGCATCACTTTGGCCGGGGGCTGGCGGAGAACAGCAGCGATTTTGGCCGGTTGGGTGCGAAACCAACCCATCCGGAACTGCTGGACTGGTTGGCCGTGCGGTTTGTGGAAGACGGCTGGAGCCTCAAGAAGATGCACCGGCTGGTCGTGACCTCAGCGACGTACCGTCAATCGACGCAGCATCCGCAGTTCGCCAGCTACCAGACTCGCGATCCCGACAACCAGCTTTATTGGCGGGGTGACACGCGGCGTTTGGCGGCTGAGCAGATTCGCGATGCCATTCTGTCGGTCACCGGCCAGTTGGATCCCCGGGCGGGCGGCCCCGGCGTCAATCCAGACGCCCCGCGCCGCAGTATTTACACCCGTTACATGCGCAATGTGCGCGATCCGTTGCTCGATGTGTTCGATTTGCCGCAATTCTTCATTAGCGAATCGTCGCGGCAAACGACCACCACCCCCATTCAGTCGCTGCTGCTGTTCAACAGCACGCAGATGTTGCGGCATGCCAGCAAATTGGCGACCCGAGCCTGGGACAGCGGCGACGCTTTGGCCGACCGCGTGACGGCGGTCTGGTGGTTGAGTTATGGGCGTGCGCCCACTACCGAAGAACTTCATGCCGCGCTGCAATTCATCCAGCAACAGGTGGAACACGGGCGGCTTGCGGCCAATGAGGTCGATACCACGAACGTGCCGGTTGGGAAGGTGCCCTACCGCGACGGCCAGGCCGTGCTGCTTGATCCCAATGTCTCGCAACAGCGCTACCAGACTTCGCACGACGAAGTGCTGGATACCGGCGATTTCACCGTCGAGGCCTACTTCCAGATCCGCTCGGTTTACGATTCGGGCGCGGTGCGGACCATCGTCTCCAAGTGGGACGGAACCCCCAGCCGTCCGGGCTGGTCGTTTGGCGTCACCGGTAAGGGCTCACGCCGCAAGCCCCAAACGCTGGTGCTGCAGCTTCACGGCAAGAAGATCAACGGCCGGTTTGGAGAAGCGGCGATTTTCTCCGACCATCACATTGAGTTGAACAAGCCGTACTACGCGGCCGTTAGTGTCAAGCTGGCGGGCAAGGAACCGGGCTATGCCCAGTTCTTCCTGAAGGACTTGTCCAACGACGACGAACCGATGCTCATTGCCAAGGTTGAACATGATGTCACCGGCGGTTTCAACAATCGGGAACCGTTGACCATCGGCGGCCGCAGCAACAATCGGTCCGGCGATTTCCATGGTTTGATCGACGATATCCGGTTTTCCGGGGCTCCCTTGGGCAATGGGGAGTTGCTGTTCACCACCGAGAACCAGACTCGCCACACCATCGGTTACTGGCAGTTTGAGGTTGACCCGGGCGTATTCCGCGACAGTTCGCCGCAAGGATTGCATTTGCATCCGGCGACAGAGGTTTATGGTTCGGGCGATCCCGTGCAACGCGCGTTTGTGGACCTGTGCCACGCGCTGTTGAACTCCAATGAATTCCTGTACGTGGATTGAGTGCTATGTCGATGTGGAAGCTTCCGCACGTTGAATATCCCACCACCCGCCGCGAGTTTCTGTGCCGCAGCGGGGCCGGCTTCGGCGCAACCGCCCTGGCTGCCATGCTGGCCCAGTCGGGTGTTTCACTGGCCAGCGAGTCGAGCGACCAGGGACGTTCGCAGGTTCACAATCCGATGGCGCCCCGCGAACCGCACGTGCGCCCGCGGGCGAAGAACGTGATCTTCCTGTTCATGGAAGGCGGTCCCAGCCATATCGACACGTTCGATCCCAAGCCGCTGCTCAACAAGCTGGCCGGCCAGCCCATCCCCGAGAGCTTCGGCACCGTGGTGACGGCCATGGGCGAATTCCGCTCGCCGCTCTTGGAATCGAAGCGCAAGTGGAAGCAGCACGGCGAGTCGGGTACCTGGGTATCGGACTGGCTGCCGGAAATCGCCAAGTGCGTGGACGATATCGCCGTGATCCGCTCGTGCTGGCTCGACGGAATCAACCACTCGGCCGGCGTCTGCCAGATGAACACCTGCTCGATCGTGGGCGGGCGGCCTTCCCTGGGAAGCTGGGTCAGCTATGGGCTGGGGACGGAAAACCAGGACTTGCCGGCATTCGTCGTCATGCAGGATAACCGCTCCCAGGTGGTCAACGGACCGCGCAACTGGAGCGCGGGCTTCATGCCGGCGGTCTACCAGGGCACCCGGCTTCAAGAAGGCGCTGAACCGGTTCCCAACTTGAAGAACCCCGAAGGCATCACGGCCCTTCAGCAGCGCTCCAAGCTGGAATTTCTGAACCGGCTGAATCGGCAGTACGCGAATCAGCACCCGGAGCAGAGCGAATTGGAAGCCCGGATCGCCAGTTACGAGCTTGCGTTTCGGATGCAGGCGGCGGCGCCCGAGGCCATCGACCTTTCCCGCGAAACCGAGGCCACGCAGCGGCTATACGGCATGGACCAGACGGAAACCGCGTCGTTTGGCAGGCTGTGCCTGCTGGCCCGGCGGTTGGTCGAGCGGGGCGTGCGGTTCGTTCAGCTTTACCACGGCGCCGGCAGCAAGTGGGACGCCCACTCCAATATCGAAAGCAACCACACCAGCCTCTGCCGCTCAATGGACCTGCCAGTGGCCGGACTGCTCCGCGATCTCAAGCAGCGGGGTATGCTGGACGAGACGCTCGTGGTGTGGGGCGGCGAATTTGGCCGCACGCCCATGTCGGAGAAGGGGAACGGCCGCGATCATAACCCCACCGGCTTTACCATGTGGATGGCCGGCGGCGGTGTCCGGGGCGGCCAGACGATCGGCACCACCGACGAATTGGGACTTCGCGCCGTGGAAGACCGTCTCCATGTGACCGATATCCATGCCTCGATCCTGTATCTGCTGGGGCTGGACAACATGAAGCTGACCTATCTCCACAAGGGCCGGCCCGAACGCCCCACCATCAACGAAGGCACGTTCTTCAAGAAGTTGGTGGGCTAACCGATTTCCTGCAAGGCATCACGGACCGCTTCCCTTTGCGATGGCGCAGGGGGAAGCGGTTTTTCGTTGAAGGGGCGATGCTGGTGCAATCATGGTCGGCCTCATCTCATGCCGGGCAAAAACGCTGCTGATGCTTGACGAGAACGAAGGACTGGCCGCACAAATGCAATGGACGACCGCCCATTGGGGGGCGCGGGCGGCCGATGAGCCCCGCCAGGGCAGTCCGGGCCAACAATCACAGCACTTGCCGTTGGGAGGGAAGCCCGCTTCCAGCAAAGTGGTGCATCCCTGTTACAATGTGGCACCAGTCAAGGCACGTGATGCCTGCTCCGCTCCTCACTGCCCAATAGCCGCCGAGTAAGGAACCGCTTCCATGAACGACCGCGTTGTGCTGCTTAGCATTCCCGGCTTGCGCCCGCAGGATGTCGATGCGATGCCGAACCTGTCGCGTTTGGCCGTTGATCGCACATCGCTTGGTCCCAGCTTCCCCTGTGTGACCTGCCCGGTGCAGGCGAACATGACCACCGGCGTGCTGCCCAGCGAGCATGGTGTGATCGCCAACGGCTTCTACTACCGCGACAAGCAGGAAGTCGAAATGTGGACGGCGTGGAACGACTGCATCCTGGCGCCGCAAATTTGGGATACGCTCCACGAAAAGCGGCCCGGTACCACGTCGGCGGTATGGTTCCCGATGCACAGCAAGGGTGCCGGGGCCGATTACATTTGCACGCCGGCCCCGATCCACAATCCCGACGGCAGCGAGTCGCTCTGGTGTTACACCCGGCCGGAGGAACTTTACGGCGAATTGCGCGATGAGCTGGGGCATTTCCCTTTGCAGCATTTTTGGGGGCCCGCGGCGAACATCAAATCGTCGGCGTGGATTATTGATTCGGCCATCATCGCGGCCCAGCGGTTTCAACCGCATTTCTTCTACATTTACATTACGCACTTGGATTATGCGGCGCAGAAACTTGGCCCCGATAGCCCCGCGGCTATTGCCGCGCTGGCTGAACTGGACCAGGCACTGGGACGCCTGATCGACGGCGTCACGGCCGCCTACTCGGCTGAGCCGTTGTGGCTGGTTGCCAGTGAGTACGTAATCACCCCGGTGAACCATGTCAGCTACCCGAACCGGGTGTTGCGCGAAGCCGGCCTGTTGACAGTGAAGGAGGCCGAAGGCGGCGGCGAAGTGATTGATTTTGCCGCTAGCGCGGCCTGGGCCCTGGTGGATCATCAGTTCTCCCATGTCTTTGTGCGCGATGCCGCGGACGACGTCATCCACCAGGTGGTGAAACGATTCACCGGGCGTGAAGGTTTCGCCGACGTGGTCGCCGGCCCCGACCGCAAACGGTACGACCTCGACCACGCTCGCAGCGGTGAAGTGATCCTGATTTCGCCGCCCGATAGCTGGCAGGCGTACTACTATTGGCTCGATGACGCCAATGCGCCCGGTTTTGCCCGCACGGTGGATATCCACCGCAAGCCGGGCTACGACCCGGTGGAGATGCATTTTGACGCGGCGACGCGCAGCATCCCGCTCGATGCCACGCTGGTCAAGGGATCGCACGGTGCGCCGGCGCGGCAGCAGTCGCAACGGGGAATCCTGCTTTCCTCACAGGCGGGAGTGCTGGTCGGCAGCGCGGTGGCGGATATCGACGTGGCCCCGCTGGTGCTCCAGCAATTTGGCATTTAGGCGGTTCGCTCGCCGGCCCGGTTTTCAGCTCAACGCCTGGAACAATATCAGGACGATCAGGCCCACCACCGTGATCACGCCCAGGCTGATGGCGACCCACACGGCGGTGGGCAGCCCGATCTTGGGTAAGGCAAAACCGGTTTGCGAGTCCAATGGCAGCGTTTCTTCGCTGGCCATGTTCACCGGCGAGGTGCCGTCGGAGGACACGCTGCCGCTCTCTTGGCGGTCATCCAGTTCCTGATGATCGAGGTGGATCGGCTTGGTGTCATTGCTGGAGCTGAAATCGGGCAATAGCGTCGACCGGTCGTGAACGCGGGCGACGGCCCGGGCCTCGCTCGACACCAGCCAGTTTTCCCCGGCCCAGGGAGCCAGGTGGCGGATCACCTCGGCCGCGGTGGCGATGCGGTCCTCGGGCCGCTTGGCCATCATATCGGCCAACACATCGACGAACTCGGAATCCAAGTCGGGATTGAGCCGCCGCGGATCGATCGGGTTCTCTGAGCAATGCTTGCGCGCTTTTTCGCGCGTCGATCCGCCTGGGAAGGGCACCTTGCCCGTCACCGCGTAATACAAGGTGCAGCCGAGCGAGTATACGTCGCTGGCCGGGGTAAGCCGGCGGGGCGTCATGATCTGCTCGGGCGACAGGTAATCGGCGGTGCCGACGGTGCGGCCCGATTCCTCGGCATCGTGCAGGTAGCCGGCGAGGCCCAGGTCGGAAACCTTGCACCGGCCGTCGGGAGTGACCAGCAAGTTGCCAGGTTTCACGTCGCGATGGATCAGGCCGCGGCTGTGGGCGTGCTCCAGCCCTTGGGCTGCCTGCGAAATAATGGCGGCGGCCGCGTGCATATCGAGCTTGCCGTGCCGCTTGATGAACTTTCGCAGGTCGAGCCCCGGCACGAACTCGGTCACCAGATAGTGAACGTTGCCGTCCTGGCCGGCATCGTACGCCCGCACCAGGTTTTCGTGGTCGAGTTGGGCCTGGGCTTGGACCTCGCGGCGGAAGCTCTGGATCGCCTCGGGCGTGGACTTGCTCAGCGGCAGCACCTTGATGGCCACAAGCCGCCGCATGATGGTGTGCTCTGCCTGGAACACCTGCCCCATTCCGCCCTGGCCGATGGCATCGAGGATGCGGTACGGGCCGAGATTCCACTTCACGCGGCCGTTGAGCAATTGTTCCGCTTGCCAACGATTCAGTTTGCCCTGTTCGATGAAATGGCGGGCCAGGGCACGCTCCGATACGCGAGCTCCATCGGTGGCCGCCCGAAATGCAGCGATAGCCTCCTCGAAGTCCTCCTTGGAGAGGAGTCCGCTGGCCAAGGCGGCTTGTCGGAAGTTTGCTCGCTGGGAGCTTGCCACGATCAACCTTCGCGGGCCGTGCACTCGCCAAGAAACCAGGGAATCTCCCAGGCACGGCAAGTCGCGCCAAATGGGTGAAATGCAATCAGTCCCTAATGTACCCGGTTGAAGGGGGTTGCGCCAAGAAACCGTCCACCTTGCCGGGGGGAATATCTTCCCTGCGGTTGGGCTGTTTAACGTGCCGGTCACGTTGGAGCCGAACCTGCGGGCTTGGCGAAGTGTCCTAGCCGCAGATGGCAGCGGGCGTTCTATCTAGCCGCCGCGGATGCACTGCCGGGGTGCGACCGCGCCTGGGAGGGCATGCCGCCCGGCCGGCCAAGTGCCTCCAAACTGGCGCGCGGCGCGGTTGTGCTGCCAATGCATCGCCATGCAGTTGGTAGCGGCAGGTGTCGTGCTGGCAAGCGGTTGCGGAACAAGTCCGCGCAGCGTACATTGAAAAGTTCTGCGAAGAATGCGATCGTTCGCCCGTTCCGCAACAACCTGGCCGGGCGTGCTGTTCTGCCCATGCGCAGGGCCGATTGGTTGCGAACAACGATGAAGTCGAGGAGTAGCTTGTGGCCGAGATCGTGACCGGTGCCGACGCCGTGGTTCAATCACTCGTTAACCACGGAGTTGAGATCATTTTTGCGTACCCGGGCGGGGCCAGCATGCCCCTGCACCAGTCGCTCACTCGATTCAAAGATCAAA
>CAZEEG010000094.1:0-21791 GCA_964511065.1 uncultured Pirellulales bacterium | reverse complement strand
CTTGACGCCCGCGGCCCGGCCCAGCATGCGGTCCACGGCCGGGGCCAGCATGCTGGCCCAACTTGCCGCCAGCAGAGCCGAAACGGCCCCGGCATAGACGTCCATCGTCCAGTGGGCCCGAACCAGGATCACGCTGGCTACCAGAAACATGGCCAATCCCAGGGCGGCCAGCCTGGTTTTCTTCCCGCCCAGTCGGCCCAACTCCACGGCACCGTAAACGGCAATCGCCGTATGGCCGGAGAAGAAGAAATCGTTGGCCACCTCGTAGGTGACAAGTATCGAGCCGAAGCCGGGATACTCCCAGAGCATGCCCGGCGGGGCCGGTAGGGCCGATGCCATTTGCATCAGTTGCCGCAAGCCAAACAGCATCAACAGGCCGAGAAACGGCCGCACGCTGGGCCCCACAATCGACCAGCCCAGCAGAAAAAAGCCCAGCACGTCGATCGCCAGGCTGCTGGCGATGAGCAACGCATACGCCCTGCGCTTGTCGGCCATCAGCCAATCGTAGATGGGCGTGGTGGCCTCCAGCAAAGCGTCGCCGCCCAGCAACACGTCGCTGGCCACGGCCATTTCCTCGGGAGAACTGGCCGCATCGCGGGCACTGATGGCTGCCTGCGTAGCGAACCAAGCGGCCAAGCCAAGGACCACCAGCAGCGTCCGCAGCCCGACCAGTCGTGCCGGGGGCCGTGGCGAAACCCGACCAGCGGGCTCGGGCGGGGGGGCGTCGGTAGGTTGCGGCGAAGGAGTCGCAGAGGGCGTCATCAAATCACAATCGAGGGGGGCAAGGGGCGTAACCGTCCAGCGAACTTTCGCCAATCTATCGCAAGCGACGGAAACCGGCCAGTTGCCCCGCCAGGGATGTGTTGTGGAGCGTGTGCGCGCCACCCGCAATTGGGCCGCCATCGCAAGCTACCCAAAGCGGCCACTTGCTCCCGGCGCACATGGTCCCCCAGCGCACATGGTCCCCCAGCGCACGTTATCCACCAGCGCAATGCGGGGCCACCTAACAAGAAGCCCCCGGTTCGGTCGCCGCCGGCAGTTTGTCAGTCGGGCCAATAGCCTGCTGCCGCTCACACGTTTTGTGCCTCCCACGACTCGGGAATGGGGATCGGCTGGCCGCCCTCATGTAACATGTCCAGCAGCATCGCCTTGAGACGGCGTTCGAGTTGCTCCATCAACGGATCGGCGGTCCCCCGGGGCCGCTCCAGGCCCACCTCGATGGCTTCGTCCACCTGCACGATCACGTGCAGCGGGCGATGGGGCCGGGCCTCGTCGGTGAGGTCTTCTTCAAACCGTTCCACGGTTTCCAGCACCCGCTCCGGCGAAGGATGCGTGCGGAGATAATCGGGCGGGTAGAGCGACAGGCTTTGGGCCAGGTAGCAGTCGGCCAGTTGCCGCCACCGCCGTGCCCGTTCGACTTCGCTCAATTCTCCGGCAGCCAGGTCCGGCACAATGGCGCTGCGGAGCCGCTTGACCCGGGCGATTGCTCCACCGTCGTGATTGCCGCGTGTCCATTCGTCCTCGAGCGGTTCCAGCAGGTGGTCGATCAGCCGCTGGATGCGCGGCCCAAAGTCGCCCATGTAGCCCTGGTCGAAATATTCCAATTCTTTGAGCGTTAGCAGGCCATGGCCCACCTTGCGGATACGCTCCAGCATGGGGAGATGGGTTTGCGGCTGCCAGGAGAGGCGGCGTTCGATGTCGTCCAGCACGCCGTCCACGGCCGTTTCCAGGTTCCCTTGGAACACGTATTTCAACGCCACCGGGTGGACCACCACCTTCCCGCCGTCTTGCTTGGCGCGCTTTTTGGCTGCGCTGCGGGCAATGAGTGCGGTGCCTTCCGCCAGTGCTTCGAGCCGGTCGTTGCTGCGGCTCACGGCCCCCTCGGGAAAGATCACTAGCGCGCGGCGAGCCTCGACCAGCGCATCAATCGCCGCATTGATCGCCATCCGATCGAAGCCTTCGCGGTACACGCTAAACGCACCGCCCATCTTCAGCATCCAATACTGCAGCCGGCTTTGCATGAACAGGTGCCAGCTCGCCATCAGGTACAGCGGGTGCTTGACGCGGTTGGTGAGCGTACCCACTACCAGCGGATCGCTCGGCCGGCAGTGATTGGGGGCAATCAGAATACCGTGACCAGCCCGAATGGAATCCTCGTAATGCTCGATCCCTCGATATTCGATACTGACGACACCGTAAATCTTGTCGAGCCAGCGGTTGAGAAGCCGCTTCATCAGCGCTTGCCAAATTGGCCACTTCAACGCGGGGATGAACTCGTAGGGCTTATCAATGATGATTCGTTGCATGGCATATCGGCGGCTGGACACAATGGAATGGATCGCCGGGAAAACGCACTCCGCCGGCGCTTCAGTTTCTCGCGCTATGCCTCCTGCTGCGGTGCCACTGTAGTCAGCGGCCTATGTCCGTGTCTATGCAATCCTGCCCGACTGGCCGCACTTTCATGACGCGGGGCAAGGCGACTTTTGCCGGCCTTTTTATGACAATCATTGACACCTGCGCAGCTACTGCTTTGGCCGCTAAATGAGTTCGAATGCAACTTGCGGCAGCCAGCAGACAATAGATGCGCTGCACTCACGAGTCGGCCACCTGTGGCTGGCCTCGGTACAACAGGCCGTGGCGACTGGGTCGAAAGCCGCATTCCACCAGCCGCGCCGCCAGCGGCGACTCGCCGGCAGGACTGCCGTCAATTCGAGTGATTGCCAGCGGCCGCTCGGGCGAAGCAGCCCTGGCAAGCGCTGCGGCCAAGGTTTCGGCTTCCTTGCTGCGCTGCGGTTCGTCGCCGGGGAGAAAGGTCAGCAGGTGGTGACCGGTTCGGCCCAGGTAGCCTCGCAATTGGCCATCCACCAGGATCACGCGAGCCCCGGCAGCCCGCTGCGGTCGCATGGTGCGCGCCGGATTGCCTGTGCTATCGGTCTGGCCTGGCTCGGCTTCCAAGTCTTCCGCAGCACTTGCGGTAGATACATCGCTGGCGCCGGCTCCCGGCCAGCGCAAGGCCGAGCCATAAGGGTTGGCCGGATCGGTGGCCGCCAGGATCAGGACTTCTGCTTCGTGAGGGTTGGCCGTCGCGGTCGCATCGCGCTCACGATCCAGCTCGCGGAGTCGGTCGTCTGCCCCGGCCACGGCAAACTGCGCCGCTCCCTGTCCGGCCACAAAGTAGCCACGCCGCAACCGGCCCGCTTCCTCCATGGCCTTGAGCACCGGGTATAAGGCGGCAAAACCGCCCGGCAGGTTCTCGCTGGCGACCAGTTCCCGGGTGAGAACTCCGTAGCGTTCGGCAAGCTGCGAGGCCAGTGCAGTGAGCCGCTGCGTCGCCGTGGGCAGCCTGGTACCGGGCCGGATGAGCAGTGACCAGCGGCCCTCGGAACCGGGCAACCGTTCGACGCGCCGCGAGCGAAAGGTCCGCCGACTGCGCCGCGCGCGGCGCCGCTGCTCGTGAGCTTGACGCGAAAGCGAACGCAGCGGAGCCAACGTATCATTGGTCACATCGCCCAACCAAACCAGCCGCCAGAGGGCATCGAGCACGTCGTTGCGAAAACCGCCCACGGCCGCGGCGATATCGTCAAAGAACAACGCCCCGCGACTGGCCAGCAGATGGTGAATCTGCCGGCCCAGCGGATCATCGGCCAGCGGTTCCTGATTGCTTGGTGCAGTAGCGTTTGCCGATGGCGGCGGCGGGGCCAGTTGTGCCAGGTGATCGGTAAGGTACAGCGCCCCGCGGCCATCGTGTGGGCCAAGCGGCTCGACACCCCGCCAGACAACCTCCCCGGCCGCGCAAAGCTCATCCAGATTGCCAGGCTGGTAGGCAGGAATGCGCGCGGGAAGAATCTCCTGTTCCAGCACGCTGAACGGCAGCGCCATACCTTGCAACTGTTCAACCACATCGAGCACCCCGTCCAATCCGTGCCTTGGGCGGTGCAGCCCCTGCCAGTGTGCGAGGAAGCGGGCGAACGTCTGGGGTTCCACCGGTGCGATCTGCCGCCGCAGGGCCGCCAGCGACCGCCGCTTGAGGAGCCGCAAGACCGAGGCATCGCACCATTCACGCCCCCGGCCGCCCGGCAGGAACTCACCTTCAACCACGCGGTCGCGGGCTGCCAGCCGCAATAGCGCCGCCTGGACCACCGCCACGCCCAGCCCTAGCCGCCGGGCGACGTCATCGGGCTTGAACGGTCCATGGCAGCGGGCATAGCGCGACACCAGGTCGCCCACCGGATCGGTCACGGCTTCCAGGAATGCATCGGGCAGCCCCGGCGGCAGGGCCGTTCCCAGCGCATCGCGCAGCCGCGCGGCATCTTCCGCCGCGGCAAAGCGCCTCTGACCGGCAATTTCCACCACAACGATCCGCCGGCTTGCCGCCAGATCGTCCAGCCAACGGTCCAAGTCGCCGGAGGCTACCAGGCTGGGATCGGTGCGGGCGGTCAGTTCTTCACGTGTCAGATCGCCCACGGTCAGCAGCAGCTCGTGCAAGCCGTCGGCATGTTGGAGCGGGCGTTTGCCATCGATCCGGGCCAGTTCGGCGGCCGTGGCTTCAATCACGGCCGGATCGAGCAACTCGCGCAGTTCGGCATCGCCCAACAACTCGCGAAGTTGCGCATGGTCCAGGGCCAGCGTTTGGGCCTTGCGCTCGGCCAGCGGCACGTCGCCGTTGTAAAGAAAGTTGGCTGTGTACGCGAACAGCAGCGACGACGCAAACGGCGAAGGCGATGCCGTGGTCGCCTCGCGGACTCGAATCTTGCGGCGGTGAATGTCGTGCAACACCTGCTTGAGGCCCGGCAGGTCGAACACGTCGCGGAGAACCTCGCGGTAAGTCTCCAGCAGGATGGGGAACCGCTCATACCGCGACGCAACCGCCAACAGGTCGGCCGAGCGGCGGCGTTGGAGCCACAGCGGCGTGCGGCGGCCAGGCTGCCGACGGGGCAACAGCAAGGCCCTGGCCGCATTCTCGCGAAACCGCGCGGCGAACAAAGCCGTGCCGCCCAGCTCTGCCACCACCAGGTCTTCGATCTCGTCGGCGCCAGGCAGCAGCAGCTCCGCAGGCGGAGGTTGTTCCGACTCGGGCAGACGCAGCACGATGCCGTCGTCGCTCCACATCATGTCGACCTCGCCGCCCGTTGCCACGCGCAGCCGCCGCGCTACCGCCATCGCCCAAGGTGCGTGAACCCGAGAACCAAAGGGGCTCAGGATCACGACGCGCCAGTCGCCCACCTCGTCGATGAACGACTCGACCACGATCGTGTGGTCGCTGGGCACATCGCCGGTGGCCGCCCTCTGGTCGGCGATATAGCGCAGCAGGTTGTCGGCCGCGCGTTCATCCAAACCGTGCTCGGCCGTAAGCCGTGCCTTGGCCGCATCGCGCGGCGACTCGGCGAGCTGCCGCGCCAGCGCGCCGATCGCCTGGCCAAACTCCAGGGGGCGCCCCGGACCATCGCCGCGCCAAAACGGCATTCGCCCTGGTTCGCCCGGGGCTGGCACCACCAGCACGCGGTCGTGCGTGATCTCCACCGCCCGCCACGACGAAGCGCCCAGCAGGAACACATCGCCCGGCTTGGTCTCGAAGACCATTTCTTCGTCCAGTTCGCCCACCCGGCTGCCGCCGTCGGTGCCATCAGCCACGAACACACCGTACAAGCCACGGTCGGGAATGGTGCCGGCGTTGGCTACGGCCACGCGCTGAGTCCCGCGCCGCGGTATGAGGGTCCCTGCCAGGCGGTCCCACGTGAGCCGCGGCCGCAATTCGGCAAACTCATCGGCCGGATAGCGGCCCGAGAGCAGGTCGAGCACTCCTTCGAACGCGCTGCGAGGAAGTTCGGCAAAGGGGGCCGCCGCGCAGATCGTGGCGTACACGTCGTCAACGGCCACCGGTTCCAGCGCGGCCATTGCCACCACGTGCTGGGCCAAAACGTCCAGCGGGTTGCGCGGGTAGTAGGTTGCCTCGACCTCGCCCTGCCGCATCCTTTCCACGGCGGCCGTACAGGCCAGCAGATCGCCGCGATACTTGGGGAAGATCACCCCTTGTGATACCCGGTCTACCCGATGCCCCGAGCGGCCCACCCGCTGCATGCCGGCAGCGATGGACGGCGGAGCCTCGATCTGAACGACCAGATCGACGGCGCCCATGTCGATCCCCAGTTCCAGCGAACTGGTGGCCACGATCGCCGGAAGCTCCCCGCTCTTCAAGCGGTCTTCGATCAGCAGTCGCGTATCGCGCGCGATCGAACCGTGATGCGCCAACGCCAACTCTTCCTCGGCCAGTTCATTGATCGCCGCGGACAATCGCTCGGCCAGTCGCCGGCTGTTCACGAAGATCATCGTCGAACGGTGAGCGCGGATCAGTTCCAGCAGCCTGGGATGAATGGCAGGCCAGATCGACGCGAGGGCCGGTGCGCCCCCGGCTTCCTCGCCCGATGGCTGCGATTGCGCCAAGGCGGCCATGTCGTCCACGGGCACTTCAATCGTAAGCTCCAGCGGACGCCGTCGGCCAACCTCGACGATTTCAACCGGCCGCGGACGCAGCGGCACCGCATCGCCACCGGACATGGCCTGGTGAGAGCGGCCTGCAGATGCCGGTATGTGGTCGTCTGTGGCGGTTGCTGCCTCCAATCCCCCCAGCAGGCGCGCGACCTCGTTCAACGGCCGCTGCGTGGCCGAGAGGCCGATGCGCTGGGCCGCGCCCAAGGAAGCTGCGCCGTTCGTCGCACGGCCCACCGCACTGCCCATTGTGCGTGCTGGCCGCCGCAGACGCTCCAATCGTTCTAAGGAAACAAACAGATGCGCGCCGCGCTTGGAGCCGACCAGCGAATGGATTTCATCGACGATGACGGTTTCCACCGTTCGCAGCGTCTCGCGGGCGCGCGAGGTAAGCAGCAGGTACAGCGACTCGGGCGTGGTGATGAGGATGTCGGGCGGGTGCCGTGTGTGGCGGTAGCGTTCGCTGCTGGGCGTGTCGCCGGAACGGACGGCGATGCGCGGCCGCTGATAATGGATGCCGTCGCGCTTGGCCACGGCTTCGACACCGGCCAGCGGCACCCGCAGGTTCCGCTCCACATCCACCGCCAGGGCCTTGAGCGGGCTGACATACAGCACGCGAACACCTGCTTCGGCCCCGGGCGGTCGCGGGTGGAACATCAAGCGGTCGATCGCCACCAGGAACGCTGCCAGGGTCTTACCGCTGCCAGTTGGGGCCAGCAGCAGGGTATGATTGCCGCCGGCAATGACCGGCCAGGCCGCCGTTTGTGCCGAGGTAGGCTGACCAAACGCTTCGGCGAACCACCGTTGCACCACCGGATGGAAGGTGCCGAGCGGCGAAGGCGACTGGGGGTGCGACGCGCGTTTTGTCATGCCGTGCGGAGCGAGGGACCAAAGACCGGAGACGGGAAACCAACAGCCGCCACCACAATATTGTAGAAGGGCTCCCGGCGACGGCGAGGCGTGCGGCAGAAGTATCGGCTGCCGTCCCGGCACTGACGAAGCAGGCCGAAATCCAGCGGCGAGGTGCCTGAATCCCAACCAGTGGTGGCAGTGCCAGGGCAGCCCGATTGATCGACTGCCGTTTGCGCCTCCTCCGTCGTGCATGCGTCGCGTTCTTCTCGGCTCAACTGATCCTGCCGGTTCAAGTGGAACAGACGGAACAACCGATACCAACGGAGAAGTCGTGCCGCGCTGTTGCGCACATGGTGTGGTTCCTTCTGACGGATGCTGGCAGTGCCGGCGCGGTCGAAGGTGCCCGGCGGTTCGTTCTCCGCTCCGGGTCAGACGGCTCCGGCCCACGGCGACTCTCCTTCGCGACCAGGGATGGCCCAGTCATGCGAAAGCTCTACGAAACCCTACTCGGCGTGATCGAAAATGGTCTGCATCCGCGCGAAGTCGGGATGGCCGTGTTCTTGGGTGTGCTGGCCGGGTTTGTCACTGGCTTCAACCTCAGCCTGGCCTTGGTGCTGCTGCTGGCGGTGGTCCTGGCGGCGCCAATCAGGGTGTTCGCCAAGACGTGGGCCTTCTCCGTCGCCCTGGCCTGGCTACTAACGCCGGCCAGCTACCGGCTCGGCGTCCAACTGCTGGAACATTCCTCGCTGGGCCATTGGCTCCGCCCCCATGCCCACAGCGTCTGGGTGGCACTATTCGACCTCGACCGCTACGCCCTGGTGGGCGGTGCGTTCCTGGGAGCCTTGTTGGGCATCCTGGTAGCGGGCGTGGCCACCTTAGTCACCCGAATCCTGCAAGCCCGCTACCTGCGGTTGGTGGACCGGTTCGTCGCTCACGAAGACCGGCTGTTTCGCATCGCCATCCGGCTGGCCTGCTGGCTGATCTTTGGCTCGATTGGCCGCCCGCAACCGGTGCGAGCCCGGCCCCGGACCTTGCGGCCCATCGGCGTGGTGGCCGCCTTGGTGCTGATTCTGCCGTGCGCCATCGTCACCTGGTATTACGCGCCGCACTGGACGCGCAGCAGCCTGATGAACGGGCTTTCCGTTGCCAACCAGGCCGAGGTTGAAGCAGCCGATGTCGAGCTCTCGCTCACCGATGGCCTGCTGGTGATCGAAGATCTGCACATTCCAAACGCCGCCGACTTGGACCGCGACCGCATGGTGCTGGGCCGGGTGCTGGCCGAAGTGAAGCCCGGTCCGCTGCTCCGCGGGCAGGTGTTGATCGAGCGCCTGCTGATCGACGGCATTGAAACCAACGTGGCCAGGGCCGAACCTGCCCGGCCGTGCAAGCTCCAGTTTCCCGCCTTTGACTTTTCGCGGGGACCGCGCGATGGCGAAGGGGACGGCCCCAGCGGTGGCCGCCCCGCTTTCGATATCCGCCTGGAAGACTACGTGGAGAACTGGGAGCATACCCGCAAGCGGATCGAACAGTTCCACGAACTGCTGCAAGAGATCGAGCGGCTGGCTGGCCGCGGCACAACGGGTGCGGATGAGGACGCTGGTGCTGATGCCGAACCAGCCGGCTTTGAAGTGCCCGACTCATATCGCGAAATGTGGGCAGCCCGCTGCACCTTTGGCGAGCCGCGTCCTGGAGTGCTGGTGCAGTCGCTTCGGCTGAAGAACCCGACTGCGAAATGGGGCTTGGGCGAGGAAGCCGTGCTCGATGTTTCCAATCTCAGCAGCAATGCGCCACTTACCGGCCAGCCGACCGAGTTGAAGTTTGCCGCGCCGGAGTTGGGGGTCGCCCTCGCGGCCACGCTCAATTATCACCAGCCCGGCACGCAGCACCGTCTGCGGATGGACGCGCAGCAGATCGCGCTGGATGAGCTGATTCGTCCGGACAAATTGGGCAACCGCTGGTCGCTGGCCGGGGGGCGGCTCGACATCACCGCGGCCGGCCACTTCCATGCCGGCAAGCTAGATTTGCCGGTAACGATCACGGCCAGCGACCTGATGTTGCTGGTGCAAGGCGACGACAAGATCGCCGGCTTGTCGCCAGACCTTTGGAACCAGGGATTGCAGAAGCTCCAGCGGTTCGAGTTCGACGCCGTAGTGCGGGGCTCCATCCTGCGACCCAAGCTGCATGTCGATACCCAGGCCCTGGCGGTGTACTTCCGCGATCAACTGCATGCGGCTGGCCACGCCGTGCTGGTGGCAGCGATCGACCGCGAGTTGAATCGCGGGCGGGTGGAACTGGACGAAGCCGTTGCCAAGGGCGCCGCCGAGGCTCACCGGGCCGTCGATGCCGCCGCCAACCAGGCCAACGAACTGGCCGATGCAGCAGAAGCCAAGCTGGCTGGGGTCGAAGGCAAAGCGCACACTTCGCTCGATCGCGCCGGCAACGCCGTCCAAGCCACCCAGGACCGAGCCCAGCAGCTAACCGGCAAGGCTGCCGAAGAGGCCAACAGCGAGGTGGCGCGCGGCCAGCAGAAGGCAGCGGACTGGCTCGCCGAACAGAACATCGTGTACAACCCGTTGGCCGGGGCGCTGCCTGGCGTACAGAGCGTGCCGGAGTCACACGGCGCACAAAGCGCATCGCCTCACCTGCAAGCCGCCCAAGGCCTGATTGGCCGCGCGGCTCAAAGCGTGCAGCAACAGGTTTCGTCGAGAAAGCAGCAACTGGACCAGGGGGTGACCTCCATGGGCCAGCAACCCGGCGCCGCTGTCGAATCTGCCAGGGAAGCCACGCAGCAGAATCTGGAGCACGCCGCAGAAGGCGTCGCCACGGTACGCTCCGAAACCGTCCATTTGCAGGGCCAGATGAATGCGACCATCGAGGGCGCAGCGCAGTCGATCCAACAGTCGGCCAACCAGGCGAGCGATCAGGTTCGCGACGCGGTCGCGAGCACGTCGCCCCAGGCCATGGCCGTGCCAATGATCCCGCCCGCGATTGTTGAAGGCGACGTGGTGCCGGTGGATTATCCGCCGGAACCGCCCAGCGAAACGGATGCACGGGCCGCCGCAACCTCGACCGATAAGGCACCGGCCGAAACGGCTGACCCTCCGAGCGTGGCCGAAGCCCCGAACTCCGCGGATGCAACAGCCGCCCAAGAGCCCCTGGCCGCAAGCCAAGCGGCCGAGGGCGAACCGGCGGCCGCACCGGGTGATGAAAGCCAACCGGCCGAGCGCTACCCGGCCGATGTCGTTGCCCGTGGTTGGGTGCCACCCTACTCGGTCGATTCCGGCGGCGAGGTGCCCAACTACCGCACGTCGCGCAGCGCGGCCGCTTCTGCCGAGCCGTATCCGGTGGACGTGTCTGATAAGGCCCAAACGCCATCCGCATCGACGTCCACGGTTCAGGGCCAGCCGACTGCGATCACGGGCGAAGCAGAGCACGATGCAGTGCAGCTCGACAGCGACACACCCGCTACCATCGAACAGCGATCGGTCCGCTCGACGGCGCGATCGCTGGCCCGGTCGCGTTATGCGAGCAGCCGCCCCTACGATGCGCGGCCCTACTCCACGGAGGAGCCTCCAGCCCATCCGTATGCGGCCAATGAAGATGGACGCGCCAAGCAGGCACCGCAGGCCCAATACCGCAGCCAGTACGATCCGTTGTATCAGAACGATGCCGCGGCCCGCCCCAAATCATCGGCGGCGACCAACCCCGATCTCTTGATCGAGAGTATTGAAGACCGGCAGCCTGCACAGCAAGACAGCAGCTACAGTTCTCTAACCCGGGATACGCGATCGAGAGACTATGGCTTGCAGCCCGGACAGCGCTACAGCGGCGACTACTCCCACGCTTCCGGCTCCGCGAACCTGGAAAGCGGTGAAGGTGGTGAAAACCGGATGGGCACGGCCGCGGCCAGCGATCGGCGATGGTCCAACGTTCCGCTGAGCGACTTGCCAGGTGAATCCCTGCATGGCGTGCCATCGCGCGCCGTGGTCTCGCGTGATCCGACGCCCCGCGAATTGCCGGTAGTTGAGCCGCCGCATCCGCCTGATACTCCGCCGGCTTCCTATGGCCGCACGGTCCGGCGTGAGCGCCGCGGGGCGCTGTTTGGACCATCGAGCAGCGAACAACCGTCCGCGCCGTCCGCGCAGGAATCGGGAGTGATAAGCAAGTTGCGCCAGTTCTGGCCGTTCCATCGCGCCAGTGGCGAAGACACGGCTAGCAGCGACAACAACCTGCCCGCGGTGGAAACGGTCCAGCGGCCCGAGCCTCCGCCCAGCAGCGTTGAGTTTGAGATGGGCAGCCTGCCACCGGCGGCCGGTGCGAGCGATCCTGGGGCGGCTGCTGGCGAAAGTAAGCCCTGGTACCGGCGGCTGTGGTAGTAACGGCCGAAAGTGCTGCCGCGGCGTGTCGCCGCACCGTCGCGGGATTAGGAGGCAACGCGCACGGCTCGCATAGGTGTGGCACACCGTCGGGGACGGGGGCGCCAGTCACCCTTGAGCTGCCAGGGAAGCCATTTCGCGGAGCAGCGGCCGCTTGTGAGCATGGCTTCGCACAGCTAGAATGCCCGGCTTACATCGTACATTGGGTGCTTTTCTGGCGAGGCGTTCCGCGTGACTGCTTGAGAAGCACTCCCTGGCATCTTTTGGGCCGGTTGATCCCGGCCTCGTAGAGCAGGTCGAGTGGCGTTGGCCTCTCCCGGCCTTGCGCCCCGGTTTGCAGGAGAGTTTCGCACTTGTCTACACGCATTGCAGTCATTCCCGGCGATGGCACCGGTCCTGAAGTTACGGCCGAAGCGATCAAGGTTTTGCGGGCCGTGGCCGAATTGGACGGTTTCGATTTCGAGACCAAGGAATACGACTTCGGCGGCGAGCGCTACCTTCGAACCGGCGACATCCTGCCGGAAGGGGCCGTTTCTGAGCTGCGCGAGTTCGACGCCATCTTGCTGGGCGCCGTGGGCCATCCCGATGTCCCGCCGGGCATCCTGGAAAAAGGCCTGCTGCTGAACCTGCGATTTCAACTCGACCAGTACATCAACCTGCGGCCGGTGAAGCTTTACCCGGGCGTGGAAACGCCGCTGGTGGGCAAGGGGCCCGACGACGTCGATTTTGTCGTCGTCCGCGAGAACACCGAGGACTTGTACTGCGGGGTGGGCGGGTTCCTCAAAAAGGGAACCCCCGACGAAGTCGCCACGCAAACCGCCGTATACACCCGAAAGGGCTGCGAGCGCTGCATCCGCTGGGCGTTCGAGTATACCCGCAAGCGCAACAGCCCCAAGAAGATGCTGACCCTGGTGGCCAAGACCAACGTGCTGACGTTTGGGCACGACCTGTGGTGGCGGACCTTCCAGGAGGTGGCGAAGGACTATCCCGACGTGAAGGCCGATTATAACCACGTCGACGCCTGCTGCATGTGGATGGTGAAGAGCCCTGAGTACTACGATGTGATCGTCACCACCAACATGTTCGGCGACATCATCACCGACCTGGGGGCGATGATCCAGGGCGGCTTGGGCGTGGCGGCGGGCGGGAACATCAACCCCGATCCCGGCGGAACCAGCATGTACGAGCCGATGGGCGGCAGCGCGCCCAAATACACTGGCAAGAACGTGATCAACCCCATCGCGGCCATCGGCGCCATGGCCATGCTGCTGGAGCACACTGGCCAGCCGCAGTCGGCCGCCAAGGTGATGAACGCCATCCAGGTGGTCACCGGTACCAAGATGGAAAGCCAGTCCGCCGGCCGGATGGGTTACGGCACAAAGGAAATTGGCGACCTCGTAGTGGAAGCCCTGAAAGCCTAACCACTTGCTCGTGCATGGCCGCCGCAGGCCATGGCCACCTGGCTTGGCAACGATTTCGGTTCCACAAAGCAAGCCCGCTCGTCAACGAGGACGAGCGGGCTTGCTGCTTTAGAAATCAACATATGGCGGCCGTACTTTGGCCGGCGCCGGCTACTTGCTGGCGCTGGCGTCGGCGGTGGCCTTTTGTGCCTCGGCGGCTGCCCGTTCGCTGGCGGCCTTGGCTTCAGCAGCCTTGGCGGCCGCCGCCTTGGCAGCGGCGTCTTTTTCCGCCAGTTGCTTCTTCAACTCAGCCACTTCGGCGGCCAGTTTCTCGGCCTCAGTCTTTTGCGTGGCTAGCTTGGGCTCGGCATCCTTGATGGCCGCCTGCGCCGCCTGCACGGCCTTGTCGGCCTCGGTCTTGGCGGCTGCCACCTTCTTGGTCTCGGCTTCAGCAGCGGCGAACTTCGCCTGGGCAGCTTCTGCTTCCTTGGCCTTTTGTGCCAGCAGCTTTTCAAGTTCGGCCTTTTCGGCGGCCAGTTTGTCTGCTGCAGCCTTGGCCTGCTTGGCGGCCTCGTTGGCCTTGGCCAGTGCCGCGGCAGCGTCCTGCGATGCTTTCTGTGACGCCGCCTCCTGGGCCTTGGCCTTGGCAAGGGCGTCGGTCGTGGCCTTCATATCGGCCTGGGCTTTGGTCACCGCCGCCGTCTTGGCTTCAATCGCCTTCTGCAGGGCGGCCAGTTCAGCCGACGCCGCCTCGGCGGCCTTCTGGGCTTCTGCGGCCGCGGCCTGAGCCTGGGCGACCAGCAGGGCTGGCGTGGGCGCATTGGTGCTGAGGTTGGCTACCCGCTTGCGATCCTCGTACTCCCACATCCGGACTTCGCCCGTCCAGTCACCGGCAATCACACGCTTGCCATCGTGGCTGAACGTGGCCACCAGGGCGATGTCGCTGAAGGCCTCAAACGTGCGAAGATTGGAACCGTTGGCGTCCCACACCTTCACGACCTTGTCACGCCCGGCCGTCACGATCCGGCCATCGTGGGTAAAGTCGACCGACTGCACGCCACCGGGATGGGCGTTCCAGTTCTTGACACTGGTGCCATTGTTCATCTCCCACAACCGTACCTGACCATCCTCGCTGCAGCTTGCCAGCAGGTTGGAGTCGGCACGCCAGGCGACATCGGTCACGGCCGCCGTGTGGCCGGTGAGGTTGAGGTACTCGCGGCCCGTTTGGGCTTCCCAAACGAACAGGCCGTTCGCGCGATCGCAGGTGGCCAGCAGCACGCCATCGGGGCTGAACTCCACGCCGTACACCCACTCGGTGTGCTTCCTGATGTCGTAGACCATGGAGCCATCGGCGGTGGAATACACCCGGACCGTGCGCTTGGGGCCGCCCAGCGCGATCAGGGTATTACTCTCGTTGATGTCAGCGGCCAGGACGACATCCAGTTCATCGCCCACTTCCATCACGCGTTCGCCGGTCTTCACGTCGTACACGGCCACCTTGCCGAGCAGGCCGCCGCGACCGCCGCCAACCATCAGCAGCGCGCCGTTGCGGCTGAAACGCAGCGCGTGCGGCGTTCCCTCGGGAAACGGAATCACGCCCAGCAGTTCGGCCGTATCGGTGTTATACAGCAGTACCTGCTTGGTACTGGCAACGGCCAGCACCGGAGCCCAAGGACTGGCTGCCAGCGCGGTCACTGCGCCAAGCTGCTCGGTGTGAATACCGGTCTTGGGTAGCCCCTCGGGCATGGCGACCGGCCCTTCGGGGCGACGGAAGCCGCCGCTCACCGACAGATCGACAGACGGCTTCTTGATAATTGCCTTGCTGCCGGCGTTCTCCAGAGCGCCGCCGAGAATCCAGTCCTTGATCGTAGCCAGTTCGGAAGCCGGGAGCTTGTCCTGCTCGGGCGGCATCTTGGGCGAATCTTCGTGATTGACCAGTGCCCACAAGCGCGAGCTCTCCAGGTCGCCGGCGAAGATCACCTCGCCGCTGGCGCCGCCTTGCATGGCGGAACTGTAACTGTCCAGCGCCAAGTCACCCTTGGCCGAGTCCTGGTTATGGCAACTGAAGCAGCGATTGCGGAAGATCGGCCGCACGTGCTCGTCGAAGGTGACTTTCTTGGCGTCCTTCTTTTCCGCAGGCTTATCTTCAGCCAGACCTGGGCGGCCCAGCACGGCTGTCATCGCCAAGGCCAAAGCCAAGTAGGAAATCCGCATGATCGCTTTACCTCTTGCCGCCGCTCCGGTGCCCAGCGGTAGCGGCTCCACTACGAGCCACTGGCCTGGGGACCAGTCAACGGTTGAAACTCAAAACGTCCCATTTCGCCGGTAGCCAAGCCGGGGCGCCCGGCATGTAAAGTCGAGCGCCCCACACGGCGGGCAGCCAGGCGTTTGAAACCCGGGCGGCCCACCGCTGACTTGCCGCGCGATTAGTGATTGAACATAAACTCCCGGGAGTTGAGCAACGCCCAGAACACATCTTCCAAGGCCTGCTGAGGATTCACACCCTCGCCAAACAGGCCCATCAACGCCTGACGTTCCTGGTCGGTTGGCTTGCGGCTGAGAGCCCGAATGTACAGGTGTTCGATCACCTGTTCGGGCGTCTTGCCTTCATCCAGCAGGGACTTGATCAGGCCGCCGCTGCGGACCTTATTCTCCACCGTGCTGCCGTTGAGCAGGTGAAGCGATTGGCTCAGGGTGGGATCCGTGGAAACCTCGCAGGCGCTGGCCGTCTCGCGGCGGCTACGGCCAAACGTGGTCAGGAAGTAGTTGCTGTTGTTGCCATCGGCAATCTGCACGGCCCGGGCACCCAGCGGCAAGCCGCGGAACTTCTCGTGGGCGCCAGTGACCTGCGAGATGCAGTCCAACAGGCTTTCTGCCCGAATCCGGCGGAACCGGGCGTGCGAGAAGTTGCGCTCGTCGCCCTCGTTCGTTTCGTTGGGACGGGTCGAACGCTGGTAGGTATTGCTGTTGCAGATGTCGCGGACAAGCTGCTTGAAGTCGTAGTTGTACTCAACAAGCTTGTCGCCCAAGGTGTTGAACAATTCGGGATTGCTCGGCGGGTTGCTGATGCGGATGTCGTCCACCGGATCAACAATACCGATACCGAAGAAGTGCTCCCAAATCCGGTTGGCCACGCTGGTGGCGAAGAACGGGTTGTCGGTCGAAGTGATCCACTTGGCGAGTACGGCCCGGCGATCCTTGCCGGCCACGTCGGGCTCCTCGCCGCCCAGGAACTTGGGCTTCATCACGCGGTTGCCGACCGGGTTGCGAACCTCGCCGCCGCCCGAGTTGTAAACGATCGTCTCGCGGTAATCTTCGCCGCGCTTGCGGCCAATTTGCGAGAAGAAGGCCGCAAAGCCGTAGTAGTCGTCCATCGTCCAGCGGTCGAACGGATGGTTATGACACTGGGCGCATTGGGTTTGGATACCCATGAAAATCTGCGCCACGTTCTCGCTGGTTTTCAGCGTGTTGCGTTCGATCTGGTAGAAGTTGGTGGCCGGATTCTGGAAGGTGCCGCCGTTGGCCGCCAGGATGTCCTGGACCATCTTGTCCAGCGGCACGTTGTTGGCAATACGATCCATTAGCCAGTTGTAGTACAAGTACACCGACTTGTAGCTCACTTGGTTGCTTGAGCGGAGCATGAGCAACTCGGACCACTTCATGGCCCAGATTTCCGAGAATTCCTTCCGCTCCAACAGGCGGTCGATCAGCTTGGCCCGCTTGTCCGGCGAAGTATCGGCGATGAAGGCGTTGTATTCTTCCTCGGTGGGCAGCAGGCCGGTGATATCGAGCGAAACCCGGCGGAGGAATACCTCGTCGGAGCAAAGCTCGCTGGGCGTGATGCGGAGATCATGCAGCTTTTCGGCCACCAACTCGTCGATGTAGTTAACCGGTTTCTCCTGTGGACGCTGATAATCGAGTTCCTTGGGCAGCACAATGGTTTGCACGCCCACGGTCACGATGTCGAACCGGGCCATCAGGAAGGCTTCGCCACGGGCACCGGCGGTGATCAGGCCATCGGGCGAAACTTCCGCGGAGTTATCGTTGCTGGTCATGAACACGGCCAGCGATGTAACGTCGCGATCGGTGCCGTCGGAGTAGCGGGCGCGGGCTACCAACTGCTGCGTGGCGCCTTCGCCCTGGAGCACCATGCTGGGCGGATACAGATCCACGCCCACAACCTTGGGCACCTCACCCTGATCGAGCGGGGCGCGGGCTTTCAGCCAACGGATCAAGGTGTCGTAATATTCACTATCGCGGTCGAACCGCTTGCCGCCCGTGTGAGGAACCGCGCCGATCGACTTCTCGATCAACAGGCAGTCTTCCGGCGTGGCCAGGTTGATGCGGCGAGTGCCAACCTCCCGCGTGAGGCGGTAGTGATCGCCGTCGGGATCGTAGCCGAACAGCGAAAGCATGAAGCCGTCCTTGCCGCGTGCCGCACCATGGCAACTGCCGGTGTTGCAGCCAGCCCGCATGAACACCGCCATTACATCCAGCTTGAAGCTGATTGGGCGATCTTCCTGGGCCTTGGTGACGGTGATGGGCACTTCGGCCTGGTGGCCGGCGGCTGACACCTTCAGCGTGGTCTTGCCGTCGGCTACCGGAAGCACTTGATTGCCGTCGACCTTGGCCAACCTGGTATCGGCCACCGTCACTTCGGCCTTCTCGGTAAGATCGACGGTTACGCCGTCTGGATAAGTACCCACGACGATGAACCGTTGCTGATCCCGGCTCGTCTCCAAATTGATGTCCGGCGGATAAACGTCGATCTTGGCAAAGGGCGAATCGGCGGCTTGAACGGCTGTTGCCAACAGCGCGGTCAAGCAGACCAGCATCCGAGGTATCGCACGTTTCACGGTCATCTCCTTAGGGACAGTCAGCGGGTTCTCGCTGCATCACTTGAGTGTGTCGAATCGGTTGAGTCCGTACCGGAACTAGGGGGGTGTCCCCCGCCCAAGTTGCCGCGGCACCGCGATGGTTCCCCATACGCAGGCCAAACCGCGGCAACCCGAACGAACGACGCGCCCCTATTTGCCATCCCCGCCTTGCGCTTCAGCAGCCTTGGCGGCCTCGGCGGCGAGCCGCAACTGCTCCAATCGCGAGAGCGGCTTCTCTTTCTTTTCTTCCGGCTTTGCCGCCGGCTTGGGCTCGGCCTTGGCCGTAGCGGTGGGCTTGGGCAGCGGAGCATCGACGCGCAACTCGCCGGTGCCCAGGTTGTGAATCACCGGCTCGCCGTTGATCTCGACCACGGCCTTGCACTGCAGCGAGCGGTGGCGTCCCGGCGGAGTCTTCTCGGTGGTGGTGACGTTGAACACCAACTGCTCGGCGTCCTTGTTGAACTCCAATACCTCAGTCTTGGCTTCGTTGGGTAAACCGAGCAATTCCACCTTGGCGTTACCTTCAAAATCGGTGAGCTGATTGACCTTCACAATCAGCGAGGTTTCCTTGCCCTGCTCGACCGCGCCGCGCTCAAACTCGAACACGAAGAAGCTTTCCGCAACTTCCAGATCGGCCAGTTGGCTGGAAACCTGCACCGGACCATTGCCTACCGTGGCCGAGGCCACCACCGCGATTTTCCAGGTCCGCAACTCCGCATTGGCCGAAGCATTGAGGGTGACGATCCCTTCGTCCTTGTCGGCCGGCACGGTCACGCGGGTCGACGAACCGATGCCGGGCGGATTGTACAGCATCCGCAGTTGCACGGGCTGCTCGAACCCTTCCTGGCGATTGACCTTGACCTTCAGCTCCATGGAGCCGCGGCGAACCAGCGGCGCCTTGGGCTGGACGATCTCAATCGAATAGGGGGCCGCCTCCGTGGACACGACCGTCATGCGGTCCGAAACATGGCCCCAGGCCAGGTTGTTGTTCTGGCCGCGGACCAGCCAGGTTTCCTGGCGGAAGGCGGTGGTGTATTCGGGAGCGTTCTCCACGCCCACCAGTTCGGCCGCCAAGGGGGTCAGCGCACCGGCCGGCTTGGCGTCGGCCGCCGCTTCAAACAGCAGCGGCACCTGCGACTGGTTCTCCGGCATGACCGGCGTTTCCAGCTTGACGCCGGCGGGCAGGTCGGGCGTGTTGAGCTTCAGTTCGCCGCGGACGCCAGCCCGGGCTGCGCTGGCCATCACCGCCATGCGGTTGCCGGCAGGCACTTCCACCACGGTATCCTGGTACCGCTCGACCTCGGGCAGCGAGGTCGCAATGCTGTTGGCGGGTCGGACGACCTCGATCCGGTAGATGTATTCCTCGCCACCGCGACCCAGGTGGTCCTTGATCTCGATGGTGTATTCCTCGTCGGCCGCCGCGGTGAAACGCAGCGAACTGTCGGGATTGCCCTGGGCGTCGTCGTTGGCTGCAAGCTGGCTGCCGTTGGGCCGGAGCACGCGCAGCACCGAATCAAGCGGTGAACGCAGTTGGCGTGCGTACACGTTCACTTCCCAAACTTCGCCGCGCTTGCAGGCAATCTTGAAGTAGTCGACATCGCCAGGTTCGGAGATGATGCCGTTGAGGGCGCCGGGCGCCGCGGCCACGGTCGCCTTGTCGCGCTCGTTGTTGGGTTCCTGTTCGAGGTAGTTGTCCAGCGGGCTGATGCGGAACGGTACCGGAGAGGGCGGCATGCCCTTATCGGTTTCCGGAAACAGACCGAACATCCGAGGCCCTTCGCTGGGCAACGTGACCTTGCCCGTAAAGGGGCCGTTGATATCGCCCAGGTATTGCACCTCGAGCGTTTCGCCGGGCTTGCCGCCGGCAGGGTAGGCCGCCTTGGGACGCGGGAAATCGCCCACGTGCAGGCGATAGACGCAGTTGCCGTTTCCGCCGTATGACGTCTCGCGGACCTGGATCACGTACGTGCCGTCTTCCGGTGCGATGATGGAGGCGATGCCGTCCTGCCAAACCAACGAGTCATCGTCGGATACCGAAAGATCAAACCGCCGCATGTCGAGGATGGATACGAACGGATCGAAGAACGTCGCTCCCAGCCGCATCCCTTCCACTTCGGCGGTGATCCGCTGGCCCTTTTTGGCTTCGATCAGGTAGTAATCCACATCTTCGTTCTGAACCACGCCGTTCACGGTGACGTTCAGATCGATCTTTTGCGGTTCATTGAAGTCGTTGTTGGGCTCTTTCTCTTCAACGTCGGGAAGGATGCCCACCATGAACGTTTGGAGATTGCTCACACCACTGGCGGTACGCACGCGCAGAGCGTGGATGCCGGGCCGGCAATCCGGGGCAATGGCCAGCGTGGCTTTAACCCGGTTATCGGCCACGGCTTCGACGTTTTTGACCTCGATGCCCGGGTAGTACAGCAGCAAATCTGGGGAGTCTCCCAGGCGGGCACCGGTGAACTGCACCTCGACTTCTGTGCCCCGCTGGGCACCCGCCGGGCGAATCGCGCTCAGCCTGGGATTCGCAGCGACGGCATCCGCCACCCATACCGTGGAATTGGCGAACGTGGCCATCGCAAGCGCGATACCCGTGATTACGATCGACCGCATGTTAGAAACCTCACTGGATGCAGGTTACTTCGGGAGCCGCCCACCACCACACCTTTCAGCGCCGCACCATGGGGTGAACACGACCGCTGGAGGCTTTGATTTAAGGCCACGTGATCGTGGTTGGGGGGGCGATAACGGCTGGGAAAAGGAGCCCAATTGCACCGACTCGCGGAAGAACTCCAGACTTCGGGCCGTTGCATCCGTGCGGTCGACCCGGCTTGTATTCGCAGGATCAAAAGCCAACCGCTTCCTGCGGCAAGCCATGTGTCGGATAGGCGGGAAATAGCAGCCCGGGTTGGTGAGGCGGGAATATATGATCGCGGCATTTCAGAGCCAGCCCTGATTTCAGGGGCAACCCTGGGCATTGGCCGTATTTGCCTGACCGCGTCTCCTCGGTAGCGTCGCTAGGGCGACGTTTCCCCCCCGGGTTGGATTGAACCTGCCGCCCGAGGCACTTGGGCAACTCGGGCGGCAGGGATTCGCTCAAATTTCAAACGGTTTTCAAGTGTCGCTGCTTCGATGGCTCCATCATGAACGGCGGATTCCCTCGATTCAAGCGACTAGCAATCATCAGGCGAGGATTCCCCGCACGACCTTGCCGCCATCGACGATTTCGATGGGGCGGCCGCCCGGTGCCATCAATTCCTTGTCGGCCACGATACCCATCAGGTGGTACATGGTGGTCGCCAGGTCGGCATGGCTGACGGGCTTTTCTTCGGGCTCGGAAGCGGTAGCGTCCGACTTGCCGTAGATCATGCCGCGCTGCACGCCGCCACCGGCCAGCAGCACGCTGAACACCTTGGGCCAGTGGTCGCGGCCGGCGGTGCGGTTGATCTTGGGCGTGCGGCCGAATTCGCTGCTGACCATCACCAGGGTGCTGTCGAGCAGGCCACGGCTGTCCAGATCATTAATCAGCGTGGTGAGGGCCTGATCGAAGTCCGGCATCTGCCGCTGGAAACCAGCATTGATGTTGGAGTGGTGATCCCAGCCACCGTAGGTGAGGGTGACGAACCGCACGCCGGCTTCCACCAGGCGGCGGGCCATCAGCATTCGCTGGCCGGCGGTGTTGCGGCCGTACTGATCACGCAGCTTGGCGTCTTCCTTCTCGATATCGAACGCCTCGCGAGCGCTTTGCGAGCTGATCAGCGAGTAGGCCCGTTCGTAGAACGTGTCCATGGCCTTCACGG
>CAZEEG010000093.1:0-22020 GCA_964511065.1 uncultured Pirellulales bacterium | reverse complement strand
GGCTACAGAAACGATACAATCTCATCAGCCGCTCCTCCGATCCTTGGAAGCCTGAATGAACCGGTTACGCACTACTCGTTTCGCGGGGCGCGCAGTGCAGATTCACCAATGTCTGGGTCTGTGGGGGGGGACGCACGTCATTGCGTATCCGGCCCCCGAGTGTTCCGGGATTGAAGTTGGTATCGGAATGCGGAGCACGCCACGTACACGTCCGGAACCGCGTTTTGAACGCTCATTTGCCGCAAAATGAACCGGCGCGTTAAGCTCTATGGGTTGGTGAAACCCCTCGGGGCAATCGGGCACCCCGGCATGCCCCCCCCTTTGAGCCCCGTAGACTGCGACCCAGACTCCCTTTACGTCGCTGGGAACGGTGATAGCTTGGGCAAGAACCAGGGATTGCGCCCCCGGCAACAGAGATCTTCAAGCCGCCATACTGTAGCGAGATGCCGGCAGTGCCAGCGGCAGGCGTATAGCAGCCCCTTGCCGGTCGATTCGCAGCGGGTGGCAATTCGGGCCGCACCTGTCAGTGCTGGGGCTGTTCTTCCGCTGGATCAAAATATTCGTCCATGCCCAGCCAAAGGCTGCGGGCATACCGGAAAAACCACAGCGGGAAGACGCAGCAAAAACCCACCAGCGGCCACATCAGCACGCCGGTTGAAACCCCAAACCCCAGGTACAGCACAAAGAACGCGGTTAGCGCGATGACCGACGTCAAACCGTAGTTGAAGTAGATCGAACCCAGGTAGAAGCCCGGCCCTCGCTGAAAGGGCAAGTCGCACGCATCGCACGTGTCGTGCATGGCAAACCATCCATGAAACAGCCGGCCCCGGCCGCAGCGCGGGCATCGCAAACGGCAACTGCGACAGAAGATGGTGCGGAAACGCATGCGGGGTTGGGGGGCACCCAGACAGAAGAAGCATTACCCAAGACTGACAGCAGAACCCAACAAGATCGACAAACGGCGCAGGCTTTCCAGCTCGGGCAGAACCGGCACCCTGGCAAGGCGGTTGGCAAAGCATGGAACCGGCTCGCCTGTGCAGGCGGCCGTTCGCCCCTGCCGCATGGGCCCACCGAGCATGCAGGGCGCTCGAACCGCGAGCGCCCCGCCAAAGCGGATGACTGGCTGGCGTGGGGGGCTAGCCGTGCCGCTGCTGCTCCATCATGCGAGCGCGGTACATGGCTTCTTCGGCCTCAGGGATGCGGCCGGCGCGCTGGTAGGTCACGCTCATCGCGGTGAAGCTGAACGGGTCATCCGGTTCCAGTTCGCACACCTTCAGGCCATGCTGGATGGCTTCATCGTGGCGGCCCAAGCGGCCCAGGATCACGGCCAACGCGGAATGGGCCAGAGCGAAATTGGCATCCAACTCGAGCGCTTCGTGGAGCTTGGCGACGGCCTCTTCCAGCTTGCCTTCGTCTTTGAGCTTGTCGGCCTGGTCGTAGATTTCGTGTACGGTGGGCACGGTGGCTTCTCCCATGGGTCGGTATCGTTGCTATCAATGCTGGCCTGCTGTCGGCTGCCTGGTAGCGGGTGTGACCATTGACATTGGTGGTGGCCGGCACTGCTGTACCAGCGATGCCGTCGGCCAGGAATAATCTACCAGATTGCCCCGCCGGGCGGCATGGGGGACCACTTGGAGCGGGGGCTGCGACAATTTCGCCCTAGCTGGTATTCTCGCAGGTCGCCACTTCTTCTATAACCCGCCTACCCCATTGGTCCCGGTGAAGCACGTTGAATTTTCCCGGGCGTCAGGGCCGATAAACCCCATATGTAGTGCGCCGCCCAGCACGATCGGGCAGTTCGGCCCGACCCGCCGGCCGCTCCATTTTTCGGGGGACATTTGGTGTCGAAGATCCATCCATTGGCGATCGTCGATCCTGCCGCGGAGATAGGCCGCGATGTGCGTATCGGGCCGTTTTGCGTGATTGAAGCCGGCGTACGGATCGGGGATGACTGCCAGCTTGAAAGCCATGTGGTGATCCGGTCGGGGACCGAACTGGGCCCGCGCAACCACATCTACGAAGGTACCGTGCTCGGCGGAGCGCCCCAGCACGCCCGCCATGGCGGAACCAGCGGGCGGCTCATCATCGGCTCGGGCAATATCATCCGCGAACACGTGACCCTGCACCGGGGCATGCACGCCGACAGCGCTACGATTGTCGGCAACGACAACCTGATTATGGTCGGCGTCCACTTCGCGCACGACTGCCGCATCGGAAATAACACCATCGTTACCAACAATGCCGGGCTGGCCGGGCATGTCGAAGTCCAAGACCGGGCCTATGTCTCCGGCCAGGTCGGCGTGCATCAGCACTGCCGGATCGGACGGTTGGCCATGGTCGGCGGCCAGGCCCACGTGGTGAAAGACATCCCGCCTTTTGTCACCGTCGATGGCGCCACCACGCTGGTGGTGGGGTTGAACCTGGTGGGACTCCGCAGGGCCGGGTTCAGCAGCGAAGACATTCAGCAACTCAAGGAAGCATATCGCGTTATCTACCGCAGCGGGCTGTCCTGGAAAGAGATCATGGCCCGGCTCAAGCGCGACTTCCAAACGGGGCCGGCCGCCGAGTTTCACGACTTCTTCATGGGAGGGACTCGCGGCTTTACGCCAGAGCGTCGATTTCCGGTTGGACGACCCACCCTTAAACTGCGTGAACTCACCGAAGATGAAGGACCTGACTTCCAGGCCCTGGCCGGTTGAGCCGGAAGAGTTTCACTAGAAACGGGGCGACCGACGGCTTCGCGCTTGGCCTGCCTGAAATGGTCCTGCCCGCCGTGGCGGGAACCTAAGGGGCCGCACCGCGAGGGCCAAAACCGCCCTGCGGCGCGCAGCTCAAAGGGGCGGGCTCACTCAAAAACTGCCGACTCCGCTGCTGCCTCGCCAGGCGCAGCGGAGTTTTTGCTGCGCATTGGGTGAGCTGGCCCCCCGCAAGCGGCCTCGCCTGGGGGGGCCATTTCTGGCGCCGGGGGTGGCTCCCTCGCTTGTCGCCCCGCAGCCGCCGAGTATGATCGACAATAGGACGTCGTATCGAGCTGGCAGGCGAGGGAGCAACCGCGATGTCTGCCCGGTTTTCTGGTTGCCGCGCTCCCGGCGCATTCCGCTGCGAAAGGATCCAAGTTGGGCTGGTTCAGCAGAAGAAAGAAAGAGCCGGAGTTCGTCGAACCTCCCACCAAGTTCAAAACGTCAGTGGAGTTGCCCGACATCGACCCGATGTTGTCGGCCAACACGCGCACGGTCGTAGATGCCTCGCTGGCGGCGCGTGCCGACGCCTTGATCTTCACCCTGACGGCGGCAGGCACCCAACTGCATTACGTGATCGACGGCGTCACCCACGAAGCCGGCGTGCTCGACCCGCAGTTCGGCTCCACGGCCATGGCCATCATCAAGGTCCACGCCGGGATGGACCTCAATGTGCCTCGGCCCCAGCAGGAGGGGGATTTTGAAATCCTCCGCAGGAAGAAAAAAATCCCCTGCCATGCCATCCTGCAAACGTCCGCCCAGGGCGAGCGGCTCACGCTCAAGTTCGACCAGGGCGTTAAACCGCCGGAAAAAATGACCGACGCCGGCATGACGCCCGCCATGTTCGCGCAGCTCAAGGAAGCGCTGGGCGCTCCCGGCGTGGTGGTGGTTTCTGGTCCGCCCAAAAGCGGCTTTACGACCGCCTTCAACAACACCATCCGCACGGTCGATCGCTACCTGCTCAACACTGAGTCGGTGGAAGATGCCCAGCGGCAAGACCCAGCCGTTGAGAATGCGCCCGTCAACCTGTTTGACAGCGGCAAGGGGGAATCGCCGCTGACGGTGCTCCCCACGCTGATCCGCAAGTACCCCGACGTGATCTGCGTACGGCACCTGGTGAACGCCGGCAGCCTCAACCTGCTGCTGGATCAGCCCGACCTCGACCGCCGCGTGATCGTGGGCGCGGCTGGCCCGGCCACGGCGCCTGAGGCCCTGTTCAGCTTGCTCACACTCAAAGGCCCCGACGACCAGACGGTGTCGCGCGAGGACTTGGCCAAGAACGTCCGGGCCGTCTTGAACGTGCGCGTAATCCGCAAATTGTGCGACGGTTGTAAGGCGTTCCAACCGGCGGCGCCGCAAATCCTCCAGCAGCTTGGCATCCCTCAGGGCAAGGTAACCGGCTTCTACCAGCAGGGGCCCCCTCCTGCCCCGCCGCTCAATCCCAACCTCAAGCCCGAGGATCAGCCACAACCGCCCGCCAATTGTCCGGCGTGCAACGGCATCGGGTACCGTGGATTGACCGGTGTTTATGAGCTGCTGGTGGTGAACGACATCATTCGCCAGGCGCTGCTCAAGGCCAAGGACGTGGCGACGTTTGCTGCTTTCTGCGCCAAGGCGGGGCACGTAGGCATGCGTGATCGGGCACTAACCGCCGTCTGTCGCGGCATCACCGATTTGCGCGAGATCGACCGCATCGGCCTGCTCCGTCCTCGCTAGCTGTCCTCGATTTGGCCCGTGGCCGGTTCAACGGCCTGCCGTGTCTGCCATCGCTCAAAGTGCGCAATCCTGCCGCGCGTCATGCGTCGGTCAGCAAGTGGCATCGGCGGCGCAAACGCAGCATCTTGCATCGCACCTCGCGACGGCGTACGTTCGGCGGCACGGCCCGTGGTACGATCCACAGGCACGTTGTTCCGTCCCACTAGCACGCCAGGAGCCATAACCGCGATGATTCTGGACCAGTTCAAGCTCGACGGCCGCGTAGCCCTGGTCACCGGTGCCACGCGAGGGCTGGGGGCCGCCATGGCGGTGGCACTGGCCGAGGCCGGTGCCGATATCGCCATCGTCGCCCGCGATATCTCCAATCGCCAAACCCAGGAGAAGATCGAGGCGCTGGGCCGCCGCGTCGCGGCCATCGAAGTGGACCTGGCCAATCCCGAAGCTCGCGCGGGCCTGGTGGACCGTGTTGTGGAGGAACTGGGGCAGATCGACATCCTGGTGAACAACGCGGGCGGCGGGACTCGGCACCCGCCCGAGGAATATCCCCAGGACGAATGGCGGCACCTGATCGAGGTCCACCTGATGACGGCCATGGACCTCAGCCAGCAGGCGGCCAGGTACATGCTGCCCCGAGGGCGCGGAAGAATCATCAATATTGGATCGATCATGTCCGACGAAGGCGGCTGGAATATCTCGGCCTACGCCGCCGCCAAGCACGGCATCGCCGGGCTGACCAAGAGCCTGGGCACCAGTTGGGCCGCCAAGGGCATCGCCGTTAATTGCATCGCCCCAGGTTACTTTCAAACAACCTATTCCAACGTACTGAAGGATGACCCGGTGCGCGGCCCGCAAATCCGCGATCGCATCCCGATGGGCCGCTGGGGCGATCCCTCGGAGTTGGGCGGCCTGGTCGTGTTTCTGGCCTCCGACGCCTGCCAGTACATGAACGGCAGCATCGTCTACATCGACGGCGGTTGGCTCGCCCGCTAAGGAGTACCTGCAGCGCGGTTCGAGAAAGCCGCGGTGCATTTATCACGAAGCGCGGCTCGGGAGAGCCGTGGCACGCATGGGACATGTGATGAGAACGGCCGTACCCCCGCGCGGCTGGCCATGGCTACTCGTGGATGTCGATCGAGTCGGGGTCCAGTTGCAAACTGTGGCAGGCCTTGATGAAGCTGGCCGCGCTCCAGGCCTGGTACGATTTGCCCATGGGCCGGCCCGTCTGGGCGTGGTGCCACTCGTTGAACTCCCATTCCTGGCTCACTCCCAGCGAACACATTCGCGCCAGGTTGACCAGTTCGCGGCGTGCCAGATCGAGCATCCCCAGCTTGTGGATGTACCGCACCCACAAGCCGCCGATAAACGGCCAAATGCCGCCGTTGTGGTAGTGGTCGGGCAGGTTCAGCAGGTTGACCGTGAAATAATTCCGCCACTCGGGATCGCCGGCGTGAACGGGCGGGTACAGGTTCTTTACCGGCCAGGGATCGTTGGTCCCCACGCCCCACAAGAACCGGAAGGTCATCATCGCCCGCTCGCGGTCGATGAGGTTCATCAGGTATGCCAGGATGTTGGCGTAGACATCGCATCGCCAACTGAAGCTGAACGGCGAAATCTGGGCCACCAGGTACCGTGAGTCGCCCAGGCTGAACTGCAAATCGGCGAACGACGGCTGCCCGTCGGTCATGTCGACCAGGGTCGTCGGCCAGAACATCTTCAAAATCATCCGCCGTACGTGGACGCTCCAGGCCTCGTAGTCCGCGGCCCGCTCAATATCGCCCCTCCGCCGCAGAATGTGGGCGTAGCAAATCAGGCAGCGGTACCACAGCACCTCGTCGTACAGCACGTAATAGCTGCGGGCAAACAGGTCCGTCCAATCGCCGGCCTCGGGAATCGCCAGCAGGCCGTTGTTGTTGGAGTCGTGCGCGCTGAGCCAATCCATGGCTCGCTGGAGCGTTTCGCTGTAATCCTCGACCAGCGACCAGTCGCCCGTGTGGTTGCAGAACCGCCAGGTGGCGATGATCGTCCACAACACGCCGTCGATGGCTGCAATTCCGCCCACGCCGCCGTACTCGGGTTTGTCGGTGTCGATCAGCACGTGGGCTGGTAACTGGCCGGCGGGTGCCTGGTGCGAGAGGATTGTCTGTAATGTCTGTTTCTGGCAGTTGCGGATATCTTCGTCGTCCAGGTCGAGTGTCCAGATAATGGTCTTGCTGCCGTCGCGCGCCCAAACGCTGCGATAGTTGGCATCGGTACCGTACACCTGGTTGTCCAGCAGCGAGCAGGCCGAAAAGCCCTTGGGTGTGATATTGCGGCGTATTGCTTCGATCGCCTTGTGATAACCTCGCTGCAACAGCGCCTGGTCGGCGGAAGTCAGCTCGCTGTACTCGCTCGGATCAAAGAGAATCGGCTTGCTCACGTCGTTCATCCGATTGGGGGCCCAAAAAGTGGAGGGGACTGGAATACCTTGCGGCACGCGCGCGTGGGGGGCGTGCAACCGTTGCCATCTCTTGGCAATCCGCGCGCCGGTAGGCTACCGGCGCGCGCACCAACTCCCACCAGCATAGAACGCCTGGCAGAACGGCCGCGCCAAAGCGAATTCTCGCGGTTTCCCACCTTAGAACAACCTCACTTTACCTGCTTTCTCCCTTCGCGCACCGGTGGGGGGCTTGCCGCTCGCGTGGCATCGCCGCCCCCCTGGCCCGCCTGTGCCCGGAGGCCGCAGCAACGTAGAATCTAGCTGTCAGCCGTGCGAAGGTGCCCACCACCACGGTATCTGTCTCCCCACGCCTTTCCACGCATCTTGGGCGATGAGCAAGAAGCCTCGCAAATCATCCAACCGCGCTGCCCAGGCGGAAGCGGCTCGCCGCGAGAACTCCAGCGAGCGTGACGCCGCAGCGCCGACGGCACGCCCCGACCAAGCCGCCTTCCAGAATCCGGCCCCAAGCGATCCCCACGGCCAACAACCACCAGCGTCCGAGCAGGCCGACGACCGGCCCGGTGAGCCTGGCCCCTGCCCGGTTGTGGTGGAGGAAGGCGACCCCAACGATGGCGGCGATTGGACCGATGGCATCGCCCCGGTGGCTGGCGACGACGACGAACCCCGATTGCCCGACTACGACGGTTCGTCGGAATTACCGCCCGGCCCCGACACTTTCGGCTACCGCCGGGCTGCGGCCAAGGTGCGCGAGTTTCCTACGACCTCGGGCGTGTACCTGATGAAAGATACCGCCGGCCGCGTGATCTACGTGGGCAAGGCGAAGAACCTTCGCGCCCGGGCCGGCAGCTACTTCTTGAAGGCGGCCCAGACCGACCGCCGCACCGCCGACCTGGTGCGCGAGATTGCCGACATCGACTACGTGGCCACCGAGAGCGAGGTCGATGCTCTGCTGATGGAAGCGCGGCTCATCAAGGACGTACGGCCCAAGTTCAACGTCGAACTGAAAGACGACAAGACCTTCCCCTACCTGGAAATCCACACCCGGGAGGATTTTCCCCGGGTGGAGTTCACGCGGGAACCCAAGGAGCGAGGCACAAAACTCTACGGGCCGTTTGCCAGCGCCAGCAGCCTGCGCGGCGCGATCCAGGTGTTGCAGAAGATTTTCAAATTCCGTACGTGCAGCCTGGATATTGAAGAGGGCGACGAAAAATGGCGCTGGTTTCGCCCTTGCCTGCTGGCCAGCATCAATCAATGCACCGCCCCGTGCAACCTGCGGATCAGCAAAGAGGATTACCGCCGCGACATCAACCGGTTGCGACTGTTTCTGGAAGGCAACAAGGCGCGGCTGCTGAAGGAAATGCGGGCCGAAATGCTGGAGGCTTCCAAGAACCTGCAGTTTGAAAAGGCCGCCCGGTTGCGCGACGAAATCCAATTGCTGGAACGACTCGACGAACGCGGCGAACTGGATACCCACGCCCAGCCCGAGGTCTTTTACATTGATCCTTCTAAGGGGCTCAACGGGCTCAGGAAGGTATTTCACCTGCCGGAGGCTCCGCGGCGAATCGAGGGCGTGGATATCGCCCACCTGGGCGGTGGCGAAACCGTAGCCTCGCTGGTGCAGTTCATCGACGGCCTGCCGTTCAAACCCGGCTACAAGCGGTACCGTATCCGCAGCGTGACCGGGATCGACGATTACGCCAGCATCCACGAAGTGGTTGCCCGGCGGTTCAAACGGCTCAGCGACGAAGGTGAAGCCTTCCCCGACATCTTCCTGATCGACGGCGGTAAGGGCCAGCTCAACGCGGGCCTGGCGGCGTTTCGCGCCTTGGAGATCGACCCGCCGCTCGTGATTTCACTCGCCAAGCGCGAGGAAGAGATTTTCGTGATGGGCCGCGACGAACCGCTCCGCCTTAGCCGCCATGCCTACGCCCTGCGGCTATTGCAGTATGTGCGCGACGAAGCCCACCGCTTCGCGCAACACTATCACCACCTGCTGCGCAGCAAGGCGCACTTGGGTCAACAGGACCGGCCGCGGCGACGGCGAAAAAGGTAGCGTCCATCCGACCCAGCGCCTTCGCCAGTGGACAGGTAGGCGCTCACCGTCCAGTGACGCGGCGGGATTCCGCACGTTTGCGCACGGTATCGCTGGCCGCAGCGCGGAATATAATGCACGTTCCGAATTGGGAAGCTCTCTGAATCGCAGCGGTGCCAGAGCCGACCGCTGCGCTCCTCTATCGCGGAAAGGGCGCGGCAATGCAGCTTCGCACCCGCAATGGTCGCCTGGCGATGGTTCTCGGCGCGCTACTGGCCGTGGCGTTGGCGAACCCCGGCGCAGTTGCAAACGCGCAACAGGCTGGACGGCCGTTTGCCATCCAAGTGGTAGACGAATCCACCGGACGCGGCATTCCGTTGGTGGAACTGGAAACCATCCATCACGTGACATTCGTCACCGATAGCGCGGGGCTGGCGGCCATTGCCGAGCCGGAGTTGATGCATCAAGACGTTCACTTCACGATCCGCAGCCACGGTTATGAATCGCCCACCGATGGTTTCGGCATCAACGGCCGCACCGTTCGGGTTGAGCCGGGCGGTGAAACGACCATCAAGCTCAAACGGCTCAACCTGGCCGAGCGGTTGTACCGCGTGACCGGGGCAGGCATCTATCGCGACAGCTACCTGCTGGGCCGCAAGACACCGATTGAACATCCGCTGATGCACGGACAGGTCTTAGGCTGCGACAGCGTGATGGTGGTCCCGTACCGCGACAAACTGTACTGGTTCTGGGGCGATACGTCCCGGCCCTCGCACCCCCTGGGGGCCAACTTCCACATCACCGGAGCAACATCGCAACTGCCGGCAGGTGGCGGGCCTTCCCCGGCAGCCGGCGTGAACTTTCAATACTTCCTCGATCCGGCTGGCGCCGTGCGGGCCACGGCCAAGATGCCCGGCCAGGGACCAACCTGGATCAGCAGTCCAACGGTGCTGAAGGACGACCAGGGCCGCGAGCGGTTGTATGCGGCGTACGTCAAGATCCGCAACCAACTGGAGTCGTACCGTTGGGGCTTTGTGGTCTGGAACGACGAAACGCAGCAGTTCGATGCGTTGTGCCAGTTCGACCGCCGGCCGGCCATCTTCCTCGAACCGCAAGCGCATACGTTCCTTCATCGCGATACCGACGGGACGCAGTATGTGTATTTTGCCAATCCGTTGCCGCTCACGCGCGTGCAGGCAACGTCTGAGGCCTTCATCGATCCCGCGCAGTACGAAGGCTTCACGTGTCTCGCCGAAGGCACGCGCGCCGAGGATGGCCAGGTGCAACGCGATTCCGCCGGCCATCTCCGCTACGCCTGGAGAAAGAACACGCCGCCGCTTTCCGAGCAGGACCGCAAGCGGCTTGTAGACCGTGGGCTGATCAAACCCGACGAAGCACCGTGGTTACTGCGCGACATCCAAAGTGGGCGCAGCGTGCAGCCTCACAGCGGTTCCGTTTACTGGAATGCTTATCGCAACCGCTGGGTGTTGATTGTGGTTGAACTGGGCGGAACGTCATCCCTGCTGGGCGAAGTATGGTATGCCCAGGCCGATACGCCCACCGGGCCCTGGTTGTATGCGCGCAAGATCGTCACCCACGATCAGTATTCTTTCTATAACCCCAAGCATCATCCCTATTTTGACGAGGACGGCGGCCGCATCATCTACTTTGAAGGGACGTACACGCATACGTTTTCTGGGAACAACCGGCCGACGCCCCGCTATGACTATAACCAGGTCATGTACCGGTTGGATCTGTCACAGCCAGAGCTGAACCTGCCGGTCGCGTTTTATGATGTGGGCGCTGCGGAGGACCAACCGCCGTTTGCCGCTCGGCAGCCAGGGAGGCCTGTTGCCTTCTTTGCTAAGGAGAGGCCAGGGCCAGGCATGGTGGCGATTACCTGGGATGGAGCGGCGCTGAAAACCGCGGCGGACGATCAGGCCGCGGTGTTTTACGCCCTGGCTGCCGATGATGAAGCAGAGGCCGCCCACACCACGCCGCTGTATGAGTTCATCCACGAGCAATCGGGCCGGCGCATCTATTCCACCACACCGACCATCGAACAGCCCGGTTTCCGCCGCACGGACAAGCCGGTTTGCCGCGTTTGGAAAAAGTAAATCGACCCGCGGCTGGCTTACTGATTCAACTGGCCCAGTTCACGCCACAGGTAGGCGCTGGCCTTGATGCCACGGTGGAAGTCGGCCAGGTTGAATTTTTCGTTGGGGCTGTGAGGGTTGTCGTCGTTCAACCCCCAGCCCAACAGCAGCGTGTCCACGCCAAGCTGGTCATAGAACGTATTGACCACCGGGATCGAACCGCCCTCGCGAATGAACACAGGTTCCGTACCGAAACCGGCCGCGATGGCCCGAGCGGCCGCCTGCACGTAAGGGCTGTCGCGACTGACCACCACGCCCGGCGAGGAGTGCGAAGCCTTGAGTTCCCAGCGGATACCCGGCGGAATCAGGCTGGCAATGTACGCGCGTAGGCTCTCGGTGATCTTCTGCGGATCCTGCTTGGGCACCAGGCGAAAGCTGAACTTGGCTCCGGCCCGGGCCGGCAGCACCGTTTTCTCGCCTTCGCCCTGGTAGCCGCCCCAAAGGCCGTTGACGTCGCAGGTGGGCCGGGCCCAGCGGCGTTCGAGGGTGGTATAACCTTCTTCGCCAAACAGTCCATCGACGCCCAGCTGTTCCATGAACTGCTCGTCGGAAAACGGCAGGGCGGCAAACGACTCGCGCTCGGCTTGGGTAAGCGGGATTACGTCGTCGTAGAATCCCGGCACTTGGATGCGGCCCTGGCGGTCGACCAGGGCCGCCAGCACTTGGGCCAGCACGTTGGCCGGGTTGGTGACCGCGCCGCCAAAGGTGCCCGAGTGCAAATCCTGCTTGGGGCCGGAAAGTCGCAATTCAAAATAGGCAATCCCCTTGAGACCGTAGGTGATGGCCGGCTGGCCGGGGCCAAACTGGCTGGTGTCGCTGATGACCACGCAGTCGCAGGCCAGCAGGTCGCGATGCTCGGCGATGAAGGGGCCAAGATTGGGGCTGCCAATTTCTTCTTCGCCCTCGATCAGGTACTTCACGTTCAGCGGCAGTTTGCCGGCGGTGCGGACCCAGGCCTCGGCACTCTTGATGTGCGTGAACATCTGCCCCTTGTCGTCGGTGGCCCCCCGGGCGTACAGGTTGCCGTTGCGTTTGGTGGGCTCAAAGGGCGGGGAAATCCATTCGTCGAGCGGGTCAGGGGGCTGAACGTCGTAGTGTCCATAAACCAGGGCCGTGGCAGCACCGGGGATTTCTGGGCTTTCCGCAAAGACGATGGGGTGGCCGGGCGTGTCGAAGATTTGGGTCTTGAACCCCAGCCCGCTCAATTGGCTGGCTACCCACTGCCCTGCCTGGCGCACGTCGGCTTTATGCCGCGAATCGGCACTCACGCTGGGGATTCGCAACAATTCGCACAACTCGGCCTCGAAGCGGCCGGCCTCGGAAACCAGGTATTCGTCCAGGGTCATAGGGGATTGCCTTGCGGGGAATGCGGAAAACGGCAGATTTTGCCCAGGTGTCAGCACGCCAATATAATGATCTTCGGATTTCAGGGCCAACCAGGCCGCCGCCCGTTGGCTGCCGGGACCGCTCGATCCGGCCCGCCAACTGCGGTGGTTGCCATCTGGGCCTGGTAGCCGCCCGGGCAGTTGCCCGGTGATCCTGCTGGGATCGGTGGAAAGCCAGGGCCCCGTTGAAACCTGTCGCGGCCTGCAATCGCCTGGCGCTAGCACCGCTATGGCTGTACAGGAAACCGTTGAATCGCCATGCCGGTGCGATTGCGGGCGCGGATGCTAGCGGTTCTGTAGGGAGAATGTCGCCGTGGAAGAGCAGACTGCCAGTTCCGTTGCCGTCCCAGAAGAAAAAACCAAATCCAAGCAAAAAACCAAAGACAAGAAACGGCCCAAGCGACAGCCGCGCTACAACGTCATCCTCTGGGACAGCGACGACCATTCTTACTATTACGTGATACGGATGCTCTCCGAGTTGTTCCACCACTCCGTGGAAATGGGGTACCGCCTGGCCAAGGAAGTCGATTCCAGTGGCCGCGCCATCGTGCTGACCACGACGCTGGAACATGCCGAACTGAAACGCGACCAGATTCACGCCTACGGTAAAGATATCCTGATCGATCGCTGCCAGGGGTCGATGCAGGCCACCATCGAGCCGGTGCCCGGCGACGATTGAAAGGTTGCATCGCTGCTAAGCCCGGTTCCTCCCGATCGCGGCCCGCGCTTCAATAGCTGTACGGGTAGCGCGACATGTAGCTGGTGTTGGGCGAGTAGTTGCCGCCGGCGGCCGGGCCACCCACGGGTTTCAATCGCGGGGCGCGCTGCGAGGCGGTCGTGCTGTTGTCGCTGCTGCTTGACCCTTCGCTGGCCGTATCGCGGGGGGCTGGTCGATTCTCTGCCGATGTGTCCGCGTCGCTGTGGCTGCCTGCGCCGCTGCGAGTTCCCGTGCTGACCGGGGCGCCGGCCCGCAGCGGCTGGTTGGTCAACGGTTTGCTGGCCACGCGGGGGGCCGGTTCGGCCGAGCGGCTCGGACGTACCAGCGTGTTGGACGTGCTGGTGGTACGGATGCGAGAGCGAGAAGCCGAGGGGTAATACAGCTCGGGGCCTTCCACCTCGGTGGGGCAGTACTCAACATCGACGGAACGGGACGAACCGGAACCCAAGATGCCGCCACCTGCCGCACCCGATCCGTGGCTACGGTCACCGCGTCCAAAGATGACCGGCTTGGCTCCCGAGTTTCGGCCCCGCAGCGCGCCGGCCACGCCCAGCGTTTCCGGGTGCCGGGCCAGCTTGTCGGCAAACAGCCGGGCATCGCGAATCACCGGGCGGATTTCATAGGTGATCCGGTTTACGTTTTCGATCAGATCGTTCACGTTGTAGTACAGTTCGTCGTCGTTCAGCAGTTTGCCGATGCTGCTGTCGGAACGGTTGATCGCCTCGCTGAACACCACCAGGTTTTCCAGTAGTTGGTCGAGTTTTTCGGAGCTGTTGCCCAATTGGCTGAACAACCGGTCGGCATTCTCCAGCACAGGGCCGCCTTTTTCGCCGAGCGTTTCGGTGAAGTTTTCCAGGTTGCGAAAGTTGCGTTCGGCCGACTGCATCGTGGTGCGGACATTGGCCACCACGCCCTGGGCCTCCTCAAACAACCGGGGCAGCATCTGAGCGCTTTGCCGCAGGTCGCGCTGGAACTCGGGATTGCCCACCACTTTGTTCAGTTCGTCGGCGGCGGTGCCGATCTTCTGCGCGGTGATGCCCACGTTGTTGGCCGCGGCAGCCATCTGTTCCATGCTGCGCTGGGTGGCATCGAGCAGGCGGCGCACGCGTTCCTCGTTGTCGCCGACCACGTCGCGGACGCCGCGGGCCAGTCCGCCGATATCGTCGCTGGTTTGAGTCAGCGAGATAGCCAAGGTATCGAAGCGGTTCTGCACCTGGTCCACGACTTGGAAAAGCGTCGGCGCGGCATCGCCCTGGATCTCGCCGCCGTCGGTCAGGTAACGAACCGGCTCTTGCGGCCGGTGGCTGCGGACAATGGTGATGACCGAGTCGCCCAGCAGGGAACCGCCGCCGATCCGTGCCCGATCGTCGGTCCGGATGCGGTACTTGTCGCTGATGGAGGCTTCCACGATCACGCCGTCCTGGAGCAGTTGGACCCCTTTCACGCGGCCGATCAATACGCCGCTGAGCCGCACGGGGGTCCGCTCGGCCACGCCGGGCGCTTCGGGGAACTTCATTCGCACGGTGTATTCCCCGCCCAGGAGTCCTCCGAACTCGGTATCGCTGAACATCAAGATGAGCGTCATGGCGAGGATCAACGTGGCGAACACGACCACGCCGACGCGAAACTGCATCACGCGTTCGTCCATGAAAGCGATTCCTCAGCGAATGGTAAGCCGGGCTTTTGGTTTGGAGGGAAGGGCTTCATCTCCCCCTCGGGGGGCGACCGCTTGGCCGCGGCACCGCGTGGCCGTTGGAGCCAACGCGCCGGCGTTAGCCGGTTGCGGCCTCGTCGTCGTTGGGCCCGCGGCGGTCGTTCATCTTCAGCATTTCCATCAGGCGGTCGCGTGCTTCGCCCCGCACGAACTGCGAAACCCGCTTGTCGCGGCAGTCGAAGATCGCTTCGGGCCGGCCGTCGAACAGGATTTGCGGTTCGCCCTCCTCCAACCGGGAGAGCGGGTACAGCATCACCACACGGTCGGGCACCTTCCGGACCGTTTCCATGTTGTGCGTGACCACGATGCTGGTGACGTGCTTGGTATCGCGGGTGCGGATGATGAGCTGATTGATCACGTCGGTCATGATCGGGTCCAGGCCCGTCGTCGGCTCGTCGTAGAGCAGCACCTCGGGATTCATGGCCAGCGCCCGGGCCAGCCCCACGCGCTTGCGCATGCCGCCGGAAAGTTCGGCCGGTTTCTTGGCGACGATCATATCGCTCAGGCCGACTTCCTCCAGGCGATCGCGCACGATGTCGCGAATCTGCTGGTCGGTGTAGTTGCCGTGTTGACGCAGCGGGAAGGCAATGTTTTGGGCAACGGTCAGGCTGTCGAACAGCGCCGCCTGTTGAAAGACATAACCGAAGCGTATCCGCTGCCGCGTCAGTTCCTTGTCGCTGAGATCGGTGAGTCTTTGGCTGTCGAAGTAAACACTGCCGGAGGTGGGCTGAATCAACCCGATGATCGACTTGAGCAGCACCGTCTTGCCGCAACCGCTTTCGCCGATGATGGCCAGTGTCTGGCCGCGCGGAACACTCAGGTTGATGTCGCGCAACACGTGATGCTGGCCGAACTGCACGTGCAAGTGATCCAACTGAATGAGCGACTCGCCCGAGCGGGCGGACGTGGCCTGGCCGGCCTTCGATTCGGTGGTACGAGGCTGGGCCGGCGGCGCGCTACCGTCTTCCAACGTGCGTCGATTGGCCGCCGCGTGATCGGGGCCAGCTTGGGAAGGATCGCCCTGGCGGTTCTTGCCTGCCATGATGGTGCCAGCGCCGGTTGCCGGAGGTTGAAGGTTACACGCCCCTGGCGGAACTGCCCCGGTTGTACTGCGCTGCCTGAACGGCTTACAAGCCTGGCTCGGTCGTGCCGCCCTGCCGGACCCGCCCCGCTGGGCTGCCCGTGCCAGTGCCGTGCCGGCCAGGAAAATTGCACTTCCTGGCGTGTGCGAAGCGGCAAGGGCAAGGCAGTTGGCACGCACGGCGGTTCCTGGTGGTGGGATGGGGGGAACTGAGATCGGCCTCAGATCACGCGCGACTGCTGCGGCCACAGGTAGTTGTTCAGGGTATCCAGCAGGATGCCGAGGAACAGGTCGAGCAGCAGGATCGTGACGAAGGAGAACACAAACGCTCGCGTGGCCGCGCGGCCCACGCCTTCGGCTCCCGGGTCGCAGTTGAAACCGCGATGGCAGGCGATCAGCCCGATTGCCGCGCCGAAGAACAGGCTCTTGAATACGCCAGTGAACAGGTCGAAGTTGCTGACGAAGTTCTTGGAGTGGACCCAGTAGTGGTAATAATCCACGTCCAAGAGCGTGATACTGTAAAACGCCCCGCCGACCACGCCCATGAAATCCGCCATGATTGTCAAGGTGGGAATGAGCACGATGCAGGCCAGAAAGCGGGGGACGACCAGGTAATGAATCGGATTGGTGCCCATGCTCGCCAGAGCGTCGATCTGCTCGGTGACGCGCATGGTGCCCAACTCGGCGGCCATCGCGCTACCAATCCGGCCAGCCAGCATGGTGGCTGCCAGCACAGGCCCAAGTTCTCGCACCAGGGCCATGTTGATTACGGCTCCCAACCGCGTTTCCAGTCCCATCATGCGGAATTGGGCATAGCTTTGCACCGCCAGCACCATACCGATGAAGGTTCCGGTCAGCGCGACCACCGGCAGGCTCAATACGCCAATCTGGTAGAACGCCGGAATGAGTGTCTCACGCCGCGGCAACCGCGAAAACAGCCAACGGAACGTCCGCAGCGTGAACAGCGCCAGATCGCCCAGGGCCGTAAACCACACGATCACCAAATGCCCCAAGTCCGCGAGCCAGTCCTCCGCCGCATGCAGCGGAGCGAAACAGCCGCGAGCTTCTGAACCGTGAGGGGCGTTTCCTGCCGTGGCCATCGTGGGAGCGTGGGCTATCAGCCAGCAAGGGGAACCGTGGTTTTAGCGGGGCGGATTGCCCGCGCACCTGTACTGTTCGCCTTATTTCGGCTGACTCGCCTGGACGGCATGAGGTTAATTTGCCGGTTGCGGAAATTTTTCCGATCGCAGCAAATGCGCAAATTGCTGCGCAGGGGGCGAATGGGATGGCTGGGAGAACCGGCGACCCGTCCCTAGCTTTCGGCCCAAATTGACATGCTTACAGGCCAAATTCCTGTTGGATTCCATACTCGATCGCATCCATGAGTTGATCGATTTCTTCCAGCGAAATGGCCAGCGGCGGCATGACCACCAGTACGTTGCCTAACGGACGCAGCAGCACGCCCCGCTGCCGTGCATGCATGCAGACGTTGATGCCGCGTTGTTCTTCCCAAGGGAACGGTTCCTTCGTGGCCCGATCGCGGACCAGTTCGATCCCGGCCAGCAGGCCCTTTTGGCGTACGTCGCCCACTGGTGGCAATTGGGCTACCTGCTCCAGGCGTGCCTGCAGATGGGCGGCTTTCTCCGGCAGACGTTCAAGCGTGCCTTCTTCCTCGAACACGTCCAGCGATGCCAGCCCCACGGCGGCCGCTAGCGGATTGCCGGCATACGTGTGGCCGTGAAAGAAGCTCTTGGATTCAGCATACGGGGCAAGGAAGGCGTTCCAGACTTCCGTGGTGGTGAGCGTGGCGGCCAGCGGCATGTAACCGGCCGTGATGCCTTTGGCCAGGCAGAGGAAGTCGGGCTAGACTTCTTCGTGCTCGCAGGCGAACATGGTCCCGGTGCGGCCGAAGCCTACGGCGACTTCGTCGGCGATCATCAGTACATCGTATCGGGTGCAAAGCTCGCGGACGCCGCGGAGGTAGCCGTCCGGATGCACGATCATTCCGGCCGCACCTTGCACCAGCGGTTCGACCACGATGGCCGCCAGTTCTTCGTGATGTTGTTTGAGCAGTTGCTCCAGTTGCCCCAGGTAGTAATCGCAGGCCGTTTCCGGTTCGACATCCGGCGGCAAGCGATACAGCTCGGGCGATGGAACCCGGATCACGTCGAACAGCAGCGGTTCGAACATGGCGTGGAACCGGGCCACCCCGCCCACGCTCACGCTGCCCAGCGTATCGCCGTGATAGGCGGCAGACAGGGCCGCATACCGCGACTTGCGGGGCCGAGGATCGGGACGCTGCCGCCAGTATTGCAGCGCCTGCTTGATTGCCACCTCGACGGCGGTGGAACCATCGTCGGAAAAATAAACGTGGTTCAAACCGGCCGGGGCCAGGTCCACCAACCGCTTGGCCAACTTGATCGTGGTGCTGTTGGAAGCTCCCAGGGCCGTGGTGTGGGCCACGCGGTCAAGCTGGTCGCGGATGGCCGCATCGAGCCGGGGGTGGCGATGCCCGTGCACGTTGCACCACAAGCTGGCGACACCATCGAGGTAGGCGCGGCCGTGGAAATCGTACAGCGTGCAACCTTCCGCTCGTTCGATCAGCAGGGGCTCGTACTCAGCCATTTGCGTGAACGGGTGCCAGACGATTTCCCGATCCCACCGCTGGAGGTCTTCAAGACTGGCGCTGCGGACGGCTTCGCCGCTGGGTGCCAAGGGAGACGCGGCCGGGAACGAACTGTGGCTTGGAAGCTGTGTCATGAGCGGTTGGCGTACCGTGCGCGCTTGTGGTGGGAATTGCCCTCGTGGACCGGGTTGCCTGAGACTTCCCTTCAACTTACACAACACGCCCTGAGATGACAGGGGGGGCGTTGAGTGACGAGCGGCTATGGAGTCGGCCTCCGCCGCCGATGCCGTGCGATTCAAAGGGCCACGCCGCAAGGTGTGCGTTCTTGCCGCAGAAGCAGCGGCATCTGGGCGGGACCGGTACAAAGCCAAGCGGGCGTGAGCGCCCCGGCTATCCAAAAGATGTGCTGGGGGGACGACTAGTCAGAAGGGAACGGGGCGTCTTCGCCGTTGAGTTCGCTCAAGGCGTTCATCGCCGCCCGCTGCTCGGCTTCTTTCTTGTTGCGTCCCCAGGCTGGCGTATAGCGTTTGCTGCCGACCAGGGCCGCCATCTTGAAGCATTTGCTGTGATCGGGGCCCTTTTCGTCCAGGAGCATATAGGTGGGGGTGGTAGCGTGTTCCCGCTGCACCACTTGCTGCAGCAGCGACTTGTAATTGCCGCCGTGGTCGCCGCCAGCCGCGGCATCGATCCGGGCCGACATGAACCGGCGGACGAAGTCGCGGGCGGCATCCATCCCGCCATCCAGGCAAATGGCGGCCACCAGGCTTTCCAGCACGCCGGCGTGCAGCGAGGAGGGGATGTTGGGATTGGTGGTCATGCCCTTGCCCAGGATCATGAATTCGTCCAATCCCAGCGACTTGCTCACCTTGGCGCAGTTTTGCCGGCTGACGACGACCGACTTGATCTTGGTGAGGTCGCCTTCCAGCAGGTTGGGGAACCGCTGATAGAGCATCTCGCAGATGATGTAGCCCAGGATGGCATCGCCCAGGAATTCGAGCCGTTCGTTAGAACCCAGACGGTGCTGCGCGCCGGAGGCGTGGGTCAGAGCGCTGCGCAATAGCGATTTGTCTTGGAACTGATACCCGATCCGCTGTTCGCAGGCAGCTAATTGGTCGTCGGGGGTATCCGGCGGTCGTTCGTCATCCACCATGCTCGCCATAACGCTATACCTGATTAAGCGCTCCCCGAACCTACCCTATAAGGTGGTACACCGAGTGTCAAGCTGATAGCGGGCGGCGGTTGGGAGTGCCGAGCCGGGCTTGCGCCGGCGCCAGGTAAGCGTGACATAACGCGGCAGCCAGGGCGTCGGCCACGTCGGCCGGTTCGGGCAGGGCATCCAACCGTAATTCCTGTTGGACCGCTCGCTGTACCTGAATTTTAGGCGCCCGGCCGCTGCCGGTCAGGACCTTCTTGATCTGCGTAGCGCTGTAGTTGACGATCTCCACGCCCGCCTGCTGGGCTGCCAGGCAGAGGACCCCCCGGGCGTGCCCCATCAGGATGGAGGTCCGTGGCCGCTGGTAGTGGGAGTAAAGTTGTTCCAAGGCCATGACGGTCGGGTTGAAGCTGCCGATCACGTCGCGCAAACCGTTGTAGAGTTGTTCCAGCCGACGCGGCAGCGATGTGCGGTCGCCGCCGCGAATCACGCCGGCTTCGTACACCTTGGGCGTGCGGCCACCCAATTCCAGCACCGCATAACCGGTGATGTTCAAGCCGGGATCAACGCCCAACACGCGCGGGGGAACCGTGCCGTCCATGCTTGCCTGTACGTTGGTGGGAGGGAGGCGCCGCCCGCTATGCGCTGCCGATGGTGGCATCCGCTACGTTGCGGCCGCACTGGCCGATACCAAGGCCGCGCGCCTCATGGATCGCTGCGCGGCAACGGTCCGCCTTGGCTCACGCCAACCCGGTGACAAACCACAGTTCGTGCGAGCATGCGGAGCAACCGAAATCCGTTCCGGTCAGGTTCTGGACACGTGCGGCGCTGGCTTCCATAAGAGCGGGCTCTCTACCCAGCGTAATGAAAAACCTCGTCCGGTCGAAGAGCAGCCTGAAGAAGTCGAGGCCGCGCAGAGAAAAATGGCATCCTTGCCTTCTTGGCCTTCCATGGTGGTCGAACTCGCCGGTCTGGGTGAGGGACCGGCACAAGTTGCTCATGCGGCGACGCGCGGGAATCGGCTGAGAATCGCTTCTTGGGTGACAGTCCTCAGGTGACGCCGCGACGCCTTGCCTTCGCTGGTTCGGACCGGACGAGGTCGCTGGGTATTGGATCGGCTCCCTGCTCTGGTCGTCCGACATCGGACCAGCCGCAAGAAGCGCTGAAAGGGGTATCTGCTTCGATCGCCATGGGCCAGGCGTGCGGACGCTCCTTGCCGCTGTGCCGTCAGCCCGATAAGTGATCGAACAACTTGCGGAACTTAGGCATCCTTGTATTGAGGTAGTTGAGCCAAGCCTTGGGCTCCCACAACTCCACGCATACGGCCGCGCCGATCAGCATCACTTCGCCGCCGGCCGGCACTTGCAGGAACTCGCGGAAACCTTCGGGAATCAACAGCCGGCCTTTGCCGGCCAGCTTAACGCCGCGATGCCGCGTCGACAGCAGCCGGCCCAACAGTTGCACCTGGGCGATGCGACCATCGAGCTTGCCGGCTCGCATCTTGCCTTCGACCAGCGCTACGCCCTGGTCGAGCTTGACCTGCCAGCGAGCAGCGTTCCACAAACTCAAACAACCAGGCCGCTCCTTGGCCAGGATGTAGTCGGCATCGTCGCCTCCCAACTGCTGCACGAACTCTGCGGGCACGGAAACGCGATGCCGCTCATCCAGCGTGCGTTGGAACTCGCCGAGAATGAACTCGGGATCGGACATCGCTTCCTCAATGAGAAGGGGGGACGAGTCCGTTCCGGCGCAAGCTCCCTTGCACGCCTCCGTTACACAATCGTGGGTGGTGGCCTGGTTGGGCCGCTTTCCCACGACTGTTTGGGCTGAAGCCTCAAATTGGGCTCATTTCCCACAAAGGAGAGAGTTTAGCGTTCTGGTTTAACTTTGCAAGCTATGCGCGGCCGGAAATGTGATTTGCATCGACCGAATCGCGATTTTCCGCATGGCCTGTTCCACCGGCCGGGGACCTGAAGTGAGCTTCGAGGGAGGTTGCCGCATTTGCTGGGGAGGATGCCGCCAGGCCCCTGGTTTCGCACCTGGAGTGCGCATCGGCGGCAGAGGGGGTGCGCACGTTCAGAAGGCGGCCGCAGCAGGTCAACCATCGATCACCTTCCTTGCGGCCGTGGGAACCGTCGCTACCCGAAACGGGCGCGTGCCACCCGGCAGGAAACGAACCTGGTTGCTCGCAGCCGCGCCCTTAATCTGGACGAACCGACGCGATAGGTTATCCATAGAAAGAAATAGCCAGTTACTGCGCGATC
>CAZEEG010000092.1:0-22425 GCA_964511065.1 uncultured Pirellulales bacterium | reverse complement strand
CTTCGCCGCCCGGCGGGTCTTGCCGCCGCTCTTCACCACCGCGGCGACTTGGTCGTACACCCGCATGAATGAAAGGGGCCCGGACGGACGGCCACCACCCGACAGTTTCTCCCGATGCGAACGAATCGTCGAGAGATCTGTCCCCGTCCCGGACCCAAACTTGAAGAGCATGGCCTCGCTGCGCGCGAGTTCCATGATGCTCTCCATGTTGTCGTCCACGCTCTGGATAAAGCAGGCCGAAGCCTGCGGATATTCGTAAGGGTTCTCCGGCTGGCTGGCCGTGCGGGTTTCGGGATCCCAGTTCCAGTTGCATTGGGCGCCCTTTACGCCGTACTGGTGATACAACCCCACGTTAAACCACACAGGGCTGTTGAAGGCAGCGTGCTGGTGCAGGCACAGCCAGGTCAGTTCGCGGTAGAAGTTCTCGCCGTCCTCGCGGCTGGCAAAGTAGCCGTCGGCCAGGCCCCAATCGGTGATCGTCCGCGTCACGCGGTGGATCAACTGGCGGACGCTGGTTTCGCGCTCCGGCGTATTGATTTCACCGTAGAAGTACTTGCTGACCACGACATTGGTAGCCAACTGGCTCCACGGCTTGGGGATTTCGGCGTCGTGTTGCTCGAAGAGCGGATTCCCCGATTCATCTTTGATGGTGGCGGTGCGCAGTTCCCATTCGACCGTGTCAAATGGGTCCTTCACATCGGTAGGACAAAAGATCGAATCGATCTGCAATCCGCCCGCACGTCCCACGCGCTGCGCAAAAGAGGCAAAACGCGACTTGCCGGTATGGTTGGGTACCGAAGCTGTGGACACAGCGGACCTCCTTGTCAGGAATAAGTGGAAAGGAATCGCCGCGCCTGGACGCAGTTCCGGGCCCGGCCAGCCCAAGCTGGTGAACGCCCCTGCACGCTACCGGGCAGGGCACTATTCAATGTGTACAATTGTATCGTATCCGAGCAACGGCTGCCCATGGCAGGGGGGACGAAAACCCGAGAATGAGGATTGCGCCAACCAAGCTGTCGAGGCAATTTGTGCGGACCTGCGAAGAGGTGCCGTGCTCGCGGGGCAACTATATATCGTGTTTAGCAACTTTGAAACCACAATATGTGGTTGCCAAGGTCAAAGTTTACTCGTTTGCTAGCACGCGTCAACCTTCTCGTTGGCAGTGGCGCAAGTTAGTGTGAAGATCGTATTTAGAACGCGCCGCTTCAATTAGTCGTGCTAGCACTGCTAGCGCGATTTTCGTTCTAAGGCACACCGGGGACGAGGGTTCGGGAGTGCGGCCCGTGCTGCCTGCTGCTCGCTGTCCGGACAAAAAATTTTCGCAACGCATGGGGAGAAGCGGACTGCATGGGGGGTACCCAGTGCGACACTCCCGGCGGCGGCACGGGCGGCGGTCCGACAATTTGGCAGCCCGCAAGCTGTCCCATGGTTGGAATTTGCGCGCACAGCCAATCGAGGGACTCCGTAGAACACAATCAGGAGATACGATCGGAGATGCGGCTTGCGGGAAGTTCGCGCTTTGCGCCAAACGGGCTGAACCGAGCCGTTGGAGAGGTCCGAAAAATAGAACAACCGGTCGATCTTGGTTGACACGCTCACCTTGATTTCTGCCGGAAGTTGACACCACCCCTGTGCAGGCGTAGATTTTCCCACCGCGAGCACGGCTGGCAGTGGGCAACCCACCAAGCAAGCAGGCAGATGTTCGACCCGACGAGCTGGGGGGCAGCCTGATGGCATTGCTTCGAGTACGGGAGAGATTACAGTGCTTTTCCGACAGCTTTTCGTGGCAGCCGTTGCTGTGTTGAGCGTTGCTGGCCCTGCCCCGGCCCAGGAATGGGCCCGGAAAATGTTCAATACGCTGAGCCACGATTTTGGCACCGTAGCTCGCGGCGCGCGCGCCGAGTATCGATTCGTCGTCACGAATCTCTACAAAGAAGACGTGCATATCGCCTCGGTCGAGTCCAGTTGCGGTTGCACCACGCCGGAATTGTCCCAGCAGACGCTCAAGACCTTTGAAAAGGCTGAGATCGTCGCCGTGTTTAACACCCGGGCATTTCTGGGAAGCAAGAACGCTGTTTTAACGGTGCGGTTTGACCAGCCCTTCCCCGCCGAAGTGCAATTGCGCATTGACGGCTATATCCGCAGCGACGTCGTGCTGCACCCCGGCAGCGTAGCGCTGGGATCGGTCCGTCAGGGCGAGGTGGCCGAACAGCGGATCGAGGTGCTGTACGCTGGCCGCAACGACTGGCAGATCGTCGATATCCGGACGACCAACCCCTATCTCGAGGCCGAGCTGGCCGAGAAAAAGCGGGGCGGCGGGGAAGTTACCTACGACATGCTCATCCGCCTCCGGCCCGACGCGCCGGTGGGCTACATCAACGAGCAGTTAACGGTAGTGACCAACGATCAGCGGCTGACGACCTTCCCGGTGGATGTATCGGGGAAGGTGGAATCGGAGATTACCGTCAGCCCTTCGCCGCTGTTTTTCAGCCCCATCACGCCGGGCGACAAGATCACCAAGCAGTTGGTGGTGCGGGGCAAGAAGCCGTTCCGCATCCTGAAGGTGGAGTGCGTGGGCGGTGACTGCTTCGACGTGCAGTTCTCTGACGAAGCGAAGGTATTTCACCTGATCCCGGTGACGTTTATCGCCAACAGTACCGGCAAGTTCAGCGGCAAGCTGACGATCGACACCGACCTGGGAGCGGGCGTCGTTCCCGACGTTGAAATCCAGGCCTCATGTGTCGAGCCGTAGTCTAAACGGCGCCTCGGCCGTCGTGGGGTAGCTCTCTGAGACGGGGCAAGCCCTTCAGCGCTGTTGCGCCCCCCCTCTGGGCGTATGCCTGGCAGCCGTATGCTTGGTGGGCGCAAACCTGAAGAAGAAGCGCCAACGCCACCCGCACTTGGCCGGACTTACGACTGCGGCGTAGCGACTGAAACCCTCTGGGCCCGGCCGTGCTGCCAGCGTAGCAGCAGGGCCAGAAACGCCGGCACCAGCACGGTGCGGACCAGGAACGTATCGAGCAGCACGCCGAGCGAGAGTGCAAACCCTAGCTCGAGCATGGCCCGCAGCGACCCCGTCATCATCGAGATGAACGTACCGGCCATAATCAGGCCGCAACTGGTGATAATGCCGCCGGTATGCTGCATGCCTGCCCGCAGCCCTCCCAGTGGTCCCAGGCGCTCTTGTTCTTCAAAGACGCGGGTGGCCAGGTAGATGTTGTAGTCTTCGCCAATGGCCACCAGGATCACGTACAGGAACAGCGGTACTTTCCAGTCGAGCCCGGCGAACTCCGGGCCGTAGATGCCCCGGAACACCAGTTCGGTGGCGCCGATTGCGACCAGGAAGCTAAAGACCACGCTCAAGATCAAGTACACGCAGATCAGCGGACGCCGCAGAATCAACAGCAGGACCAGCAGGACAGCCACCGCACACAACACCTGGATGCGGCGTTGATCGCGGGTGGTCACATCGCGCAAGTCGGTGGTCGCGACGGTCGGTCCCAGGAATTCAAACTGGGCGCCCTGCCAGGCCCCGCGCCAATCGGCCGGAACGGGGGCAGCGGCCTCCGCAGGCATTTCCGATGCCAGGGCCGTGCTGGTGAGCAGGCCCGAGGGCGGAAGGGCCTCGGACTTGGTCCCGGAAAGCACTCCCAAGGCCTGGCGAATCTCCGCCAGTACCTGGGCACTCTGCGGCGAGAACGGATCAAACTCAGTCACGATGTCAAAGCGGGTAACCTTACCGGCTAGTGGCGGCGCGCCAGAAACGTAATGATCCTCCGCGGCCAGTACCCGGCCTTCCTGTTCACCAGCCCCGAACAGTCCAAATCGCTCCGGCGGTTCATCGCCCAGCGGACGGGTCAAGCTGCGAACTCGGGCTACGCCTGGCAAGCCAGCCAGATACTCGGTCAACTCGTAGATGGCGTCCTCGCCGTCGACGCTGCGAAAATCGCTTTGTGGCTGATGGGCCATCACGACCACGGGCCCGGTATCGCCCCGGTCAAAGTGGCGATACAGCATCTGCGTGCCCTGCAGGCTGGGGCGGCCCGCGCTCAGTTCGTCGAGAAGATCGTACGACGACTCGATAAACAGGCCTTGGAAGGCCAACGGCCCCAGCAGCAGCACACAGGAGGCCAGAATCAGGCCGGGGCGCTTCGTCACGCGGCGGCTGATCTGACGCCAAAAGTTCAGGCGCCAGCGGCTAACCTCACGGCCCGATTCCAGGTTCCATGGCCAGAATACGTGCCGCCCGATAATCGAGATCAAGGCCGGCGCCAGCGTGCAACTGGCAACCAGGGCCACGCCCATGCACAAGGCCAGTGCCGGGCCGCTGTATCGGAACTTGCCAAAATCGGCAAACGCCATCATCCCCAGTCCGCCCACCGTGGTCATCGCGCTGGCCAACAGAGCCTCGCCTACTCGGGCCAGCGAAGTGGAGGCGGCATCGCGAGGCGTGGCCCCGCCACACAGTTCTTCGCGGAACCGGGCAATGAGGAACAGGCAAAAATCGGTGCCTGCCCCGAACATAATCACCACGATGAAAATCTTGGTCGTCTTGAAGACCTTGAACTCAAACGTGCCCGATTGTTCGGCATAGTGGGTCAGCAGGGCCACCAGGTCGCAGGCGACCATCACCGACGCGCTGATGGTTACAATCGGCACCAGGGTCAACAGCGGCGCGCGGTACACCACAAGCAGGATCAAAACCACCAGCACGACGGTGGTGACTTCGGTTCGGCGGATACTTTCCCTGGCCGCCGTCAGCATGTCGGCGCCGATGCCCGCGGAACCGCACACGCCCAACTCCAGCCGGTCGTGAGGAAAGCCGGGCAAGCCGCGCACTTCGTCGAGCACGTTCAGCACCGACTCGAACAGCGGCATGTTGGCCGTGGCCATAAACTCGGTGGAAAGCTGGACGATGAGCAGGCCGGCCTGACCGTCGGAGCTTTGCAGACGCTCGGCCAAAACCCCTTTGGAGGTTCGGCTGGCGTCTGGGCCCGCCGGCTTAAGGGCGGACCAGATGTCGATAAATGGTGCCCGTTCGCCCAGGCTTGCCCGAAGACGCTGCTCCAGTTCGAGAAACACCTGGGCATCGGTGAGTTCGCCGCCCAGCTCGTCACCCTGGTATTGGCCATCACGCCCATCGATCGCTTCGCCGGGCAGCGGAGTGGGGAGATGTTGAGGCGAGCGTTCAACCGAGTCATCTGCCGGGTTGGAATCCGCGAGTGCCGCATCGGCGGGCGAAATCCCTGCCGTTGGCAAATCGGCGGGGGGTGTACCGGCGGGCACACCATGGGGAGCCGTGGTATCGGCCGATTGAGCCGCGGTTTTCGTGACCGAGGTCAATTGGCCTGTGGGTTGGACCGGCCGCTGGTTCAGGTTCAGCTTGCCGTGCCGGGCTTCCACTACCACGACAATCTGGCTTTTCTGCCGCTGCTCGGGAAATGCCTGGGCTAGCAGCTTTTCGCCCCGCACGCTCGCCGCCGAGGCCGGAAGGTAGGCAAGATCGCCATCGTGGGTAACACTGTCCCAGGAAGGGGCGATCCAGCGCAATGCAACGACTAGCCCAAGCCAGCCTGCAATGACCAGCAATCGCCGCCTGACCACGAACTGACCCAGTCGATGGAACATGGCGAAGGTGTGGTGGAGTGGGGATGTTGCGGCGTTTGCGGCGACAGGATTCAGTCACCGGGCCGAGGCCCATCGGCCGACACACCAGCAACACACGTATGGGAGCGACGGGTGAGCTTCCATTCTCCCCCTTGATGTCGACTGAATGTAACGATTCTACCTTGCCCTTCCAAGTGGGGGGTGGCAGGATTCGCCCCAACCTCTCGCCCATCCCAGGTTTAGCAATCGGAAGCCCTTACAGGGCGATCCAAGATTTTGTGAGCAATGGCTATGCCACGGCAGGTTGCGGGAATCGGGGCGCAGGCTAAGCGCGGGAAATAAATTGCCCGGTTCTGGTATCCACTTTAATCAATTCACCGGCTTCGAGGTATCCGGGGACCTGGACGACGGCGCCGGTTTCGAGCGTTGCGGGCTTAGTGTGGGCGGTAGCGGAGTCCCCTTTCACGTAGGGATCGCACTCCACCACCTTGAGCTCCACCGTGGTGGGAAGCTGGATGCCCACACATTCATCATTATAGATCAGGGCCAGCACCCCCTCCTGCTCCTCCCGCAGCCATTGCAACTCGTCCTCAAGATCCTCCTTGGGCAGTGAGTATTGGTTGTAATCCTGCTGGTCGAGAAAGTGGACGTGGGTGGCGTCCGAATACATCAGCTTGACCTCGCGGCGCGAGAAATCTGCCTCGTCCAGGCTTTCGCCGCCGCGGAGGGTAATGTCCACCTTCTGCTTGGTGATCACGTTACGGGCCCGAAACTTGTAAAACGTGCTCGCGCCTCGGGCAGATGGCGACTGGACCGTGACGGACTCGATCAAACAGGGCGACGCATCGTACACCACGATCATGCCGGGCTTGATGTCTTTGGCCAACATCGCAGGCTTAGGCTCCGCAAAGGGGCAAATGGTGGGGGGGACAGCTCCGGAATATACCGCTGGCCCCTGCCGCCGGGGAATGGGGCGCCCCTACGGCCTCTCCCACGGCATATCCTGGGGCGCTTTGGCAGCTTTGGAATCTCGCGGGCGTTTTTCGCGGAGGGGGGCGGGCATTTGTCACGATTCCGGAACGGACTCATGCTATGGTGACCGATTGCGCCCCCAAACGCAGCCACTTGTGTCGTTGTGATTTGTGCCGTAGAATCACGCCATTCATAGGGATTTGTGGCCGCTTGCAGCCTAGCCACGCTCCCCCCACTGCCGAGGGTACATGCCGGTCGGGTGATCGGGCGTGGCGTCTTCGGCGGGGCGGAATGCGGCGAATCTGCTAAAGTGTCATCGCTGTCAAGGCTTGGGCGCATGCGCCCTGGCCGCAAACGGTAGCGAGTTACCTGAACCTCCAAAGCGCCGCGAGGGTCCGATCCCTTGGCGGCGTTTTTTGTTCGGGCAATCCCTGTCGGGGAATCGAGGTGGAGGGGCGGCGCGGCTGCACCGCGGCACCTCATCCAACAATGTCCTGACCACCAGGTTGCCGAACATGGCCGAAGAACATCTCACCCGATCCGGGGCCGCGCGCCCTGGCTCGGCGGCGCACGACAAGCCGCTGGCCGATTTTGGTCCTTCCACCCTCTCGGTGCATGCCGGGGAATTTCACCAAAAGCCCGGCGACGCCATCACCGATCCCATCTTTTGCGCGTCCACCTACACCTTTGCCGACACGCAGAGTGTAATCGACTTCATCGAGCAAAAACAGCCGCGCGAGGAGTACGGCCGCTACGGTAACCCTGGCGAGCGCGTGGTCGAGCGCAAGCTGGCCGCCTTGGAAGGCGGCGAGTCGGCGGTGGTGTTTTCCACCGGCATGGCCGCGATCGTGGGCCTGTTGATGGCCAAGCTGAACGCGGGCGATGAGATCATTTTTTTCGACGAATGTTACCATCGTAGCCGCGAGTTCTGCCGCAAACACCTTTCGCGGTTTGGCGTCATCACCAAGGAAGTGCGCGCCGGCGACTACGAGGCGATGGAGGCAGCCATCAGCCCCAAAACGCGCCTGCTGGTGAGCGAATCGCCAACCAACCCTCACTTGAGCTGCATCGACCTGGAACGCTTTGCCGAGATTGGCCGCAAGCACGGCGTGGAAACGCTGATCGATGCCACGCTTGGCACACCGTACAACATGCGGCCGCTGGAAGCGGGCATTGACTACGTGCTGCACTCGGCCACGAAGTACCTGGGCGGGCATAACGACTTGCTGGCCGGCGTGGTGGTCGGTTCCGAAGCGCAGATGGAGCCGGTTCGCAATCTCCGCGGTATCATGGGAGCCATCAATTCGCCTCACAATATCTATCTCCTGCAGCGCGGGCTGAAGACCTTCGAGCTGCGCATGCAGCGGCATAATCAAAATGGGCTGGCCGTGGCCCAGTTCCTGGAATCGCATCCCCGGATCGAGCGCGTCTACTACCCGGGCCTGGAAACGCACCCCTATTACGAAGTGGCCCGCCGCACGATGCGCGGTTACGGAGGCCTGATTACCTTCTTGGTGAAGGACGCGGACTGGCGGCAAACGGCCGACGTGATCGATGCGGTCACGATTCCTCGCATCGGTCCCAGCTTGGGAGGCGTGGAATCGCTGATTGAGCAGCCGATGGTCATGAGCTACTACCAGTGTACGCCGGAAGAACGCCGGTCCTTCGGCATCTACGACAACATGATCCGCCTGGCGTGCGGGATCGAAGATACCGACGACCTGATCGAAGACCTGCGACAGGCCTTGGATCGGTAGTGCCGGGTTTCTGCGCGGCGGGGGGCTGCCCTCCAGCACCGATCCGTAAAGAAGCCTCGTCTGGCGGGGAGAAACGGAAGCATCGCCACACGCTGCGGTCCGCGTTCCGTACTGCTAGTGGCGCTGCTTCGAAAAAGGCCGGGATTCTTTCTTTGACAGCCCTGTAATCTCGACCTACCTATTTTAATAGCAGTCGCGTGAACGCACGCGGCATGCAAGCGGCAAATCGAAAAGGCAAACCGGTCGCGAGGCCGGGACGCAAAGCCATGGGGCTCAGTCATTGAGCTCGCCAGGCCGCCGAAATTTGCGGGCGCTGTACCAGTGTTCGCGAGGCGGTCCGTTCTTCTCCGCGCCGTGTTCTCTGTACAGGCGCCCGACGGCGGGGATTCTTTCTCCACCGCCCGCGATCGCACCGATCGTAAGCCACAATTCAAAGTGCTGTGATTGTCTGCTTATCCACCGCGGTGGCCGCGCACTGTCGCGCGTTGTCGATGGATGGACGGGTGCGCAGCAAAGGATCGCTTGATTACCGGCTGCTCGCCCAAATGCTGCCGCAATGGGGGAGCCTTGCGGCACGACCGCCCGGGATGAACGGACATTTGCGGCGCAACGTAGAAACAAGCGTGGCAACGCCTTGGGTGACCGGGTGCTATTCCACCATAACTTGATTGAGGTCTAGGTATGTCTCGCCCTCGTTCATTGCACCGCCGCGGAGCCACCTTAGTGCTCTGCGCCTTATTGATCGTATTCATGATGGGCGTCCTGGCGTTTGCCGTCGACCTGGGGTACATCGTGCTGGTGCGCACCCAGATGCAGACCGCCGCGGATGCGGGAGCCCTGGCCGGCGCCGCCGCAACGTTCCGCGGTACGGAAACCGCCGAAGAGGAAGCCCTGCGGTTCATCGAGTTGAACGAGGCCGGCGGGCATCCGATCAAGCCTGAAGATGTCACTGTCCGCTTCGGCAAGTGGAACACGAACACGCGCATATTCACGGAGAATATGTCGGAGCCCGAGGCGATTGAAATTACGATCGCCCGCCAGAATCAACCGCTGTTTTTCGGGCGCATCTTCGGCAATACGTTTGATACCGCGGTTACGGCCGTGGCGACGTTCCAGCCGCGCGACATCATGATGGTGCTCGACTACTCGGGCTCGATGAGCTACGACAGCCAGTTGGGGGCAATCGACGATCTGGGACGGTCGGCCGTCGAGGCCAATCTCCAGCAGATTTACCAACAGTTGGGTTCGCCGAAATTCGGCAAGATGAAATGGACGCCGCAATATATCAGCTCGTCTTCCGTGAGCACGGTCAAATCCGACCTTGGATTGACGAAGGAGAAATATCCATACAAGGGCGGGTCTTGGGATGACTATATCAACTATGTGATGAAGGACCGTACCATCAAAGATGCAGGCTACCAGAAGAAGTACGGATACCTGACCTGGGTCAATTACCTGTTGGCCAGCAACTACAGCTATTCCCAGAATCCCGACCTCTGGAAAACGTCGCAGCAACCCCTCACGGCGGTGAAGAATGCCGTGGACGTGCTGGTCTCGTACCTGCAGGAGAACAGCCCGGACGATCAACTGGGACTGACCATCTACACCTCGTCCGATGGCACGGCTTTGGTCGAGCACAACCTGACGAAGAACTTCTCCAAGATTGCCGAGACCACGCGGCAGCGGCAAGCGGGGCACTACACCGCTTACACCAACATTTACGATGGATTGCGCAGCGGCCGCCTGGCTCTGCAGAATGGCGCCCGCCCCACGGCCCAAAAGCTGATTGTGCTGATGACCGACGGCCAGGCCAACTTGCCGTACAGCGCCGCGATTGGAAAATACTACGCCTTGCAAGAAGCCCAAAACTGCAAGCAGGCGAGAATACCGGTGATTACCATCTCGCTGGGGGCTGAGGCCGATAGCAACCTGATGCAGGAAATTGCAGATACCACCGGCGGCGTCCACTTCAACATTCCCGGCGGCAAGTCGGTCGAAGAGTACGAAGAAGAGTTGAAGAACATCTTTCGCCGCGTGGCCGGCGACCGGGGCCTGGTCCTGGTGAAGTAACCGGATGGCCACCCGTCCGCAGCCGCTGGAAAGCCACCGCTCGATCCACCAAAGCAAATCGTAGGAAAGCACAGAATCTCTCCCACCGAGCCTGCGCTTGGCGCGCAGGCTCTTTTCATTTCAGGCCGCGGTGAGCGCCCATTGGCTCCCCTGGTTGCGTTGGGATAGAATCAGGTACTTTCCCGCCTCCCGTTCCCACCCCGAGAAACCATGAGCGAATTTGTCACCGTTGCCAAGGTGGGTGCCATTCCCGAAGGCCGCGGCGAAGCCTTCCCCGTCCGCAACCGTACCGTGGCCGTGTTCAACGTGGGCGGCGAGTACTATGCCATCGACGACTTCTGCCCGCATATGGGCGCTTCGCTGGCCGGGGGCGAAGTGCGCGATAAAGTCGTGGCCTGTCCGTGGCACGCCTGGCGGTTCTCTGTGTGCGATGGCACCTGGTGCGATAATCCCCGGCTGAAGGTCGATACGTTTGAAGTTCGCGTCGTCGGCGATGAGATTCAGGTTCTCGTGCCCGATCCCGAGGAAAACCAGCAGTAACCGCCCAGCGGTTGATCCGGCGGGAGCCCGTCCCCCCTTGGTGAATAGCCCATATGCCTGTGCCCTGGGAGCAACTGGAGCAACTGATGTGGCGCGATCCGGCAGGCCGGGGCGTGTCGGGCTATCGACATGGTGGGCGGCCACTGGCCGAAGGCCAATTGGCCGCCGCAGCCGAAAGCCTGGCCCAGGGAACGGGAGCCGTCGCCATCGCCACCGGCTTTTGGATTCCCGCCCCCGAGGGTGGGGCCGCCGAAACGGATGGGCCGCCGGGAGCCCTGTATCTGGCCAGGGCGTTAGCCGCGCTGGGCCGCGAAGTGCTGCTGCTGACTGATGCGTATGGGCTTCCGCTGCTTGAGGCCGGTTGCGACGCCCTGGAGCTACCACGCAGTAGTATCTGCGAATTCCCGTTTGAGTCGCCGCGGCCCGATCACCCGCATCGTGCCTCCAACTTGCCCGAGTGCAATGCGGCCAGTGATCGCTTTGTCGAGCAGTTCCTCGCGTCGCCCATCGGCCAGCAGATCGACCACTTGATCGCCATCGAGCGGGCTGGCCCCAGTCATACGCTGGCATCGTGCCGGGCGTGCGGGGGCAGCGCGCTGGCTGGCGGCGTACCCGAGGGCGAGGTTGACCAGTTGGGATGCTTTGAAACCGACGTGCCGGAGCATTGCCGCGACGTGTGCCACAACATGCGGGGGGAGTCGATCAATGCGCACACCGCCAAGATTCATCGGCTGTTTGAAGCGGCGGCCGCGCGAACGTCGATCACCACCATTGGCATTGCCGATGGCGGGAATGAGATCGGGATGGGCCGCTACCCTTGGCACGTGTTGCGCAAAGCCATCGCCTTTGGCCCGGCGGCTCGAGTGGCTTGTCGCATTACAACCGATTATGCGCTGCTGGCCGGCGTGAGTAATTGGGGCGGCTATGCCTTGGCGCTGGGGGTGTGTCATCACCTGGGCCGCCTGGATCTGGCGGCCCCGTGGAACCTGGACGACCAGCGAAACCTGGTGGAAGCGATCGTGGCCGAGGGCGGAGGCGTGGATGGTGTCACCAGGCTCCGGCAAGCCACGGTCGATGGCCTGCCGCTGGAAACGTACCTCCAGCCACTGTACGGCTTTCGCCAAGCGCTCGGGTTGGACGACTAGCCGCGGCCTTGCTCAGGCTCCGCGCTTGGATGCTCGCCGGCGGTCGTGGGCCGAGAGCAGAATCTTTCGCAGCCGGATGCTCTTGGGAGTCACTTCGACATACTCGTCCTCAGCGATATATTCCAGGGCGGCTTCCAGGCTCATTTCCCGGGGCGGCTTCAGGATGATGTTGGCATCACTGCCGGCCGCGCGAATGTTGGTGAGCTTCTTTTCCTTGGTGGGATTGACTTCCATGTCGTTTTCGCGACTGTTTTCGCCAACGATCATCCCCTCGTACACCACGTCGCCGGGCGAAACGAACAACTCGGCCCGCTGTTGCAAGCCATCCAGGCCGTACGCCACGGCTTTGCCAGCCACCATCGACACCAGCACCCCGTTGGCGCGTTCGTTGAGTTCGCCGGCCAAGGGGCGGTAATCGCGGAAGCGGTGATGGATAATGGCCGTTCCGGCGGTCGCATTGAGCAGCCTCGTGCGCAGCCCCAGCAGCCCCCGCGAAGGGATGATGAACTCCAGCCGGCTGAAACTTCCCCGCGATTTCATTTCTTCGATCACACCGCGGCGGTTGCCTACCAGTTCCATCACCGGCCCCGTCTTGTCCGGCGGGACCTCGACAACCAGCAATTCAAATGGTTCTTCCACGATGCCGTCGGCCCGCTTGCGGGTGATGACCCGGGGCTTGCCTACCGAAAGCTCGTAGCCCTCGCGGCGCATGGTTTCGATCAGCACGGCCAGGTGCAACACGCCGCGGCCGGCGACGGCAAACGCCTCGGCGCCCTCGATCGGCCGCACCCGCAGGGCCACGTTGCGTTCCAGTTCTTTTTCGAGCCGCTCGCGAAGGTTGCGGGACGTAACGTACTTGCCCTCCCTGCCGGCCAGCGGCGAGTTGTTGATCGTGAAGATCATTTCCAGCGTGGGTTCATCGACCGTTACGCGGGGGAGCGCCAGCGGCCGCGCCGGATCGGCCACGGTGTCGCCAATCTCCACGTCTTCCAAGCCGATCAGGGCGACCACGTCGCCAGCGGTGGCTTCCGCCACTTCGGTCCGGCCCAGCTTGTCGAATACGTTCACCGCCGCTACCTTGCAGGTGCGGACCTGCTCGCCGGCTTGAATCAGGGCAATGTTTTGCTGCTTCCGCACCGTGCCGGAGGAAATCCGCCCGATGGCGATCCGCCCCACGTACTCCGACCAGTCGAGCGTGGTGACCAGCATCTGTAGCGGTGCGGACGCATCGATCTGGGGGCCGGGAATCTCCTGCAGCACCAGGTCCAGCAGCGGTTGCATGGAGGTGCCGGGTACGTCGGGATCGGTCGTGGCGTAGCCTTCCTTGGCCGTGGCAAAGACGTAGGGGAAGTCGGCCAGGTGCTCATCGGCGCCCAGTTCCAAAAACAACTCGAACGTCTCGTTCAGCACCTCGTGGGGCCGGGCATCGGGACGGTCGATCTTGTTCACCACGACAATCGGCTTCAGCCGGGCTTCCAGGGCCTTGGTCAGCACGAACCGCGTCTGGGGCATCGGGCCTTCCAAGGCGTCGACCAGGACCAGGGCGCCGTCGGCCAACCGCAATACCCGTTCGACCTCGCCGCCGAAATCGGCGTGGCCGGGGGTGTCGATCAGGTTGATCTTCACGCCGCGGTACGGCAGGGCGATGTTCTTGGCCAGGATGGTGATACCCCGCTCGCGCTCCAGGTCGCCCGAGTCGAGAATCCGTTCGCCCTGCAACTGGCTGGCGCGGAACTCGCCGCTTTGGCGCAGCAGGCAATCGACCAGGGTCGTCTTGCCGTGGTCGACGTGGGCAATGATGGCTACGTTGCGAATATCGTCACGTCGCATGCTCGGTTCCAAGACCATGAAAGGGCGGCATCGGTAGCCGCTGTGAGAAAAATCTGCGGACGGTGCCATCGTGCCGGTCACGGCGACGACAACCGCCAAAACAGGCGGGGGTGGAGGAAGGCCACGCCGGCGGTGCCAGGCTCAAGACCGTCGAGGCACCAGCGGGCAGCGGGTGCGGCGAGGCCGGTTCACGCTCCGTGGCGTTCCCTAGGTGCTGCTGCCACGGGAAGGGGGCGATGGCCGCCGCCTCAACCTGGGGGGCGCATCTTACCACGCCCTCGGTTTTTGCAACCAGGGCGCCAAGCGTGGCGTACGGCCAGTTTCGCGCGCTACGTGCCGGTGGGCGGAGGCATGAAAGGTTGGGGGTTCCAAGTGCGGACCGTGTGCAGGAACTGTAAGGGGGAATTGTACGTTAAACCGCCACCCCTGGCACAGGGGTATTTATGGACGCTTGCGCTGGCCACGCCAGCCGCTGCTGGCATGCGCGGGAGTAAAATGGATTTCGGAACCTGCCGCCCACGGCGGCGCCGCAGTCGGGACCCGTAGGGCCGATTTCACCGGCCACTCGACCTGGATAAACCGGGTGATTTCCAAAATCACTGCGTACGGCTCGCAGAGTCCGCGGCGCGCGGGCCCGTGATACGCTGGATCCGGTTCCGGCGGCACGGAAAAAACGGTCTTGAAGCAGCGGTGGTTAGAGATTCGTTCCTGAGCCCGTGTCGCCCGTCGCACGCAGGCGGCGGACCTTGTCGAGCAACTCCGGCACATCCTGGTAGTTGTAGTCCAGGCCGGCCAGAGCCGTGAGGTGGGTTTCCGCCCGTTCCAGTTCGCGCAGGCCAAGCGCCAACTTACCGGCCCGATACAGGGCCAGTTTTTTGCTTTCTTGGCTGCGGTCGGAAATTTCGCGGATGGCCTGTTCGTAGTTGTCCATCGCCAGCTTGTACTGCTTGATCTGATGGAAGCACTCGCCCAAGGCCAGCAGGACATCGCCGCGGCGCTGCGGGTCGGACCGGGCCTCTTGCAGCACCCGGATCGCCTCGTTGATCAACTTGGCCTTCTTGAGCCGCACGCCCAGCTCGTAGCGGTAACCCAAGTGGCTGGGGTAGCGCTCGCAGCGGTTGCGGTACACCTCCAGTTCCATCTTGTTGAGTTCGACCCTGTACCGCTTGTAGAGATCGAGGGCCTCCTCGGTGCGTTCCTGCTGGGCTCGCGTTTCGGCGATGGAGACTTTCTCGCGGAGCCTGCGGAGCCTGGCCTCCTCCAACCGCTCGCGGATGTTGACATCGCCGCCGCCTACCTCCAGGGCCTTCTCAAGCGTTGCCACGGCGTCTTCGTGCCGATCCTCGCGCGTGTACAGGTCGGCCAGGTCGACGTAATTCTCGACGTTGTCAGGGTTCCTGCTGATCGCCTTTTGCAACTGCTGCTCGGGCGTGAGCTTCAAGCCGGGCGCATCGTCGGCACTATCGGCCCGAACCTCGGTGGAAGTTTCGGCTGCCTCCAGGCCGGATTTCTTGATCGTGTTCTTGATGGTGCAGTTGCCGATGCCGCGTTTGGCTTCGTCGTCGTCGCTCTGAGCGGCCAGCACCCGCCGCCAGCAGATGATAGCGCCGTCGAAATCGCCGGAGTTTTCCAGCGCGCGGGCCAATAGGCGGTTCGGCTCAGGCTCCTTGACGTTGACCATGACCGCCGCTTTCAGAAACTCCACCTGCGATTCGTCGCAATCCAGGTTTTCGCAGGCATCGGCCAGCGCGGTTAACGTGCCTACATCGTTTGGGTTCTTCACCAGCAGGTCGATGCCTGCATTGAACACGCCGGCCCAATCCTTCTTGCGGGCGGCGTTGTGCATCGTCGTTTTGTTGCCCATGCCAGAAAGCAGCGACATGCGGCCCTTTTTTCCGGCAGCGAACTGACGCTGCAGCGCGCTGAGCAGGTTCTGTACGTATACGACGTTGCCAGGATCCCCCTTCACGCACTGCGTGAACATGTTGACGGCATACTCGAAGTTGCCCGCTGCGGCCATTTTGCTGCCGTGCTGAAACTGCTGCTGCAATCGACGGCGAACCTGCGGCGAAATGGGCTGACGGGTTTCTTCCACCATAATGCATCTCGAGATGTACTGGGCCCCGAATCGTTCATTGCCCGCGGTGCATTCAACCAACAGCACCGGCAGCGGGGCGAGAACCACCCCGCGTGGATTGGCGACCTCTGGAGAAACGGTAGCGGAACGCTTTCGGCCGGAGCCGGTAACACAATTGAGCGCAACGAGTTCCGCAACAGCCGGTCGACTGCACCCCCCTGCTCAACGGAGTCAACATATTGTAGCCTGCTGGTACAGGCAAAACAACGCGAGCCCCAGGGGGCCGGATACCGGCAAACCGGCTTGAATTGGCCGCTTGTGGCGCGGAAAGCCGGCCTTGCGGCCCTGCGTTTTGCCCCCCTCAAAAACATGCCCACCCCCGTGTGGTGGGCCGTGCATGTGCCATGCTGACATCCCCCGCCTGTATCCATGCAACGGAAGCGATCATGCCCAGTCCGCCTGCTTCAACTGCTGCCCATTCCGCCGGTCGCGTTTTTCTGGTTGGCGCGGGGCCGGGCGACCCGGACTTGATCACGCTCCGCGGAGCGGCCCTGCTGGCCCGGGCCGACGTGGTATTGTTCGATTACCTGGTCAATCCGGCCGTGATGCGGTATGCCAGGGCCGACGCCCGACAAATCTGCCTGGGCAAACACGGCGGCGGACGCATGCTCAGTCAGGACGAAGTCAACCGCGAGATGATCCAATCGGCGAAGGCCGGGCAGATGGTCGTACGGCTCAAAGGCGGCGACCCGGCCGTATTCGGGCGCGGGGCCGAAGAAGCCGATGCCCTGGTGGCTGCCGGTGTCCCCTTTGAGATTGTGCCCGGTGTCACCGCCGCGCTGGCAGCCGGGAGTTATGCGGGCATCCCCGTCACGCACCGCAACATGGCCTCGGCCGTGGCATTTGTCACCGGGCACGAGAGCGATCATAAGGACGCGCGGCTGGACATCGGCCGCCTGGCGAACTTTCCCGGCACCTTGGTCTTTTACATGGGGGTGACCACGGTGCGCGAATGGAGCGAGGCACTGCTTGCCGCCGGAAAACCGGCCGACACCCCGGTGGCCGTGATCCGCAGGTGCAGTTGGCCCGACCAATTCACGCTGCGCACGACATTGGGTGAACTGGCCGACGAGGTCCAGCGCCGAAGGTTGCGGCCGCCCGTGGTGACGATCATCGGCGAGGTCGTCAATTTGGCGCCGCGGCTAAGCTGGTTCGACAGGCGGCCGCTGTTTGGGCAGCGGATCGTCGTCACGCGCCCCCGGCACCAGGCTGATGCGTTGCAAGCCCGACTGGCTGAACTGGGGGCAGAAGTCCTGCTTCAACCGGCAATCGAGATCGAGCCGCCGCCCTCGTGGGAACCGGTGGACCAGGCAATCGGCCAGCTAGCCAGGTTTGATTGGGTGGTGTTCTCCAGTTCCAACGGCGTGCATGCCTTCATCAAACGATTGCTTGAACGCGGCGACCTGCGGCGCCTGGGACATGCGCAACTGGCGGCTGTGGGCCCCGGCACGGCCGATGCCCTGGCCAGTTACCACCTCAAGGCCGATGCGGTGCCGGAGGAATTCCGGGCCGAAGCGCTGGCCTCTGCGCTTACAGAACCGGCTAAGGCTGGCAAGTCGTTCCTGCTCATTCGTGCCAGCCGGGGGCGTGAGGTCTTGGCCGACGAATTGCGCGCCGCCGGTGGCAGCGTCGAACAGGTGGTGTGCTATCTCAGCCGCGACGTAACCCAACCCCAGGAGGATGTCGTGGCTGGGCTGAACGAAGGCACGATTGATTGGATAACGGTGACCAGTTCGGCCATCGCCCGAAGTTTGCATGCCATGTTCGGTCCATCGCTGCGGTGCGTGCGGTTGGCGAGTATCAGCCCCGTGACTTCGGCAACGCTCCGCGAGTTGGGATTGGAACCGGCCGCGGAAGCCAGCCAATACACCATGGAGGGCGTGGTCGATGCGATCGTTCGCGCCAGCAGCAGCTAAGGCGATACAATGGAGTAACATGCAGGCTGGACGTGCGAGGACGCATCGGCCCCACCTGTCGCAATGAGCCGTGGTGCGCCTGATGCGCACCCTCGGCGGGATTCACGAACAACGCTTGATAACTGGCACCAAAACTATGCCGCGGACCTATCGCAACCTGGGCTTATCCTTCCAGTACCCGGATAATTGGCTCCTGGATGATGCCGAAGCCAATGCTGAATCGACCGATATCGGCGAATCGCACTCGGTCACCGTGAGCAGTCCCGGCGGTGCATTCTGGACGCTCGTCAAGCATCACGTGACGCAGGAACCGGCCCGGGCGTTAGAAACCAGCCTCGCGGCCATGCGCGAGGTCTATCCCGACCTGGACGTGGAACGTACCGAGGACGAGATTGCAGGGCACCGTTTAAGCGGCTATGAGCTGAATTTCATCTGCCTGGATCTGACCAATACGGCAGTCTTGCACAGCTTTCGCACGCCCGCCGGAAGTTTCTTAATCATGTACCAGGCCGACGATCGGGAATTCGCGCAGGTGAAACACGTGTTTGATGCCATCACCACGAGCCTGCTCAAGGGGCTGACACCGCAGAAGGAGGGCCATTGGCCGCCGCGGATGTTTCCCGAGTAAGGCTCTCAGGGACACGCCACGCGAGCGCACCGTTGCTGGTTTCTGCGAGTTCTGCCGCTGTGAGGCGTGCGCCGCGCTACGTGTTATTTCTCGGCTATTGCCGGGCGAAGCGGTTCTTGATGCAATGCACGGTGCGGCGGCGAACACGGTACCCTGATGCCAGTCACCGGCAGGTGGAACCGACTCTGTCGGGCGGCGGGCCTTTCACCCTTTCTTCTCGTGGTGGCCGCCAAATTGGTAACGCATGGCCGAGAGCAGTCGATCGGCGAATTGGCCTTCCCCGCGAGATTCGAACCGTTCGAAAAGCGCGGTGCTGAGGACGGGCACTGGCACAGCTTCGTCGATGGCGGCGGCCAGGGTCCAGCGGCCCTCGCCCGAGTCGGACACCCGCCCGGTGAAGTTTGACAATTGAGCATCTTCGGCCAAGGCCTGGGCGGTCAGGTCCAATAGCCACGAGGCAATCACGCTGCCCCGACGCCAAACTTCAGCCACCTCAGGCAGCGGGAATTCGTACTGGTAGAACTCCGGGTTGCGCAGCGGAGTGGTTTCGGCATCGACTTCGGCTTGCCGGTTGCCGACGTTGGCGTGCTTGAGGATGTTCAACCCTTCGGCGTATGCGGCCATCAAGCCGTACTCGATGCCGTTGTGGACCATCTTCACAAAATGCCCTGCCCCGGACGGCCCGCAATGCAAGTAGCCTTGCTCGGCGGGACTTGGCGAACCGGACTTGCCGGGCGTGCGCGGGGCCGCTTCAACACCGGGGGCCAAGGTGGCAAAGGCGGGCTCGCAATGCTTCACGGCGTCGGCATCGCCGCCAATCATCAGGCAATACCCCCGCTCCAGCCCCCAGACGCCGCCACTCGTGCCAACATCCAGGTAACGGATTCCTCGTGCGGCCAATTCCCTACTGCGGCGAATATCGTCGTGGTAGTAAGAATTGCCGCCGTCGATGAGGATATCGCCCGAGGCCAGCAGCGTCGCCACCTGGGCAATGGTCGTATCGACCACGGCTGCGGGAACCATCATCCAAATGGCCCGGGGCGGCGTCATGGCGGCCACCATCTCCTTCAGGGTTTTGGCACCCACGGCCCCCTGGGCGGCGAGTTGATCGACCGATTCGGCCGACACATCGTACACCACGCAGCGATGGCCGCCTCCCATCAACCGCCGCACCATGTTGGCGCCCATCCGACCCAGGCCGATCATGCCAATTTCCATGTTCTGCGCTCCCTGCGTGTGCATACGATCGTTGCTATTGGACGTGCGGCGGCAGGCGCGCTTGGCCGGGGCGTTGTACCGCTGTTGCGATGATGTGCGGACGACGCCAGACGCTTACCACCCAACCGGCTGGGCGCTATTCTGAAGGCTCCCGCGGTTCGCGTCCAGTCGGTCTGCCGGCATTGACGGCACGGCGGCGTTCGCCGTAGGTTGCCCACTGGAATCCAGGCGGCACCGGCTCGCCACGGATCGGTTCCTGTGCCCTGCCCTAGCTCAGCTTCTCCTGGTGGACGCATGACGGACCATGCCAACGCCGCTTCGCCCGATGGTGCATATCGCTGTCCGGGCGAAGCATATGCGATCAGCCGATCACTGCACTTGGCGCGGTTGTCGTCGTTCTATCGCGCTTGCCGCGGTTGCCCTCACCGGTTCGACCGCGATCTGCTGTCGCCTCGCACGGTGCAACAGCTTTCGGCCCTGGAGCGCGGGGCAGACGATTCCACCGCGGCTTGCCTGGAAACCTTGGGCGGCCGCCATGGGGCCGACTTCCAGCCGCAACACGCCCGGCAACTGGCCGCGGCCTTTGCCTTGTGGCTCCGCGAACAGAACGCGAACCGGACGAATCGCGTGGTTCTGGCGTTCGATGGCCGCCCCCTCCAGGCCGAGTTTGTGGCTCAAGCGGCCGAAGGTATCCGTTGGGCCGGCTGCGGTCTGATCGACCTGGGCGTTGCGACGGCGCCGGTCTTGGCCCTGGCTCAGGCCCAGCATCAGGCCGATGGAGCCCTGTACCTTGGGTCGCCGGCGGGCGAACCCTTTGTCGTGGCGCTCAAGTTTTGGGGGCCAGCGGGGCTGCCCCTATCGAGGCAGCAAGCGGCGGCGCCTGAACAGAGCCTGGAAGCCCTGGAACAACTGGCCGCGGAGTTGCCGCCGCGGCCTGTCCGGCAGCATGGGCCGCTGGTGCGAACGGCACCCGGCGAGTGGTACTTGACGCGGCTTGCGCAATACTATCACGCGCTACGGCCCCTGCGGTTTGTGCTCGATACGGCCAGCGGCCCGCTGCGACGGTCGCTGCAAGGGCTGCTGGCGAACGTGGCTTGTCAGGCCGTGGAACCTTGGCCCGAGGGCACGCCGCGCGGCAACCACTTGGGCGAAGCCGTATTGCGCGAGCAGGCGCATTTTGGCATCTGGATCGACGGCGATGGCGAACGGCTGCGTCTGTGGGATGAGCAGGGCCGCGCGTTGGCATGGCACGCGGTGCTGGCTATCCTCACGCGGCACTTGCTGGCCTCGCGCCCCTGGGCGCGGGTGGTCGTTGAACAGGGGGGGCCAGCCGAGGCCCAACTGCTGATGGCGTTCTGTCTCGATTCCATGAACCTGCGACGGATCGAGGCCGGGCCAACTCGGGCCGAAATGGTGGTCGCCTTACACGGGAATGAACCAGTGGTGGGCGATGCGGCAGCGTCTGGCAGGCGGCACAGCGCAACCGAAGTGCAACTCGATGCGATTCCACGCACCGACCCACCAGCCGAGCTGGGAGGCGGCCCCAGCGGCCGCTACTGGTTTTGCCATCGGTTGGATACTGACGACGACCGTGCACATCGATGCGTTTTCTTGCCCGACGCGCTGGAAGCGCTGACACATCTGCTGGTGATTCTCAGCGGCAGCGACCGCCCGCTTTCGGCCGTGGCGGCTGAAAGCCTGGCGCTGAGTCGGGAGCGAGGAACGGTGTAGCCGCCATTGCCATGTCGCGGGGCACCTTAGCGCGGCCCCGCCACATCAGCGCAAAGCAAAGCGGCGAGCGAGCATGGCTGCTCACTCGCCGCTTCGAGGGTTTGGTATTCAGGCTGCCAGTCGCCGCTTGCGCCATCCGGAGCGATTTAAGGCGACTGCTGCCTGCCCGTGCCAGGTGGCGGTTTAGTACATATCGTAGTCGCCGCCGTGGCCGGCCTTCTTCTTGTCGTCCTTGGGCTTCTCAGCGATCAAGGCTTCGCTGGTGAGCAGCAGCGCGGCCACGCTGGAAGCGTTCTGCAGGGCGGTCCGGGTAACCTTGGTCGGGTCGATGATACCGGCCTTCACCATGTCCTCGTAGGTGTCGGTCGCGGCGTTGTAACCGAAGTTCCCCTTGCCCTCGAGCACCTTCTCGGCCACGATTCCACCGTCCTTACCGGCGTTGTTGGCAATGGCCGTGATGGGGGCGCGGCACGCCCGGACCACGATGTTGTAGCCCACCTGTTCGTCGTGGGTGAGGTCATCGGGCTTCACCGTGGAGCTCGCCCGCAGCAGGGCCACGCCACCGCCGGGCAGGATGCCTTCCTGGACGGCAGCGCGGGTGGCGTGCAGGGCGTCTTCCACGCGGGCCTTCTTTTCCTTCATTTCGCTTTCGGTGGCGGCGCCAACGTTCACCTTGGCCACGCCGCCGGAGAGCTTGGCCAACCGCTCTTCGAGCTTTTCGCGATCGTAGTCGCTGGTGGAGTTCTCGATTTCGCGGCGAATCTGGGCGATGCGGCCCTTGATGTCGGCGGTCTTGCCGGCGCCTTCGATGATCGTGGTGTTGTCCTTGTCGACCACCACCCGCTTGGCCCGACCGAGGTCCGCCAGCGAGACA
>CAZEEG010000091.1:20583-22620 GCA_964511065.1 uncultured Pirellulales bacterium | reverse complement strand
GGCCCCGGTACCGGCTGCCCTGGTGGCTGCGATGGAAGCATTGCTCCGGCTGGAAAACGAAGATGCGGCGTTTCGAAGTTCCCGCGCCCGGGCAGTACTCGGTATTGCTATCCGCGAGTTGAAGCAGGTAGCCCGAGGAACGTGAATGGCCGCAGGCTCGCAAGATCGGCGGCACATGCGGCCAAGGCAGTTACCAGCCCGGCTCACAGAACCTTGGTACTGAACTGACAGTCGGGAGTTGGACTTGCACGGCTCGCAGAGCCGTGGCAAGCATGAACCGAAACCACGCGACTTGCAAAGCCCTGCCATGTGAGCCGCATCTTACGGCAGCAGCGTTTCGCCCATCAGGGCCAGGTCGATTTCCCGGGCGGCCTGGCGGCCTTCGTGGATGGCCCAGACCACCAGCGATTGGCCGCGGCGGCAGTCGCCGGCGGCGTACACCTTTTCAATGTTGGTGGCGTACTTGCCGTAATCGGCCTTGTAGTTGCTCCGGGCGTCCAGTTCCACGCCGAGCATTTGGGCGGCCGCGTCTTCTGGTCCCAGAAAACCCATCGCCAACAGCACCAGGTCGGCTTCAAAGACTTGTTCGCTGCCGGGAATTTCTGACAATTCAAAGCGGCCGTCGGACCCGCGTTTCCAATCCACGCGCACCGCTTTGATGCCAGCCACGTTGCCTCGTCCGTCGTCAATAAACTCCTTGCTCAGCACGCAAAACTCGCGTGGATCGCGGCCAAAGCAGGCTTGCGCCTCGGCATGCCCGTAATCCACCCGGAAGATGCGCGGCCACTGCGGCCAAGGGTTATCGGGGGCCCGGCTTTGCGGTGGCTCGGGCAGCAGTTCAAAGTTGACCATGCTCCGGCAGCCATGCCGGATGGAGGTTCCGATGCAGTCGGTGCCCGTATCGCCGCCGCCGATCACCACCACCCGCTTATCCTTGGCACTGAAATAGTGGTTATCGGCCAGGCTGCTGTCCAGCAGGCTCTTGGTGTTGCGGGTGAGGAAGTCCATGGCGAAGTGGATGCCGCGGAGGTTCCGGCCGGGGATGGGCAAGTCGCGCGGCCGCGTGGCCCCGGTGGCCATCAGCAGGGCGTCGTACTGCTCGAGCAGTTGCTGCGGGTCGATGAACCGGATCTGGTGCTGTTCGGCCATGATCCGTGTCATGTGGCCGGGCGGGAAATCTTCTTCGCGGCCGACGTGCGCGCAGGTGACGAATTCGACGCCTTCCTGCCGCAGGATTTCCACCCGCCGCTCGACGTACTTTTTGTCGAGCTTCATGTTCGGGATACCGTACATCAGCAGGCCACCGATACGGTCGGCACGTTCAAAGACGGTGACCAGGTGCCCGGCCTGGTTGAGCTGCGCCGCGGCGGCCAGACCGGCGGGGCCGGAACCGACCACGGCCACGCGTTTGCCGGTGCGGTGCTGGGGCGGGTTGGGCTTGATCCAGCCCATCTCGTACCCCTTGTCCACGATCGCGCACTCGATGTTCTTGATCGTGACCGCCGGCTCAATAATGCCCAGCACGCAGGCGCCTTCGCACGGGGCAGGGCAGACCCGGCCGGTGAACTCCGGAAAGTTGTTCGTCAGGTGCAACCGGTCCAGGGCCTCGCGCCAGCGGCCACGGTACACCAGGTCGTTCCATTCCGGGATGAGGTTGTCCACCGGACAGCCTGTCTCGCTCTGGCAATACGGCACGCCGCAATCCATGCACCGGGCACCCTGTTGCCGCAGATGTTCCTCGGGCACGATCACCAGGAACTCGTTGTAATCGCGAATCCGCTCGGCCGGATCGCGATAGGGAACACTCTGGCGGGGATACTCTTTGAAACCGGTCGGCTTACCCATCGGTTATGCTTCCCAAAATCGACACATCGTAGATCAGGCACCGCCTGACATGATTCGGATCGAAGCCCCCGCAGGCCAGGCATCGCATCGCCTGACATCATTCGGATCGAACGGTTTTTGCCTATCGGATGGATACCTGGTGGCGACACGGCCGCATCAGCTACCCACGGAGTTTCGCTGGCACGCACGCTC
>CAZEEG010000091.1:0-20483 GCA_964511065.1 uncultured Pirellulales bacterium | reverse complement strand
GTGCACCCATTGCACCGTGGTACACGCAGGTACACGCACTGCGCTGGGGTACATACGCTGCGCTGTGGCTAGCCGCCGAGCACCGTTTCTTGGACCTTCTTTTTGCGTTCTTCCAGAACCCGCTTGTAATCGGTGGGCATCACCTTCACGAATTGGCCGATGGCGTTTTCCCAATCGTCCAGCAGGCGAGCGGCCACGGTGGAACCGGTGTAGCGGGCGTGATCGGCAACCAATTGCCGGACCTCGTCGATATCTTCGGCCTGTTCGAGCCGCTCCAGCTCGACCATGCCGAGGTTGCAGTTTTCGAGGAGTCGATTCTCGGGATCCCAGACATAGGCCACGCCGCCGCTCATGCCGGCGGCGAAGTTGCGCCCGGTGGGACCGAGGATCACCACGCGGCCGCCGGTCATGTACTCGCAACCGTGGTCGCCGATCCCTTCGATCACCGCCTGGGCGCCCGAGTTACGAACGCAGAACCGTTCGGCCGCACGGCCGCGGAAGAACGCCTGGCCGCTGGTCGCACCGTACAGCACCACGTTGCCGACGATGATGTTATCTTCGGCGTTGAAGGTGCTTTCGGCCGGCGGGTAGATGATCACGCGCCCGCCGCTGAGGCCCTTGCCCACGTAGTCGTTGGCATCGCCTTCCAGTTCGATGGTAACACCGCGGGCCAGCCAGGCAGCCAGGCTTTGGCCGGCCGAACCGGTAAGCTTGATGTGGATGGTATCATCGGGCAGGCACTCGGCGCCATGCCGCCGGGCGATGGTATGGCTGAGCATCGTGCCAACGGTGCGGTTGGTATTGATCACCGGCAGGTCGATGCGGACCTTTTCACCCCGCTCGATGGCCGGTGCGGCCAACTCGATCAGCTTGTTATCCAGAGCGAATTGCAAACCGTGGTCTTGGGCCTTGGTGCACCGAGTTTCAACATCCGGACGCGGGCGAACCGCGGGCGCGAGAATCTTAGAGAGGTCCAAGCCGTCGGCTTTCCAGTGACGGATGGCGTCGTCGGTTTGCAGCAGATCGACCCGGCCGACCATTTCGTCGATGCTGCGGAAACCCAACTCGGCCATGATCCGCCGGGCTTCTTCGGCAACCATGAACAGGTAGTTGACCACATACTCGGGCTTGCCGGAGAACTTCTTGCGCAATTCGGGGTCTTGCGTGGCGATGCCGACCGGGCAAGTGTTGAGGTGGCACTTCCGCATCATGATGCAGCCCAGCGTGATGAGCGGGGCGGTGGAAAAGCCAAATTCCTCGGCACCCAGCAGGGCGGCGATGACCACGTCGCGCCCGGTCTTGAGCTGGCCGTCGGTCTGGAGAACCACGCGGCTGCGGAGATCGTTCATCACCAGGGTTTGGTGCGTCTCCGCCAGGCCCAACTCCCAAGGCAAGCCGGCATGCTTGATGCTGGTGATGGGGCTGGCGCCCGTCCCGCCGGTATCGCCAGAGATCAGAATATGATCGGCGTGGGCCTTGGCCACGCCCGCGGCCACCGTGCCGACCCCCACCTCCGAAACCAGCTTCACGCTGATGCGGGCCGATGGATTGGCGTTCTTAAGGTCGTGGATGAGTTGGGCCAGGTCCTCAATGGAGTAAATGTCGTGGTGGGGCGGCGGCGAGATCAGCCCCACGCCCGGCGTCGAATGGCGGATGCGGGCGATATTTTCATCGACCTTGCGGCCGGGCAGTTCGCCGCCTTCACCCGGCTTGGCACCCTGCGAGATTTTGATTTGCAGTTCGTCGGCGTTGGTCAGATACCAGATGGTGACGCCGAACCGGCCCGACGCCACCTGCTTGATGGCCGATCGCTTGGAGTCGCCGTTAGGCAGCGGGATAAACCGCGCGGGGTCTTCGCCGCCTTCGCCCGTGTTGCTCTTGCCGCCGATGCGGTTCATGGCCAGGGCCAGGGTTTCGTGGCTTTCGGCCGAGATGGAACCAAAGCTCATCGCCCCGGTGCAGAACCGCTTGACGATCGCCTGGGCCGGTTCTACTTTCTCCAGCGGCACTGGCGGCAGGACGCCCTTTTTGAATTTCAGCAATCCACGGAGCGAGCAGCGGGTGCGTTCGTCGGCGTTGGCATGCGCGGAGAATCGCCAATAGGCCGATTCGTCGTTGGCCCGGGCGGCCACCTGCAGATCGGCAATGGCCTGCGGGTCCCACATGTGGCGCTCGCCGCCCGCCCTCCAGTGGAATTCGCCCGGGTTGGGCAGTACCGGCAACCGGTTGGTCGCACGGCGGGGGTATCCGATTTCGTGCCGCCGCAACAGTTCCTGGGCGAGTACGCGGAAATCCACGCCCTGGATGCGGCTGGCCGTGCCGGCGAAGCAGCGCTCGATAACGTCGTTCTTCAGGCCCACGGCCTCGAAAATCTGGGCGCCCTTGTAGCTTTGCAGGGTGGAAATGCCCATCTTGGCCATCACCTTGAGCATGCCCTTGGCGACCGCCTTGCGGTACGAGGCCACGATCTTATCGTCGTCGGCGAAGCGGTTGGCATCCAGCAGGCCATCGCGGCGGGCCTGCCACAGCGCCTCGAACGCCAGGTAAGGATTGATGGCGTCGGCCCCGTAGCCGACCAGCAGGCAGTGATGGTGAACCTCGCGGGCTTCGCCGGTTTCGACCACGATGCCGAGTTGGGTACGCTTGGCGGCCTTGACCAGGTGATGATGCACGGCCCCCACGGCGGCCAAGGCAGAAATGGGCACGCGCTGCGCGGAGATGGCGCGGTCGGTCAGAACCACCAGGCTGTAACCGTCGTCGATGGCGGCTTCGGCCTCGGCGCAGATGCGGTCCAGCGCGGCCATCAGGCCGGCTTCGCCTTCCGAGCACGGCCAGGTGATGTCGATGGTGCGGGCCTTCCAGCCGCGGTGGTTCAAGTGCTTCAGCGCGGCAAGCTGCTCGTTGGATAGGATCGGGTGCGGGACCAGCAACCGGTGGCAATGCTCGGGCGTGGTGTCCAGCAGGTTCCGCTCAGGTCCAATGTAGCACTCCAGCGACATGATGATCTCTTCGCGGATCGAATCGATCGCCGGGTTCGTTACCTGCGCGAATAGCTGCTTGAAATAGTCGTACAGCATCCGCGGCTTGTCGGAGAGGCACGCCAGCGCCGAATCGTTGCCCATCGAACCCACCGGGTCGCGGGCCTCGCGGATCATCGGCAGCAGCATGAACTGCATCGTTTCCACGGTGTACCCGAACGCCTGCATCCGGGGCAGCAGGGTCTCGGGATCGAAACCGTGGGCCTTGTCGTCGTGGACAGTGACTTCGTCCAGCTCGATCCGCTGCTCGCGGAGCCATTGACCATAGGGCCGCCGCTTGGAGAACTCGTCCTTCAGTTCGTGATCGGGGATCAGCCGGCCCTGCTCGAAATCGACCAGGAACATACGGCCCGGCTGAAGACGGCCTTTTTCCTTCACCCGCTTGGGATCGACCGGCAGCACGCCCACCTCGGAGGCCATGATGACCTTGTCGTCGTGGGTGAGGTAATACCGGCTGGGACGCAGGCCGTTGCGGTCGAGCACGGCGCCGATGTAATGACCGTCGGTAAACACGATGGAGGCCGGGCCGTCCCAAGGCTCCATCAAGCAGGAATGGTATTCGTAGAAAGCCCGCTTGTGCTCCGGCATGGTTTCGTGCTGTTGCCAGGCCTCGGGCACCATCATCATCACGGCTTCTTGCAGCGTGCGGCCCGACATCAGCAGGAATTCCAGCACGTTGTCGAAGGTGCCGGAGTCGGAGCAGTCGGGCTCGGCAATGGGGAACAGCTTGTTGATCTCGTCGCCGAACAGCGGGCTGGCAGCCATGCCTTGCCGGGCCGCCATCCAGTTCATGTTGCCGCGCAGCGTATTGATCTCGCCATTGTGGCTCATGAAGCGGTTGGGTTGCGCGCGGTCCCACGAGGGGAACGTGTTGGTGGAAAACCGCGAATGGACCATCGCCAGGTGCGTGGTGTAGTCCGGATCGGAAAGGTCCGGGAAGTACGGCATCACCTGCGCCGGCGTGAGCTGGCCCTTATACACGATCACCTTGGTGGAGAGGCTACAGATGTAGAACATCTTCGCCTCGGGCAGGCTGGAATCCGTGCGCAGCTTGCTGCTGGCTCGCTTGCGAATAATGTAGAGCTGGCGCTCGAACGCCTCCTGGTCGAGCCCCGGCGCAGACGCTACAAAAAGCTGCTCCATCACTGGCTCAGTGGCGCGGGCCGAGGGGCCGATATCTGCGCGGTCGGCATCGGTGGGAACAGGCCGCCAACCCAGGAACTGCTGGCCCTGCTCCGCGATCAACCGCTGCACCTCCTGGCGGCAGGCCTCGCGGGCGGCTTCGTCCCGCGGCAAGAACACGATCCCCGCGGCAAACCGGCCGGGCTCGGGCAGTTGGACCCCCAGGTCGCGCTGGGCCACCTTGGCGCAAAACTCGTGCGGCAGTGCCGTGAGAATGCCGGCACCATCCCCGGTATTCGGCTCGCAACCGCAGGCCCCGCGGTGCGTCATGTTGCGGAGCACCTGGTCGGCTTCGAGCACGATCTCGTGGCTGCGCACCCCTTTGATCTGGGCCACGAAACCCACCCCACATGAGTCGTGCTCATATTGCGGATCGTACAGGCCCGCAGCCTGAGGCAGACCGCTGGCTGCTGCCGCGGGCGCGTGAGAGGGCTGGCACAGAGACGGGGCAGGGCGGGGGTCGCTCGTGGCCATAAACTTACCTCGGAACTTGATTCGACGTGCGCCGCGACCGCGACGCTGGACGTGTTGAAGGCGACGGAGACTTGCCGCCGCGCCTCGGAGGGGCGGCCTGAGAAGCGGAAGCCTGCGACGAAGCGGCATCGTGCCCTGAACCGCCTTCGCCCGACGCGCTCACCTGGCCGCGCGGACCTTCCTCGCTGGCCGCGCCGTTGCCGGGCACCGCGCCGATTTCACCTGCTGGCGAACCCGGAACCGGGCTGCCTGGTAGTGCCGTCTCAGAGGTAAAACCCTCGAGGGATTCTTCGCGCAGCAGGTCAATGAAACGCACCGCCGACTGGCTCAGATCCTTGCCGCGGCGGTGGATGATTCCGATGGGACGTACCAAAGGATAACCGCTGATCGGCACCGCGTGCAACGTTCCTGTCTGTGTCTCGGAACGAATGGTGGGCAGCGGCAGCAACCCCACGCCGGCATCGATCTCGATCGCCCGCTTAATGGTCTCGATGTTGTCGAATTCCATCACCACGCGGACTTCCGCACGGTGCTGATGCAGGGCCCGATCGACCTCGCGGCGGATCGTCAGCCCCCGGTCGAAGGAAACCATCGTGTGGCCGTGCAGTTCGCTCAGGTGGACCCGCTTGCGGCTGACCAGCGGGTGCCCCGGCGCGCACACCAGGACCATGGGCTCCTCGCGCCACGGCAACGCCTCAATCGTTCGCGAGGCCCGCGGATAGCTCACCAGCCCCAGGTCGGCAATGTCCTGCTCGACGTTCTCGTACACGCGGTCGGGATGGTGGTATTCCAGGCGGACGTTGGCGCGGGGATGGCGCCCCAGAAACTTTTGGATCGTCTGGTTCATGCTGTGCAGCCCGATCGAGTAGATCGAGGCCACGTTGACCCGGCCATCGACCTCCTGGTGCAGGCTGCGAACCCGCTGCTCCAGGGCCTCGTACCGCTCGACCAGCGCCCGGCAGCCGTCGTAATAGACTTCGCCCTCGGGTGTGAGCACAAAGGGCCGCTTGGAGCGGTCGATCAGCTTGACCCCCAGCCGTTCTTCCAGGTGCTGCACCATCTGGCTGGCCGCCGATTGGCTGATGGAGTTGTCCCCCGCGGCGCGGGAAAAGCTCCTCCGCCGTACGACATCGCAAAAAATGCGCAACGCTTTCAGGTGCATGGGCAGCAACGACGCGACAGAACCAGTTGTACCTAAGCGGGACCTCGGGGCGGCGAAACGCCGCTGGCCAGGATCGTGCTACTATTGGTTTTTCTAATAGAGCGCACGCTTAGTATTTGGGGCGAGCATGAAAAACTATCGTCGCAGAAAACCCCAGTCAAGAGACTAGGAAAAGGAATAGCCAAATATCTGCCTGATCTCCCGAAAACGGTAGTTCTTGGTAAATTCATCCGCCGAAGTTTTTTTGCGGCCAGAGGAATTTCCGCAGCATCACCTTGGACAATGAAGCGTTGTCGCAGTATCAGCCAGGTGCCCCAATTGCCCGACACGGGACGCCCAAACGCGGTTCGCACCAGGCGGCAGCGCGGCAATGGACCCCCGTTTTTCAGGCCACGAAACAGCGGTTGGTTCCCCAGACATGAAAGCCAAGCGAATGCATCGCCACGCAGCGAGGAGGCCGCGCACCATCAGGCGACCTTCTGCCGACCGGGAGGCAAGTCGATTGCGTTGATGCGTGCGGCGTCAACCTCGCTGGCGTTCAGCGCAAGTTGCACGCCGCTGTTGAAAAGAATGCGATGGGTGAACGTACCGCGGCTCTTCCGGCCGTGCGCAAAGTTGCAGCCGGGAATGACGATCGCACGGCGTCTTGGGCGCCACGTGCCGGCCTGTGCTGTCTGCCTTCAGTCCACGTATACAAACTCGTTCAAGTTGTACACGTACAGGCAGAAGTACTTGAGGGTGTCGTCGGCAGTCAGGTTGTGCCGCTGCTGCCATGTTTCCATCAACGTGACGCCGTTGGCGATCTCTTCCGTTGAGACTGGGCGCGACAGCGCCAACCGCAAGGCCCGCTCCACCTGGGCCGCGCGGTCCTGCCCGCACTCGCGTTGCAATCGCTGGGCGAAGGCCGCCGCCTGCTCATGGATGAATTGCCCGTTGATCAGGGCCAGCGACTGGGCGGGCTGCGTGGTGACGAAGCGGGCCTCGCAACTGCTGTCGGGGTCGGGCAGGTCGAAGCTCGCCAACAGGGGCTCCAGCAGCGAGCGCTTGATATGGATGTAGATGCTGCGCCGTGCTTGTTCTTGGGGGCTGGAGTTCCCCCAACCGCGGCCTGGCTGCGACTGTCCGGCCAGCACTTCCTTGGCGATCGTCGGATAGATACTGGGGCCAAACATTTTGAGATTCAGCCGGCCGTTGGCGGCATGCACGGCGTCGCGGATTTCCTCGGCCGAAAGCCGCCGCATGTTGAACCGCCAGAACAGGTTGTTCTGCGGGTCTTGTGCCAGCGCCTGCTCGTTGCCCGCCGACGACATCCGGTATGTCTGCGATAGCACCATCAAGCGATGCATCCGCTTGATCCGCCATTCGCCCCGCACAAATTCGGCCGCCAGCCAATCGAGCAACTCGGGATGCGTGGGCGGAAGGCCCAACAAGCCAAAATTGTTTGGCGAGGCCACGATGCCCCGACCGAAGTGGTGTTGCCACAACCGGTTGACCATCACCCGGGCCGTTAGCAGGTTGTCTGGGGAAGCGATCCAATGGGCGAGGGCCGTGCGGCGGCCCGAAGTCTTGGCACCTTCTGCCGGCGGAGCAAGCTCAGGATCGGGCGTTGAAAACAGCGTTGGAAAACCGGGCTGCACCACGTCGCCGGGCGAGTGCGGATTGCCCCGCAGCATGATGTGTGTCGGCTTGGGCTGCGGATCGCAGCGGTTCACGCTCAAGGCACTTTGCCGCGGCGGCAGTTTCATGGCTTCCCATTCGCGGTATTCTTTGCGTAGCGCGCTGTATGCCTCCCACTGCTGTTCGTCGAGATAATCTTTTAGCTTGGCTTCAAGCAGCTTGGCGCGGCCCTGTCCTTCGGTGGTCCGCTGATCTTCGGCCGACATCTTCACGATGCCCGTTTGTTCAATCGCCCGCATCCTTTCGCCCAGGCTCCGCATGGCGGCATCGCGCTTGGCGTGCTGCTCGGCCACATCGGGCGGCGAAATATCGGTCTGGTTGAACGAGGTCTGGTCGCCCCGTGTCCCGTACGACCGCACCCCTTGGAAGAACGCCAGCAACCGGTAATAGTCGGCCTGCGGAATGGGGTCGATCTTGTGATCGTGGCACCGCGCACAGTTGACGGTTAATCCCAGGAAAGCCTGCGAGGTGGTGCTGACGATGTCGTCCAGTTCGTCGTACCGGGCTTGCAGCGGGTCGGCCGGTTCGTCGTCCCAAACACCCAACCGGTAATAGCCCGTGGCAATGATGGTCTCGGCGGACCGGTCGGGCAGTTCGTCACCGGCTAGCTGCTCGCGGATGAAGCGGTCGTACGGCTTGTCGTCGTTGAACGAGCGAATGACATAATCGCGATACCGCCAAACATTGGGCTTGGGGTTGTCGCGTTCAAAACTGTTGGTTTCAGCATAGCGCACCACGTCGAGCCAGTGGCGCGCCCAGCGCTCCCCGTACTGCTCCGATGCCAGTAACCGATCGACCACTTTCTCATAAGCTTCGGGCGAGTCGTCGGCCAGGAAGGCGTCTAATTCCTCGGGGGTGGGCGGAAGTCCGATCAGGTCGTACGTCACCCGGCGGAGAAGCGCAGCCTTGTCGGCGGGCGGGTTGGGCTTCAAACCGGCGGCTTCCAGCCGAGCCAGGATGAATGCGTCGATCGGATTGATGACCCAATCCGCTTGCTTGACCGCCGGCGGCTGGCGCGGGGCAACCGGTTGGAACGCCCAATGGCTTTCAAACGCTGCGCCCTCGGCAATCCATCGCCGGAGCGTGGCAATCTCAGCTTCGCTCAACGGTTCCTCTTCCGGCGGCATCCGCTCGAATTCATCCTTCGCCATCACGCGGCGCAGCAGTTCGCTGGCCTCGGGCTTACCAGGCACGATGGCACGGTTGCCCGAATCCAACTCGGCCACGGCAGCCTTGGGATCGTGCAACCGCAGTCCGGCTTCGGCGGTGCCCGGTCCGTGGCAGGCCAGGCACCGCTTGGCCAACAGCGGCCGGATCTCGCGGCCAAAGTCTACGGGCGTGGGACCGTCCGGCTCCTGTGCGGCCGCCGGCAGCGCCATCGCGGCCAGATAGGCCAGCGCAATGCACAAGCCAGAACGATTAAGCAAGGAGCGTTGAGGCATGGAACGTCGAGGCATGGGGTACGGCAACGCGAGAGGTTTCAAGGCGAGAAAGCGTAACGGACTGGGGGGCCTTATCGGCCCTCCCTCGGTCAAGGCAGGGAAGTTGGTGGCACGCCCCGGCACTTGCGTCCCGGAGCAGTGCAACCTGCACATTGTCGCTTACCGGGGGGCGAGCGGCAACAGCATCCGCATGCTTGTGCGGGCCAGGTGTGTTCGAATTGGCCCCCGGCGCCGTGTCAGCAGCACACGCTCCGTAGTCGCTGCTGCATATAATAGTATTAAGGAGCGGCAGCTTGATTCGTGCGGGGCAGTTTCCTCAATCCGCGGGAGGAGGCATCTCATGGCTCATCGCCAGCGCACGATGGTACGCAAGCCGGCAACGAAGTTCCCCAAGTTGCGCAAGAAGATGCAGCAGCAAGTGCTGCGTCCCAAGGTGCAATTCAAACCGACCAGCGACAAGAAACGCTAAAGGCATGCGAACTGCTGGGCACGGTGGGGGCGGGCGCATCAGGCTGCGGTGTCCGCCAGGTTCCCCCGTTCCATGATTGCCACGAGGCGACACATTCGATGCAGCATCCCGGTTGGGCATTGATCATGTTGGGCCTGGTGATCGTCGTGGTCGGCGTGATCTGGCTGATAGCGCCGCACGTGCCGTGGTTGGGGCGGTTGCCGGGTGATATTGTGGTAGAACGCGAGAATTTCCGTTTCTATTTTCCCATCGTTACCTGCATTCTTCTCAGTCTCGCGGCGACGGCCATTTTGTGGCTGATTCGCTATTTCGGGCGTTAGCCGCCGTGGCACGAATTGCGGCCCGCGAGGCGTGGCCACCGGGCCTGGTCGCGGGGTGGCCCATCGCTTCGGAACCCGACCTCGTCTCCGGAGCCCCCACCCGGCTCGTTTGGCCCAGGTGGTGGCAGTGCAAGACTCTTGGGGGTGCAAGGCTTTAGGGGGCGCACCTCTGTCGGGCTAGGCGCGTCGCAAGGGTTGGCTATCCTGTAGGCTTGCAAGCCGAGTGGGCGGAAAAACAGTTTTGGGGGAAATGTGGTCCCCCAGAAGGTTTCGTGAGTCGCGGCCGTGCCCGCTGCGCAACGTGTTGCGCGTGCTGCCGCGGTGTCGTCTCCTTGTAAAGTACTCGGGGCATCTGGCGCAGGCGGCGTTGTGGTCAATTTGCGCCGATCACTGCCGCGCCAAGCGGCCAGGCGTCCATCGCCTGTTGGATTCATGGGGCCCACAACGTGCCAGTACCTGGTGAACAGGGGGACGTTTTGCTGGGCCGGGCCGCAGGGGCGCTCACCCGTTGTTCAGTGAACAGAATATGCCTTGGCCATCGCTAGAAGAATTGCAGGCGGAAATCGTACACCTGCGCGAAGAAGTTGACCGGCTGAAAGCCTCTTCCACGCTCGAGGAGGCCGCCCTGGAATATGCGATTCCCGCCGTCGTATTTCATGTGGTGCGTTCCGCGGATGGCGAGGATCGACTGCAATTCATCAGCGGTTGTCGGGAACTGTGCGGGGCCGCCCCGGGCGCCATGTCGTCTGAACCGAGTTTTCCCTGGTCCCTGGTTTCTGAAAACGACGTCGCCCGCGTGCGGAAATCGCTCGATACCTCCGCGCGCACGCTGCGCTCGTGGGAATGCGAGTTCCGCATCGTCGATCGCTCGGGCAAGACCAAATGGGTTCACGGTTCAGCCGGCGTAGCACCTGCGGACGATGGCGGTGTGCAATGGCGCGGCGTGCTGGTTGACATCACCGACCGCCGCCGGGCCGAGACACAACTGGCCGCGGCCCACCAGGAATTGCAGCACGTGATCGACTCCGTCCCGGGCTGCTTGTGGTCGATCGCCATCGATGAACATGGGCGGTTTCAGGCGCGCTACCTGTCAGCGGGCAGTGTCCGTGTCTTGGGCCGCCCGCCCGAGTACTTTCTTGAAGACATTCAACATAACTGGCTTGAGATCATTCATCCCGACGATCGCGCCCACGTGAAGGACGTGGTAAAGCGGCTTGCCGGCGGTGCTGTAGGCAGTGCCGACGAGCAGCACCGTGTCGTGTTTCCTGATGGCAGCATCCATTGGGTCCGAAACTGTGCGACCGCGAAGGAGATCAGGGAAGGCCAGCGGGTGCTGTACGGGGCCACCATCGACATCACCCCGCAGCAGCAGGCGGCGGAAGCCGTGCAGCGGGCGCACGAGCAGTTGGAGCACCGCGTTCGCGAGCAAACCGCAGAGTTGCGTTCCTCACAAGAGGCGCTCAGCCGCGAAAGCGACGTGCTCGAATCCGTGCTCAACTGCATGGCCGACGGTGTGCTGGTTGTCGATGAACACGGCCACTTTGTGCGATTCAATCCGGCCGCAGAAAGGCTCATCGGCCGCGGACCCACCGAGGAACAGTCGTCGGCCTGGCCCGATTATTTCGGGCTGTTCCTGCCCGATCAGAAAACCAAGTACCCGGCCGACGATCTGCCCAGCGCGCGGGCGCGGCGGGGCGAGGTGGTGCGCGAGGCCGAAGTCTACGTGCGCAATTCGCAGCATCCCCAGGGCGTGTCGCTGTCGGTGAATGCGAGCCCGCTCTACAACGGGCAGGGCGCATTGAGCGGGGCCGTGGTGGTCATGCGCGACATCACCGCGCACAAGCGCTACCAGGAGCAACTCAAGACCGAGCAGGCCCTGTTGCGCAAACTGCTGGAGTTGCAGGAACGCGACCGAAAGCTCGTCAGTTACGAAATCCACGACGGCCTGATCCAATATGTGGTCGGCGCCAAGATGATCGTGGAGTCCATCTGTCAATCGTCCGACGGCAACGCCCGCGAACTGGCCAAGACCGTCCGCCGCCTGTTGGGCAATGCGATCAACGATGGCCGGGCCGTGATTGCCGGGCTGCGGCCGATGGTGATCGACGATCAGGGCATCGTCGGGGCGATTGAGTACCTGATCTCCGACGAGCCGATCCGCAAGCTCGACATCGAATTCACGCACAACGTCCAGTTCGACCGGCTTGACCCGCGCCTGGAACAGGCTGTATTTCGGATCGTGCAGGAAGCGTTGACGAACGTGTACCGGCATAGCCAATCGTCCACCGCGAGCGTCAGGCTGGAGCAGCACGGGCCTATCCTGCACCTGGAGATCAGCGATTCGGGGGTCGGTTTCGACCTGGCCGAAGTGCCCGGCGATCGGTTCGGGGTGCGGGGGATCAAGGAGCGGGCCCGGCTGTTTGGCGGGGCGGCTCAATTCACAACCGCGCCCGGTGAGGGGACGCAAATCGTGGTTGAGGTTCCGCTTACGGTCCACGGGGCGTAGCTCCGGCCCGTCGGCTGCTAGCATTTTGGGTTTCTGCTGTTGCCCCCAGGGCGACTCCTGGGGTACAGAACAACTTCGCATACCGGCCGCCCTTGAATATCCTGCGCGCATGGTCCTTGGCCCCTGGCGAGCTCTTGTGGGCCGCGGTGCCGCAGCGGGCGTCGGCACGGTTCTTTTTCTCATGGCTTACCCGGCGAATGGATTTGCCAGGTCGATGCAAAAAACAACTAACATTACGTGGGTTCTCAGAACCTGGCCGCTGTCGTTGCTACTGGTGCTGCCCCTTGGTGCCGGCTGCCAGAGCTTGCAGCTTCCTGCGGTCCCCACAGCCCAACCGCTGGCCGCACTGAGTCCGGCGCCTCCGGCGACCGATGCCTTCACCGATGCCCGGGGGACCGTGCGCCGGGAGGCATTGGCCTGGTGGAGCCAGGCGCCGCGGAATGCGGAACGCACACCGCTTCCCGATGTTGCGCTGCCCTTGCAGCGTGATCCCGATCCGCGCGTCCGCGCCGAGTTCGCGGAAGCCGTGATTCGCAGCGGTCACAGCCAGGCCGTGCCCATGGTGCTCTCGATGCTGGACGACCAGGATATCCAGGTGCGCCTGGCTGCGCTCTCCGCCTTGGGCAACTTGCCGCACGATCACCCGCAACGCGAGCGGGCATGCGATGCCCTGGCTGTCCGGCTGAACGAGCAATCGGGGCACGGCGAGAAAATCCGCGCGGCCGCGGCCGGTGCTTTAGCCCGGCTAGGGCAATGGGACGAAGTGCGGGTATGCCTGGACGATTCCTCCTGGCGAGTTCGCCTGGCGGTCGCTCAGCAGCTTTCGAACAATCCGCACGATGCGTTGCCGGTGGATATTGGCGAGCGATTGGTGCGCGATACGCATCCAGCGGTGCAGCGTCAGTTGATCGATGCCGTTGCAGCCTGGCCTGTGGCCGAGGCGGTGCCGCTGTGGCTGGTGGCCTTGGAGAGCGACGCCTATCAAACACGCGTGGCCGCGCATGGCCACCTCAGCAAGCTTTGGCCGGCGGCGGCAGAGTTCCCCTACGATGCCCGGTCGGCCGTGGAACGCGAATCGGCCCTGGCGGCGCTGAATGCCCGCTGGGAGCAAGAATCGCAGAAGATCATCGCCGCAGCCGAACAGGCGAAGGTCGAATTGGCCCGCCAGGATGATCGCTCGCAACCGCGGGGCACCCTGTGGACCAGCGTGGCCTCTGGCAGCCAAGGTACCGCGCAGCCGGTAGCGAACGATGTTGGTGCTGCACCTACCAACGCGGCAAGTGATGGTGCAGCCGGTAATGGCCCGGCCGCTACCGCGAACCAGGCCCGCACGGTTTCAACGGACCGCGGCGCGCGCACTTCAGACAGCAGAAACTCAGAATCCGATTCGTCGGATGCTTCCACCGATTCAGCCGATGGAACCAGCGCGGCTGCCGACATGCCGCCAGGATCGGCAAGCGCCGTACGGCCTGCCGCATTCCAACCGGTATCGGAACGGGCTGTTTCGCCCCAGGCCCTTGCCACGCTGCGGCAATTGCTCCGCACGATGCAGTCGCGCGGTGTCGATGTCAAGCAGCGGCAAGATTGGGCGATGCAATTGACGAACTTGGGCGACGACCTGTTGCCCTTGCTGGAGGCCCTGCACGGCGAGCGTGTGCCGGTGCCGGAGTTTGTATATCAAGACGTGCTTCCGGAGATGAGCCCGATCTTCCGCTCGCTGGCGGAGTTGTCGTCGCCGGCGGTGGACGTGCGTCGCCGGGCGGCCGTATCGCTGCGAGCGGCCGCGCAGGCCATGCCGCTTTCGCCGTTGGCGATCGACCGGTTGGCATCGCTGGCCGAGGCCGAGCAAGACGCCCTGGTGTGGCAGTCGCTGGTGGATGCGGCAGGTGCCTCGGGAACTGGCGATGGGGCCGTGCAGGCTCCCGATCGGTTCTGGCGCCTGGCCCTGGAACACCCGCAATCGGAAGTGCGCCGCCGGGCTTGCGAGCATGTGGGCCGGTTGCGGCGTGTCCGCGTGGCGGATGCCCTGGCCACGCTGGCCGACGATGAAGATAGCCTGGTCGCCCGGGCGGCCGCCAGGGCACTGGGGCACCTGGGTCCGCAGACCGATTCTGCCGCGCTGGAGAAACTGCTCGCCTCACGCGATCACGGCGTTCGCGTGGAAGCCGCCGCCAGCTTGTGCAAGGCAGGCATGCACGCGGGTGAAGCCGCCATTGCGCGGCTGTCGTACGATCCCGATCCGAAAGTGCGCATGCAGGTTGCCGAAGTGATCGGCGAGTTGAGCGAGGAGCAGTTCATTCCGATCTTGATTCGCTTCCTGGACGACGCGCGCAGCGTGCAGCGCGCGGCCTTGCTGGCGCTCCCTAAGGTGGCCGGCCGCGACGTGGCAGCGGCCGCGACCGCAAGCGACGGGACCCCGCCCACGATCGCCCAACAGGTGGCCGCCTGGAAAGCCTGGGAGAATGAACGGCGTTTGAGCGTGCGGATCAATGATTCTCAGGCAGAAACGGCCGAAGCGCCCGAGAAAACCCAACTGCGGCTGTTGCAGTAACACAAGGCCCGCATGCCACGGCTCTGTGGGACCTGTTGGTGGGCCTTTTCAAACGTGCCACGGCTCTGTGGGGCCTGTTGGTGGGCTCTTGACTCGCGTGCTGGTGCGCCGGATTGCGGTTCCCAATCAGCTTCGCACGTTGAAGTGGCAATCACCCGGGTTACTTCATGTCACCGGTTGCCGTGGACGAGGCGGCTGGGAGCGGTGGCGACTCTCCCAGCGCCCTGGCGACCAGCATGCTGGCCAATACCAGCAGCAGCACGTGGATGCACCGCGAGTAGTCTCGCTGCGGTAGCATCCGATGGAGCTTGCGGCCAATCAGGATCGTGGGGATCGAGATGCACACGCCGCCGGCCACGTAGAGCAACACATTGCGCGTCCACAAGCCTGAGATGCCGTGGGCCAGGGCGACGAAGCAACCCGCCGGCAGGAAGTACGCCTGGAGATTGGCTCGAAACCGCAGCGGTTCCCAGCGGCGCATGGTGCCATACACGACCAACGGAGGGCCATGCGTGTTGTAGGCGCCGCCGAGTGTGCCGGCCACCAGTCCAAACAGCGGCAGCGAGCGGTCGTTGGGCAGATAGAGCAGTTGGGGCCGCCACAGGCTGAAGCCGCTGTAAGTGAACAGTACGCCCGCGAGCAGCAGGCGGACCGCGCGTTCGTCCACCCAGTGAACGATCAGCAGCCCAAGTGGAATGCCGACGCAGGCCGAGATGAGCGTGGTGCGGACCACACGCACCTCCATGTGCCGCCAGTCACCGGCAACCAGCAAGCCCGTGCTGGCCAATGAAGCAAGGCTCACGGTTGGCGCCGCCTCGGGCGCGGTCAGAAACAGCGTCAGCAGCGGCATGGCCACCAAGGCTTCACCGAAACCAAACATGACCTTGATGGAACTGGCCAGCAGAAAGATACACCCGACCAGGATGACTTCTGTTTCGACGCTCATGCCCAGCTCCTCAGGCAAATGGCCTGCGGCAGGTCGTGGCGGCGATGGGCCGGGCAATTGTACAGTAACATCGGTCCAGCGGTTTGGGGGCAACGGGGCTTGTTGCGCCAGTACGTGTCAGAAGCCTCTGGTCTGCTGCCGACGCGGCCCAAAGAGAAGGCCGCGCCGTTTCCATGGCATTGTCTTCTGCCGAGGCGCTGTCTTCGCGCGGTCTGTTGGCCCGCGGCTACTGTTCCAGTCGCCGACCGCGGAACTGATCCAGGGCGACCGCCGTGATGATGATCACGCCCACGACGATATCCTGGAGAGGGTTTTTCAGTCCGAGGAGGACGCAACCGCTGAAGATGGCCGCCATGATGCCGGCACCCGCCAGTGTACCAACGACAGTGCCTCGGCCGCCGCTGAGGCTGGCCCCGCCGATCACCACGGCCGCAATGATCCTCAGTTCTGTCCCGGGTCCCGAGGTCGGATCGGCGTTGGAGAGCCGCGCAAATTGATACAGGCCGGCCATGCCGACAAAGAACCCGCCAATAGCGTAAACGGCGATCTTCACCCGGGCCACGTTGATCCCGCACAGCCTGGCGGTGGCTTCGTTCGATCCCACGGCGAACACGTGCCGTCCAAACACCGTAAACCGCAACACGGCCGCCAGAAGTGCAGCCAGGGCCAGGATCAGCCAAATGCCCGAGGGCAACAGCATCCATTCGGGACTGGGGGTTGGCGCGACCAGCCCGGGAATGATGGCGGGGATCGTATCGCTTGGGGGGGTTAGCGTGGTTTCGTTGGCGACCAGTTTGCCGATCCCCAGGTAGATGGTCATGGTGCCCAAGGTGACGATAAACGGCACGACGCGCAACAGGCTGATTAAGGCACCATTGAGTATTCCCGTCAGGATTCCGGTTCCCAGGCCTCCGGCGACGGCGACCCAGGGTGCATATTGTTCGCGAAGCAGATAGGCGATGACGGTTGCAGACAAGGTCATGGCCGTGCCGGCCGAGAGGTCGATACCGCCGGAGATCATGATGACGGTCATGCCCAAGGCGGCCATGGTCACGGTGGCGACCTGCACGAGCATGGTACGGCCCGTGGCCGCGGTCCAGAAACGACTTTGAAACCCAGCCATCGCGTCCAGGACCGTGGTCTCGGAATCGTCCATCCATGTGTCGTACACGTGGAGTACAAACTCCGCGCCGACAAAGAACAGCAGCACACCTGCCAGGGCCATGGGTGGCCCTAGGCTGCCGCCCAGCAGACGTGTTGACGGCCAGCGAAGCTGAAGCCAGATCAGCGCCGCCAGATCCACGGCCAGGCCAATGGGCCCCAATACATAGAGCAGTCCCACTGCCGCGAGCGCGGCGCCCTGCACGGCGGCTACGTGCCAGGGAGCGCTGGTGCCCAGGCTGCGCAAGACCGCCCCTCCCAGGGCCGCTACTACCACCGCGACGATGACCAGCGCGAACAATCCGGCCGCGATGTTCCAAGTGGTTGAGGCTTCCCCGGGCCACACACGCTGGGTAGCGGCGGCCATCACACCCAGGACCGTAGCTACCACGGCCGAGGCTGCCAGCCCTCGGGCAAAGCGGCGGATGACCGTCGCGCTGCCGTCGTCGGCCACCATGCTGAGCGCGAGATAATAGAGTGCCAAGAGGATTGGCAGCGTCATTCCCGCAGCGAGCAACCAGGTTTCCACAAGTTCTAGCACCATTCAGGCCCACATGGCTGGTAGGGAGCCCCCCCAATTGGCTCCGTAGAAATCGCAAACAGGCGATTTTGAACCGAAATGGGGGGATTGTCTACGTATGGCGCTCACGAAGGGCGGCCGAGCGAGTCCGCGATGGTTGGCCGAATCAGGGGGCAAGGCTGGCGCGTAGCGGTGCCGAATGACGAAAATAGGTCTTACATCATGGCAAAAATGGCAATGCAGCAGCGTTGGTTGATGCGTTTCCGCCTGTGCCGTTTTTGACCGACTTCCACCGATCAAAGGGTGGTGAAACCTTCCTGTTTGACCTAGAATGGCATCTTCGAGGCGCAACAACCTCTGCTGGCGCAACGGGCATCGCCTTGGTGGGAGGCGACCGGCAGCGGTTGGCATCTCGCGGGGGAAACGCGGTGGAAGCGCATGGCCGTATTCTGGCAATGCCGCCACCGGATGGCGGTTCTCCCGTACAACCATCCCGCCTTCACCTGGCAGTTACCGTGGTGTGATGTCCGATGGTCGCCAAGCGAGAATGGCTCCCGACGCGACCGGCTCCCTGGTAACTGTCCATCATCGACCCGCATTCCGGTAGACTGGCAATCCGGCGTAGCGGTCTTATCACCGCCGCGGCCGGGAGATGTGCTGGTGTACCATCCCTGCCAATGTTGGAGGCTCCTCGCTTGAGCGGCCGCTTCCGGATTTCGATCGTCGCAGTTTTGGCGTTGGTGCTGTTGCGCGTGGCCATCGGCTGGCATTTCCTCTACGAGGGCATGTGGAAGTACAGCCACGCCAGCTTTACCGCCGAACCGTTCCTCAAGCAGTCGCGAGGACCGTTCGCGTCGTTTTACCGCAACCTGATACCCGACTACTTCGGGACCGAGCGGCTGAATTATGAGCGAATGACGGCCCGCTGGGGCGATCTCAAGAACCGCTATGCCGTCCGCTTCGGCTTTACCGACGAGCAGCGCCAAGCGGCCGATGCCGCGCTGGCTCGGCGGAGCAGGCAGCTCAACGAACTGCTCCGCGAGGAACGCCAAGACCCCAAGACCAAGAAGCAAGTCTTCGTCGACAATGCCGAGGTGCGCCAGTATCTCGCATCGCTGAAAGCCTGGCGTGAAAAGGAAAACCTGGCGGTCAGTCAGGACATTCCCTACGAGCGGCAGCGGCAATTCGACAAATGGCAGGAGATCCAGCGGGAAATCGCTCCGCTGCTGGCCGACGTTGATAAGGCCGATGACGGCTTTACCTCCAACTTGGAGTCGATCGTCACCCAATCGCAGCGCGAGGCCTTGGCTGCTACCGCCCTGGGATTCAAGCCTTCGTGGCTGGTCTTGGCCATCGGCGCGGCCGCGTGGCTGGTCATCTCGTTCATCCTGTTCTATCTGGCCTGCTGGGTGAATCGGCAGTCGCCGCCGGGCCTGGTCAAGTCGTTGGGGCTGGTGCTGGGCGCCAACCTCGTGTCCGTGGCCGTTACTTTGGGACTGGCCGGCATCGCCGCCTGGATGCTCGGGAACCAGAATCTGCTCGACCAGTTCGATGTCCGCACGGCCCTGGGCGTGCTGGCCCTGCTGTTGAATTTCGGCCTGTTTGTCGGGCTCGGCGGCCGGCTATACGAGCGGCAGATTCCCTCGGAGCGAGGGCCCCGTATCGCTGCCGTGCAAGGTGTCCTGCAACTGGCTTTGGCGCTGGGCGCGCTGGTGGCCATGTGGCTGCGACTGGTTGATGCCCATCCTCACCAGTGGACGCGGCTGGAAATTCTCGAAGCCATGACTACCTACGGGCTGATCGCCATTGGGCTGTGCCTGATGGTGGGGTTGTTCACGCGGTTGGCCGCCCTGGGGGGAGCCATCTTCCTGCTGACGGCAGTAATCCTCGCGCAGGTTTCGTGGCCCGGCTACTTGCCGCAGTTGCCGCCTTCCGCCGGCCACTCGCTGATTATCAATAAAGAAGTGATTGAAATGCTTGTCTTGTTCGCCTTAGCTTCCACGTCGGTGGGCCGCTGGGGCGGGCTGGACTTTTTCGTTCATCATCTGGTCACCCTCCCCGTTGCTGGTAAAGGGCGCGATCATGCGTAGTCCTACTCCTGAAGAAAAGGCCATCGGCCGCGAGAACTTCTACGGCGCAATCGCGAGCCCCCACCTCTCCCGGCGCGAGTTCCTCTTGGGCAGTGCCGCCGCAGGGCTGGTGTCCGGGGCGGGCCTGGGCGCCTACTACTTTGGGTACGATAAGAGCGTGGGCGATCCGGTTCGGGTGGGCGTGATCGGCACCGGCGATGAAGGCAGCGTGCTGATTGGTGCCCACAATCCCGAGTATCTGAACATTGTCGCTATCGCCGATATCCGGCCCTACAACATTTACCGCGCCTTCCACGGCGACCAGAGTTCGCCCAATGCGTACCTGGTACGGCCGGGCCTGATGAAGAAGTACGACTGGAAGTCGGAAGACCAGGCCCGCAAGCACGTGAAGGTGTACGATCAGGACTACCACGAACTGCTCGATGATCCGGATGTGGAGGCCGTGATCATTGCGCTGCCGCTGCACTTGCACCATATCGTGGCCATCGAGGCGATGAAGCGCGGCAAGCACGTGCTGACCGAGAAGCTAATGGCCCACAGCGTCCATCAGTGCAAGGAAATGTCGCGCGTGGCCCAGGAAACCGGCATGTACCTGGCTACCGGCCACCAGCGCCACTACAGCGTGCTGTACGACAACGCCGTGGCGATGATCCGCGAAGGCCTGCTGGGCGACCTGCACCACATTCGCGCCCAGTGGCACCGCGGCAACCTGCCTGGTGCCGATAGCTGGCAGCCCAAGCTCCCGGCGGACATCATCAAGGATCTGGCCAGCATCGAACGCCGGCTGAACGACCCCAAGACCGACGGTTTCACGCTGGGCGTGCTCCAAGAACGGCACCGGCTGTACACCGAGATGGCCAAGGACGCCATCCTGGGTGAAAAGGACAAGGAAACCGGCAAGACCCTGGCCGAGAAATACGGCTACGAGGAAAAGACCGGCTACGG
>CAZEEG010000090.1:5737-23199 GCA_964511065.1 uncultured Pirellulales bacterium | reverse complement strand
CCGGCGAAGTGTCGGAGGCCAACTCGGGTGGACGCATAAACGGCACATCCGCTCCGTATTGGCGAGCAACCTCTGCGATTTCGTAGTCGTCCGTCGAAACCACCACGCGTTGAATCCAGCGACTTTGCTTCGCCACGTCGATGGCATGCCCGATCAAGGGTTTACCTGCCAATAGGCGGACATTCTTCCGAGGCAACCCCTTGGAGCCTCCCCGCGCAAACACAAATGCTACGGCATTTGTTGTCATTGTTTCTGGCTTCCTTTCATCAGCATGGCTTTGCAATTCGGCCGTTCGGCCAGGCTCTGCCGTACCTGGGGGGCCTGGTGCCACTTCGACTCGGCCGACCTCTGTTGTGTCCTTACTCTTTCGAGGCCTTGGCGTGCGGAAGGACGTCCACGTATCGCAATATGCGAGCGGGCACGCCCGCCACCACAGCGCCGGCAGGCACATCCTTGAGCACTACGGATCCCGCGCCGACAATCGCCCGTGCTCCGATTCTAACTCCTTGCAGTATGGTGGCACCGGCGCCAATATGTGCGCCCGACTCAACATGTACACCGCCTGCCATCACAGCGCCGGTCGCTACGTGTACGTGACTGCCCAATGTGCAGTCATGTTCCACGACGGCGCTGGTGTTAACGACGACATTGTCGGCGATTTGAACTCCCACATTAACCACACATCGTGCGAGCAGTTGTGCTCCAAGCCCCACTTCAGCGCCGCGCGAAACAATGGCCGAGGGATGAATCACCGGTACCGGCTGAAGTCCGCACCGGATCGCACGCTCGTAGACGAGCTGTCTCGGCGCCGTGCTGGCCGTTGAGCCTATCCCAACAATGAATCGGCCGAACCCCTCTGCGACGAGCCGCGCCAACTCCTCATCGTCACCGAGGACGGGAACGCCACAATAGGTTGATCCCCAAAGCGACCGATTGCGATCCAGCACCGCTTCCGGCAAAGGTACGCCGGCTTCCGCCAGGGCATCAAGCAGTACCGAGGCGTGCCCACCTCCACCAAGCAGCACGCATCGCTGTACAATCCTGGCATTCATAGTGTCACCGGCTCCGGCGTCTGAACCAACGTGTCAACTCGATATCCCCAATTGATTGGTGGACGGCGGGAATGATTGCCGCGATTCTTCCATTTCATTCCGCTTTCATGCGGCCAGTGGCTCCGTCACGGTGATTGAATCTGTTTCAGCAATGTCATGAAACTGCTTGATCAGTAGCTCGTCGTCCAGCCGCACCCGTTTCAGTTGGTTCACGATGGTTTCCGCGGCGCGGCCGTCGCCATAGATATTCACCAGGTTACTCATGCGGCCGCGGAACTCTTCTCCGAGCACCGCGCTTACCGCGCTCGCAATTGCCTGACGATCGTTGGGCACGTGAACCACATTTCCCGAGCAGGGACGGCCCTGCTGGCGAATGCCCACGTTCACCACCGGCAGTTTGAACGAGGCCGCTTCGATGATGCCGCTCGAAGAGTTCCCTACCATGGCCGCGGCGCAGCGCATCAGGCTGAAGTAGGTTTGCGTGCCCAGGTTGTCAAACAGCCAGGAATCACCGCGCTGCTTCACGAACGCGGCAATCCGTTCGGTGACAATCCGGCCGTTGGTGTCGGCGTTGGGCTTGGTGAACACGATCGGCAGCGGAATCGCTTCAAGTGCTGCGAGCAGTTCGTCGATGTTCGCAGCGGTTTGCTCGTAGCGCAGCGTTTCCGGGTGGTAGGTCACCAGCAGTGGCGGTGTTTCGAGCGGGATACCCAATCGGCGACTAAGTTCCTCCCGATCGAGAAGCTCCATCGCATTCAGGTTATCAAGGCCCGGTGCGCCGGACACGAACACGCGCTGAGGATGCTCCCCTAACTGAACGATCCGGCGTGCATGTTCCACCGTGGTTGCAAAGTGCAGATGGCTACACTTGGTGATCGAATGCCGAAAGGCATCGTCCATGGCACCGTGCGTAACCTCGCCGCCATGGATATGGGCAATTGGAATCTTAAAGGGAACCGCCGCCAGCACTGCCGCCAGCATCTCGAACCGGTCGCCAATTACCAGCAAGATGTCCGGGCGCAGCGCAGCATAGGCTCCGGAAAATCCCATCACCCCCAGCCCGGTCGATTTGGCAATCTGCTCTGGCGAATCGCCTGAAAGCAGCATCGGAACCTGGTAGTCGACCTGGAACCCTTGGGCGATCACTTCGTTGATCGTCAGCCCAAACTCCGGCGAAAGATGAGCCGCCGCCACGATCAATTGCAGTCGCAACTCGGGGTCGGCCTCAATCTGTCGCAACACGGGCAGATAGATTCCAAAGTCGGAACGACCAACGGTCACAGCGGCGATGGTTCTCATTGCAGCATCTCCAACGTGATCAGGCTGCCCGCTGGGACGTCGTGGCAGACTCGGCGATTGAGCAGGTGCGGCCGCATCGCTGGAGGCAATCCTGTTCCCGGCCGCCGCGCGGTCACGTGCTCCGGCCGCAAGATGATCCCCGCCGGCAAATCGCAGGCAGCGACCAGGCTTTTTCTCGCTACCGAAGCCGTATTGGCTTCACTGGCCGCCGGCTTCTTGCGTCCGGTCCCCAGCGCGGCTTCCACCGCGCGGACTTGTTCGATGAAGGACTGAAGTTCGTGCGGCTCGAGCGATGCCTTGTGGTCCGGTCCCGGCAGGTTCCGGTCGAGCGTAAAGTGCTTCTCCACCACACAGGCGCCCAGGGCGACCGCCGCCACTCCCACGGCGGTGCCCAGCGTGTGGTCGGAATATCCCACTGGGGTGCCGAACGCGGCTTGCATGGTGTGCATCGCCCGCAAATTCACATCGGCGGGATCCGCGGGATAGTTGCTGACGCAGTGCAGCAGAATGATGTGCTGATTTCCGGCTTCTTCAATCACGTCTACCGCCGCTTCCACCTCGGCCAGGTTGCACATGCCGGTGGAAACGATCATTGGCCGCTGCTTAGCCGCCAGGTGCGCCAGGTATGGCAGGTTGGTCACCTCGCCCGAAGGTATCTTGAAAGCGTCGACACCGACGCGATCCAGCAGATCGCCGCACGTTTCGTCAAATGGCGTGGAAAGAAACATCACGCCACGCTCATGGCACCGGGCGATCAGGTGCAGGTGGTCTTCTTCCGAAAGCTCCAGTTGCTTGAGCATGTCGTACTGCGACTCGTCGTCGCCGGTCGCTTGCTTCTGGTACTCCGCTTTCGGAGCGTTGCGGGTAACCAACTTGTCTGCGCGGAACGTCTGAAATTTCACGGCGTCCGCGCCCACCTCAGCAGCCACGTCCACCAATTGCAGGGCGCGCTGCAGGCAGCCGTTGTGATTCACACCGGCTTCAGCAATCACCAGGCAACGATGCCCTGGCCCCACCTGCCGTGTCCCGATGCTAATCGTTCGATGCAACATACTGGTCTGTCCTTCTCGCTCGGCGGTCGGCCCGGCTCGCATGCTTGCGACGTTTGACCTCTTACCGCCTTTCACTTGGCAGCCGCCATTGGTCGAGTACGTGCATGCCGGCCAGAGGAATCAGAAGCCAAGACAACCGGCGCCCTGTTATGCGGCATGGGCGGTGCTTGACTGCTGCAGCTCGCGAATGGTCCGGATCACCCGGTCCTGCTCTTCAACCGTTAGTTGCACCGAACAGGGCAAGCTCAGCGCGTCGCGCTGAAGAGCATCGGCAACGGGACAGCCCACCTGCGCACCGCCCGCATGAACGGGCGAGCGGTGCATGGGCTGCCACAGTGGGCGGGTTTGAATGCCCCGAGCGGCCAGGCGCTTGAGCAGTTGCCGGCTGCTGCAGCCAAATGCGGCTTCATCAATCAGCACTGTGTACAGCCACCAGGCGCTTTCGGCCCAGGCGGCCTCCGGCATCACGGTAATGCCCCGCACGTCTGCCAGCCCCTGGGCGTAACGCAGCGCGATTCGCCGTTTGCTGGTCAGGTGTTCGTCGAGCTGTTCCAGTTGCGCGCAGCCCAACGCGGCTTGCAGGTTGGTCAACCGATAGTTGAACCCCAGCGTCCCGTGTACGTATTCCACGGGATCGTCTTTGGCTTGGGTGGTGAGATACCGTGCCCGCTCAGCCCACTCACCGCGATCGGTGACAATCATGCCGCCGCCGCCCGTGGTGATGAGCTTGTTTCCGTTGAAGCTCAGCGCCGCTATATGCCCCAGGGTGCCGACTGGTCGCTGGCGATAGCGCGCGCCCAGCCCCTCGGCTGCGTCTTCTACAACCGGGAGTTCGAACTGCTGGGCCACTTCGCGGATAGGATCTACATCCACCGGGTGTCCCAGGATATGCGCCGGCACAATGGCGCTTACCCGGCGTCCCGTGGCGTTGTTCACCAGTTTGCCATTTCGCCAAGTGCAACGGCGGCGGCAGAAGTCGGCCACCTGTTCGGCATCAAGCTGCCAGTATCGCGGCTCAGCGTCTAACGGAACCGGCCATGCACCGGCATAGCGCACTGCATTGGCGGTGGCAATGAATGTCAGGGTGGATACGAGCACCTCGTCGTCTGGCTTCACGCCCGCTACCAGCAGCGCTACGTGCAGCGCCGAGGTACCGTTGACGGTGGCCACGGCATGGCCGGTGCCCAGTTGTTGCGCCATTTGCTGTTCGAAGCGCTCCACATACTTGCCCACACTGGACACCCAGCCTGTGTCCAGGCATTCCTGCACATAGCGGGTGGCGTTGCCGCCGATGTTTGGCACGCACAGCGGAATGGTATTCGGCGATTGAGGAGCGCCGGGCTCAAATGACATAGACACCGGGACGATACCTTTCCAAATATTGGCTCATCCAGTCGATGGTTTGGAGCAGGCCCTGTTCCAGGTCCACCTCCGGTTCCCAGCCCAGCAGGGTTCGCGCCAGGCTGTTGTCCGCCAGCAGCCGTTCTACCTCGCTGCCGCTTGGACGAAGCCGCTGTTGATCGCACTCCACCTCGATTTCCTGCCCCATCAATCGGGCAATGAGGTGGGCCAGGTCGCCCACGCTGATCTCACGCCCGCTGCCCAAGTTCACGGTCTTGCCGATGGCCTCTGGTACAACGGCGGCTTTCACAAAGCCGTCCACGGTATTGGAGACAAAGTTCAGATCGCGCGTGGGGGTTGTGCTTCCCAGCCGGACGCTCTGGCCCACCATCACCTGGCTGATGATCGTGGGAATGATCGCCCGGGCAGACTGCCGCGGTCCGAACGTATTGAACGGACGCACCGTTACCACTGGCACTTCGAACGAGAGATGGAACGATTCCGCGATCTTGTCGGCCGACAATTTGCTCGCAGAGTAAGGGGATTGCCCTTGCAGAGGGTGCTGCTCGTCGATTGGCACATATCGCGCCGTGCCATAAACCTCGCTCGTGGACGTGTGGACGACCCGTTCGGTTCCCAGGTCGCGGGCAGCCTGCAGCACGTTCAGCGTGCCGATAATGTTGGTGCGCACATACGACTCGGGCGCTCGATAGGAGTAGGGGATGGCGATCAGCGCCGCCAGGTGGAACACTGCATCCACGCCTTGCATGGCATGGTGTACCGAGTCGCGGTCGCAGATATCGCCGCTGATGACTTCAATCTCCTCCTTGCAAGGAGAATGATCCAGCCAGCCCCAGGTGCCTAGCGCATTGTAATGCACCAGCGCTCGAGTCGAGGCGCCTAATTCCACCAGCCGCTCGGTCAAATGGCTGCCAATGAAGCCGCCGGCTCCGGTGACCAGTACTTTTTTTCCGTTCCAGTTCATGCGGCGACTCTCCCACTAAGAATATCGTTTTGGGCCTGCTCGTAATCCGCCGGCTGTCCAATATCGAGCCAGTATTCCAGAATAGGGAAACTCGCCACCGGCAACTTCTGATCGATCAATTTCTGCACGAGGCTCGGCATATCCAGTCGTTGATCACTTGGAATCAAATCCCGAACCTGAGGTTCCAACAGGTAGATGCCCGCGTTGACGAAGAAGGAAACCGCGGGCTTCTCCACGATCTTGGTGATAATCCCGTCCTGGCCTTCCACCACGCCATATGGCACGCGGAACTCGTAACGGCGCACCGCCACCGTGAATATTGCTTGATGCTCCTGGTGGAACGTGTACAGGTTCTTAAAATTCACGTTGGTGAGAATGTCGCCATTCATCACCAGCAGCGTGGATTCCCAAGGCTCGAGCAGCCGCAGAGCCCCCGCGGTACCCAGCGGGTTCTCTTCCTGTACGTAGTTCAAATCCACGCCGAACCGATTGCCGTCCCCAAAATGCTCAATGATTTTTTCCGGCAGGTAGTGGGTGGTCACATTCACCCGCCGGATGCCTGCCCGCTGCAACTGCCCCACCGCCACTTCCAGCAGCGGTCGGCCCCCGACCGGCAACATGGGCTTGGGAGTGTCGTTGGTCAGCGGCTGCAGCCGGGTTCCAAATCCGCCGGCCATAATCACTGCTTCGATTGGCAGCGGGGAATCGGGCAGCAGATCGTCCAGGGTAACCAGGCTAACCACCCGGCCCTGTCGGTCCAGGATGGGCAACTGGCGCAACTGATGGCGGTTGAGCAGTTCCAGCATCTGCGCGCGGGTCATCTCCACAGTGCCTGTTACCGGCTTGCGATGCGGAGAAATGGTCCAGCGCTTACGATCCATGAGCGCCTTTAGCGGCGCTTCCACGTCGATCCCTGCCAGAATGCCACGGCGGATGTCGCCGTCGGTCAAGGTGGCGATCAGTCGCCGCTGCTTGTCCACCACCAGTGCGATGCCTTTGCCGTTGGCATCAATCAAGGTCAGTACATCGCGAATGGACGCATCAGCCAGAGTGCAGAACTTGTCCGACCAGTCGCGGACCAGTTCCGTGGACGATCCCGGCACTTCGGTATCCTCCGGATTGTAACACTTCAACGAAGCTGCCATAGGATGGGGACTCCGCGGTTAAACCAAATCAGGAAGGTGACGCTGCAGTCCGCTGGTGCGAACTGCCACGGGGCAGAACCTCCGGACGTATCCTTTCTTGCTTCCGGTTTAAAGGCCTTCCTTGCCTTCTCATGCCGCAGCCCGGTTCAGATCCGCTTCCCAAATTGGGTGCCGCAGTTTCCACTCGCCCCCTTCCTTTTTCCACAGGTGAGGCGAACGGAACTTGTCGCACAGCTCCATGAAGCGTTCCGGCTTCATCTCGATGTAGTCCATGACCTCCTGGAAGTACCGGCTCGGGAATTCGCCATCGAAACGCTTCACCAACTGCACGCCTTCTTCCCGCGTCAGGTGGCGGTTGCGAATTTCCTGCGAAGCGTCGTATGTCGCCCGGCCCAGGCCAAACTTGATATAGGTAGTGTAGTAGTGCAAACCGTCGATCTTATCATCCAGGCTGTTGTACTTGCTGTATGTGCCCTCGGTCCGCACCGGGTTGGCCTCAAAGCCGCAATGCTCGGCCGCGTAGTAATAGCACTCCTGCGGCGTCCATTTCAGATAGTAGCCCAGGTAATGCACTTCCACGTTGGACTTTTCGTACTCCTCCGGTTGTGCTGGCAGGTAAGCCATCAGGTCCGCCAGCTTCACGTCGTACCGATCGATTAGTTCGCGGATCGAAACGCCGGCGAGATGCACCTCGTCCAGGTTGCTGAGCGTCCAGTACGACTTATCCCGCAGCGAAGTGTTGTTATCAGCCAGGGGGTTGCCGTACTCCGCTTCGTTCTCGCCGTAAAACACCAGCGGAATACCCATCTTCAACGCCAGTTTCGGGCCCATGTTCTTCTGGCCCAAAATGAACGTCTGGAACGGGTGCAGCAGGTTCTCGATCGCCAGCCGGGTCAGCAGCTTCATCACCCGGCCGTTCTGGTTATAGCTGAGGTTGTCAAAGCCGCCGATCGTCAGCCAGTTCCGGAAGTTCTGATAGCCGATGTCGGTATACAGGATCGGTGGCCAGGTAACCGTCAGTGGGTTCATGCCGTACTTGTACTTCAGCACGTGCGCCTGGTAGATGCTGTCTTTGCCGCCGCTGCCCGGCACCAGGCAATCGTAGCTGCCGTCGTTGCGGCGGTACTTGTCCAGCAGCTTCAACAACTCCTTCTCGCGCTGTTCCCAGTCAATCTCCTGCTTGTGATCCGCGTGCCGGCAGGCATCGCACACTCCGTCCTCGCCGATATTCAGCGTACGGTGCTTGTGCCTCGCCGAGTGTTTGAACTCCACCGACGAAGCCGGACGCTGGTTGCTCATCACACAACGGCTGCAATAGACGACTTCCTCTGGTAGTCCGTAGTAGGCTTCGAGCTTCTCATGCGGCATGTCGGTACTCCCCGTTCAAGTGATCCTGACGAATGTATTGTGCGATCCCAGCGTACGCTTTCAGTCCCCGCTGGCCGCTCCGCTCCGGATGAAATTGGAACCCCAGCACGTTCCCTCGCTGCACAGCCGAACAGAATTCCAAGTGGCCGTACCGGGTCAGGCAGAGGGCATCTTCCGCCCGCTCTACCTGCACGTAATATGAATGCACGAAGTACATCGAAACCCCGTCTTCAAAGCCTGTTAGCGGCGTTCCCTGCCATGGATCGCCACTTGTGCTCGGACGGTAAATACGGTTCCAACCCACCTGTGGCACCTTCAGCGGCCCTCGCGGTCCCATCGGCTGCTCCAGCCGTAACACCTGGCCCGGCAGAATGCCCAGCCCCTGGTGGCGACCGAATTCAAAGCTCTCGCTCATCAGCAGTTGCATGCCCAGGCAAATGCCCACCAGGCACTTGCCGCTAGCCGCTGCTTCCTGCAGGGTTTCCACGAGCCCTAGCCGACGCAAACAGGCCATGGCGTCGCCAAATGCTCCCACCCCGGGCAGCAGGATGCCGTCTGCGGCCAGCAATTCTGCGCGGTCTGAAGTGATGCTGGCCTCAATGCCTACTTCTTGGCAGGCATATTTCACGCTAAACAGATTGCCCAACCCATAATCCACAATGGCCATGCGGACGGGCTCAGTTGTCTCACGCATAATCGAAACGAATCCTTTGCTTCGAGAACCGGAGCAAATGCCCGCCCACGCCACCTGCCCCCAATCCCAGCTCCGCAGACGGCGGTCTTGAGCACTGGCACTATCGCAACCACCAGCGCGCCATATTCTGTTGCACTGGTGCCGCGGCTAGAGCCTGGTGCTTAATCAGACACACGTCCTGCTGTCACTGATTCATACACGTCCAGACGGCAGTCCAATCCGGCGGCGGCCATCCGTTCTTTGATCTCGCGGATGGTCCCCGGCTGAATCTTCCCGAACGCCGCACCCCGCCGCAGGAACTCCGTATTTCCCTCGTCTGCATAATCGGCATTAGCGGCACAGTTCTGTTCGATAAATTTATAATGAAGTACCGAAGCCACACACACCGCGTCGGCGTGTCCCTGTGTCACTACGTCCACTACGTCGTCGACCTTGCCAGCTCCGCCATGGGCAATCACCGGAATGGATACCCGGTCTGCAATCGCACGAGTCAGCTCCAGATCGAAGCCCTTGCCAGTGCCCTCGCGATCCACCGAGGTCACCACCAGTTCACCGGCGCCGAGTTCCGCTGCCTGCTCGGCCCACTCGATGGCATTCACCCCGGTCTGCTCGCGACCGCAATCGGTGAAACACTCGTATGTGCCATCTGGCTGACGAATGGCCTCAATAGCCACCACGATGGTCGAAGAACCAAACGCCTCGGCGGCTTCCCGGATCATCTCCGGGCGGCGCAGCGCCGCGGTATTAATCGCCACCTTGTCGGCACCCGCTCGCAGCGCTTGTCGAATGTCGTCGACGCTCCGCAGGCCACCGCCCACCGTCAGCGGAATAAACACCGCTTGCGATGTACGCTCGATGGTGTCCAGCAGACTGTTCCGCTCGTACAAGCTGGCGACAGCATCCATGTAGAAGAGTTCGTCTGCACCGCTTTCATAGTAATAGCGGGCAAACGCCTCGGGCTTCCCCAGCACCCGCAACCCTTCCAGGTGGATGCCTTTGACGAGATTGGGGCCCTTGATATCCAGTCGCGGAATAATGCGGATCACAGCGGTTCCGTCCATCTGTGGAAGCAAACGCAATTGCCACGGCTACTCCTTAGCCGGCGAGCGACGGCTTATAGCATACCCCCTTTGGCACAGCAAGCCCAACTTGCCGCCGTCATCCCGCCCGTGCAGCCCAAAAGGGTTGATGGCCCGCTGGCAGCCAACTCCATCGCAAAAAAGGGCTTACAATCAGTCGCCCCCCGCGCGAACCCGGGTATTCGTGTTCTGATCTTGGTCTGCCGCGGTGGTCAGTCTGGGTGTGCTCATAACGCACGTTGTGATTCCCCGCTATCCTGTCACAAGCATCCAAATACCCGTTCGCTCTGCCGTTGCAATTGCAAGCAATGGCCTTTGTTGCTAAGACTTTCGCCGCCGATCACTCTCAGCCATCCGTTCAGTAAATGTCGTCATGACAGCCAGCCGCGAGGTCTGCATCCTCTGCGCGACCTACAACGGTGCTCCGTATCTCGCGCAGCAGATTGCTAGCATCCAAGCACAATCCCACCGCCGTTGGCGGCTCATCGTGCGCGATGATGGTTCGCGCGACGATACCGTGGCCGTTGTGGCAGCCTTCGCCGCGGCCGACGATCGCATCTCTTTGATGCAGGATGAGCAGGGAAACCAGGGGCCGGCGCAGAACTTTGGCCGCCTGATGGAGCACCCCGCCGCGCGCGCCGCCACCTGCCTGATGTTCGCCGACCAGGATGATGTCTGGCATCCGGACAAGATCAGCCGCTCGCTCGCCGCGCTAACCGCGGCCGAAACCGCTCACGGCAAGCAAACTCCGATTCTGGTCCACACCGACTTGCAAGTGGTGGATGCTAGCTTGCGCGTCATCCACCCTTCGTTCATTAAGCAGCAGCGGTTATGCCCCCGGCGGCAATCCCCACTCCGTTCGCTCCTGGTGCGCAATTTTGCCACCGGCTGCACCTTCATGTTCAATGGGCCGCTGCGGGCGTTAGCTTGCCCGCTGCCAGCCCAGGCTGTGATGCACGACTGGTGGTTGGCCCTGTGCGCAGCGGTGGCAGGACACCTGGAGTTTGTGCCGTCGGCTACGATGGATTACCGGCAGCACGCCGCAAACCAGGTGGGCGCTCGGGGGCCCTGGGCCACTCTTCGCCGGGCATGGGCGAAAGGCTCGCTCCTGGTCGCAGCGCAACAGCGCTACCTCCGAGCAGCATGCCAGGCTCACCAATTACGCTTCCGACTGCTGGAGCGACAAACGCCCGCCAACGCGAACGCGGCAGTCCTGCTGGAACAATTCTGCCGGCTGCACAATCCTGGTCTGTCTCGGATTGCCCGGCTCTATCGCTTGTACCGTTGCGGGGTGCGTTACCCTTCAGCGCTGCGCAACCTGATGCAGCTTTGGCTGCCGGCCGCCACGGTCGGCCGCTGGCAATACCAGCAATGGCTTGGTGAATTGGAATCTACGTCCAGTCCCGCTGGCTTGCGTCCACCCAAGAGCCTGACCAAGAAGGCAGAAACTAACGTAGGCGTCGAACCATCTGAGGGATCACGTTCGCGAGCATGAATGTCTGCTCATTTCCAGCGGGGCCCTGGCACTAATGGTGCATGCCTGATCGATGGAAACATCGCACCGCGTGCCCGCAGTTGCCCGGTTACCGATGGTTAGCCAGCCGACTGAAATTCAGCGGATTCAAGTTCGGCTGATGGAAGCCGCAGGGGGCGCGGCTAGGCTAGCCAGGGGGGCATTTCACCGGCGGGCGGAAGCTGGATCACATTCACGCTCTTGATATGCGGGTGCGCGGTGACTTCCTCGCAGGCCGATTCGGGCGGGATGCTGTCCAGGTTCAACACGCCCACGGCGTCGGTCCCTGGCGTGTCGCCAGCGCGGCCCACCGCCATTTGAGCAATATTGACCTGATGCCGGCCGAAGATCGTCCCCACGGCACCGATGATGCCGGGCACGTCCTGGTGGCTGAAGATCAGCAGCGTGCCGTCGAGGTAGCCTTCCAGGCGGTAACTGTCCAATTGGACCAGGCGGAGCATCTTCTGGCCGAAGACAGTCCCGGCGGCCGTGTAGGTGCGTTCGTCGGTTTCCAGTTCGGCCACGATCAGGCTGCGAAAGCCCCCCATCTCGCTCCGCGATTCCTCGGAAAGCTCAATCCCGCGTTCGCGAAGCAGCACCTCGGCATTGACGATGTTCACTTCTTCTTCGAGGGCGTTTTCCAGCAGGCCGGCCGCGAAGGCGGCGCTGATCAGCCGGGTGTTCTTGTCGGCCACTTCGCCCCGGTACCGTAACTGCACCCGCTTGGTTTGCCCGGCGTGCCATTGGGCCAGCAGCAGCCCCAACCGGTAGGCGATGTTCAATTCATTGCGGATGGCTTCCAGTTGCCGCGCATCCAACGGCGCCATGTTGACGGCATGGCGAATCGCTCCGGTGCCCAGGTAGTCGATCAGCAACTCGCACGCTTCGACGGCCACCTGGGTTTGAGCCTCCTCGGTGCTGGCTCCCAAGTGCGGCGTGCAGACGACGCCCGGCATGCCAAAGAGCGGGCTTTCCGTGCAAGGCTCGGTTTCAAATACATCGAGCGCCACGCCGGCGATCTTGCCGGACTTGAGGCCCTGAACCAGGGCAGCCTCGTTGTAGATGCCGCCGCGGGCGCAGTTCACCAGCCGCACGCCCGGCTTGAGCAGTTCAAGCTGCGGCATGTCGATCAGGTTTCGGGTTTCGTCGGTCAGCGGGGTGTGGACGGTGAGGTAATCCACTTCCGGCAGCATGGCCTCAACGCGATCAACCGGTTCCACTCCCAACTGACCAGCCCGGTCTGGGGTCAGAAACGGATCGTAGCCCAACACCCGCATTTCAAAGGCCTTGGCTCGGGCGGCAACGGCCTGGCCAATCCGTCCCAGCCCGACCACTCCCAGCGTCTTGCCGGCCAGTTGCGCCCCCATGTAACTCTTGCGGTCCCAGTTGCACTGGCAGAGTGCCTGGTAAGCCGGGGCGATGTTGCGCGACATCGCGAGCATCATGGCCATGGTGTGTTCGGCGGTGCTGAGGGTGTTTCCGCCGGGAGTGTTCATCACCACGATGCCAGCCCGGGTGGCGGCTACCTTATCAATGTTGTCGGTGCCCACGCCAGCGCGGACGATGGCCTTGAGGCGGCGGTTGCCGGCCAGCACGTCGGCGGTGAGCTTGACGCCGCTCCGGCAGATGGCGCCATCGAATTCCATCAGAGCTTGGCGCAGGTCTTCGCCCTTCAAACCGGTGCGGACTTCGTACTCGATCCCGGGCGCCTCCTCCAGCATGGCCAGGCCTTCCTTGGCGAGCGGGTCGAGAATAATGACGCGATGCATGGGCAGCCTCAAATCCGTCAAAAACGCAGACAAACAGGTGTGCGCAGGCGATGATACCAGTTCTCTGCCGGCTTCAACATGCCCCCAATTTCGGAAACATGACCCTGTATTTCCTGTCCCCCCAGCACTGGTAGTTGCTGGGGGGCGAGGATACGCCTGATGGCCCCCCGCAGCGATGGCACCCAGGGTCTCCATGCCGCTGACACGCCCAGTGAAGACTTGAGCGTCTTCGTACAAACCGGTGCCTGCCGGAAAAGCCAATCAGCGTCCAGGGATGCCCAGCCATCCAGAGTTGATTACGATTAAATGTGTCGGCACGAGGAGGTGTGTGCTTCGCTTGGACGACTGGCCCCCAATCGCGGCCCCCCAGCCCCGCTGGGAACGTCTACCAGCCCCCCAGAATAAAGGGGGGCTGCGGGCCAATATCCAAGGCAGGGCATCGAACTTGCCAGCATAAGATTATAGGCGTGAATCCCTGGCGAAAACGGCCTGGCAAAAGGCGGGGCGCGCACGGGCACGGTATTCTGAAAACACGGTTTTTTGAAAAGTAGGGCAGCAGGCCGCCGCGGCGGGGAGACTGCGGCGCCAGACGCCCCGTGGGATGGCAGCAACAGGGATAGTACCAACGAGATAGTACCAACGAGATAGTGCCAACGAGATAGTGCCAACGAGATGGTGCCAACGAGATGGTGCCTTGGCACCTTCCGTTGCGTCCGGAGGAAGGAGCCTGTTATAGTTCGCGCCCGTTTCGAACCTTTTCCATCACATCCCAACCCTCCACGTCCGTGGCCCGCATCCCCAGGAGCAAGGCCTGCTATGCCAAAGTTGGATTCGATCAGCAACTTCATTCGGGCGACGGTTTCGCTGATCGCCGTAGGCCTGATTGGCGGCGGGGCCTGGATCGCGTATTCCAAGTATGCGGAGCACGAACTGGCGATACGCGAACGCGACGAATTGCGCCAGCAGGCCAAGCGCGATGCCGCAGAATTGAAGCGCCGCGAGGAGCAAATCCAAAAACAGGAAGAGGAAATCGCCCGGCTGGAAACCTCCCTTCGATTGCTCAAGTTCGATCAGCGCGTGGCCCAACTGGAAGTGGTCGATCAATGGCAAGATGAGCAGGGACAGCCCGTCACCCGGGTGCGCTTCGCAGAATTGGATAATAACGGCAATCCGCTTCAATCCCCGCGAGAATTCAACATCCGCGGCGAACGGGTGTATGTCGAATATTGGGTAGCCAAGTTCTTCGACGAACACGTGGAAAACGGTGTCGATACCAAGAACACCTCCATCTGCCTGTTCCGTTCGATCTTCGGCGACAAGGAGAAACCGGCAGAAGGTCATCTGCTCGACGATGCCAGCACGCTCCAGGCCTCGTATGCCCGGGGGCGGGAAATGTCGGCCCTGGAGAGCGACATCTGGGAGAACTTTTGGGACTACGCCAACGACCGCCGCAAGGCGGCCGAAGTGGGCTTGCGTGCCGTCCATGGCGAGGCCGTCAACATCAAGGCCCAAAAGGGTAAGACCTACCGCATTCAACTGCGCGCGTCCGACGGCCTGAGCATCATTCCCGAGGATTCCCAATCGGCCGTAACCGCGCCTCCAGCCTCATAGGGTCTGCGCCCCCCCGTCGCGGCCTCCATCCCATAACCCTCGGCACCGCCTACCAATCACACGATGCGGTTCTGATGAAGCTTGACCCGCTGCGCCGGTCGTGACGGCCGTTTCCTCGCTTGCACGCTCGCCTGGGGGGATGGTGCATCGCGGAGGGGCGACTCGCCCTCGCCGCATCAGGATGCATTCGCATCGCATCCCCACGCATGTCCCCTGGTGGCAACTTTCCGCGCACCGATCGTGGAACTATCTTTGCCGGTGAAGCGTCATAGGGTGGGGTACGTGCATTCTTGTGGTCCGTCGGCTTTCAACGTTGAGGGATTCTCGCCATGCTGCTTCGACCTGCCACCTGCCTGGCTGCCTGCATAGTAACTTCCTTCTGTTTAACAGCTTGCGTTATGGCACAAGCTCCCGCCGATGCCCAGGGTAAACCGGTCGCCCAGGGCCAGGCAGCTGGCGATCTGCCCATCACCAAGGTCGTGATGTTCAGCTCCGGGGTGGGTTTTTTCGAGCATTTTGGGCCAGTGGAAGGCGAAGCCCAGGTCAAGCTGCAATTCAACGTAGAGGATGTGAACGACCTGCTTAAGAGCATGGTGGTGCAGGACTTAGGAGGCGGGGTCGTTTCGACCGTCAACTACGGCTCCAAGGATCCTATCACCCGCACGCTCAAGACCTTTGCCATCGACCTGACCGAGAACCCCTCGATGGGGGCTTTGCTGTCGCAGGTGCGGGGCGAACGGGTTCAGGTTCACGCCCCCAATCAGGTAGAGGGCATCATCCTCGGCGTAGAGAAACGTAAGGAAAAGGCTGGCAGTGGCGGCGATCAGGAAGTCGTCGAAGTCGAGTACCTGAACCTCCTTACCGATGAGGGGCTCCGCCGCCTCCCGCTGGAATCAGTGACGCGCATCCGCCTGCTTAACGAACAATTGGATGCCGAACTGCGGAAGGCCCTGTCGATCCTGGCCATGAGCCATGCCACGGACAAGAAAACCGTCAACCTGCACTTCCGCGGCGAAGGCGAGCGGAACGTTCGCGTGGGCTATATCCAAGAAACGCCGATCTGGAAAACCAGCTATCGCCTGGTGCTGCGCGGCGACGACCAGCCGCTGCTGCAAGGTTGGGCCATTGTCGAAAACACCACCGAGGCGGACTGGAACAATGTCGATCTGACCCTGGTCAGCGGCCGCCCGATCTCCTTTGTGATGGACCTGTACGAACCGCTGTATATCGAGCGGCCCAAGGTAGAGCCAGAACTGTTTGCATCGCTCCGGCCGCAAACATATGGGCAGGACCTGGCAGAGCGCGAGCAACTGTTCCGCGATCGGGCTGGGGAACTGCGCAAGCAGTCGGAGAAGGCCGGTAAGGGCCTAGGCGGATTCTCCGCACCTGCCGCCAACAATGCCCGGGCGGATTACGATCGAGCGGCCTCGCCCCGCTCGGCGGCCGCCCCCTTCGATCCTTCGCAAGGCGTGCGTTCGCTGGCCCAGGCCGGCGAGGTAGGGCAGCTATTTCAGTACAAGATCGAGAACCCGGTTACGTTACCGCGCCAGCAGTCGGCCATGTTGCCGATCGTGCAGGGCGAAATCAAAGCCGAGCGCGTCTCCATCTATAACCAAACGGTGCAGGCCAAGCACCCGCTCAACGGCTTGCAGTTGAACAACACCACGGGATTGCACCTGATGCAGGGGCCGATCACCGTGTTCGATGGCGGCACGTATGCCGGCGATGCGCAGATTCAGGACCTGGAACCCGGCAGCAAACGACTTATCAGCTACGCCTTGGACCTGAGTACCGAAGTCGCGCCCGCCGGCAAACCGCAGACCGAGCAGTTGGTGGGCGTCAAGCTCGTCAAGGGTGTGCTGTACGTCACGCGGGAATACCAGCGCACCCAGGAATTCACCATCAAGAATTCCGGTTCTGAGCCCAAAAAGGTGCTGATCGAGTATCCCAAGGATTCGACGTGGAAACTCGTCAAACCGGAGGAGCCGGAAGAAACCACCCGCGACCTTTACCGTTTTGCGGTGACCGCCAAGCCGGGCGAACCGGCCGTGCTGGAGGTTGAGGAAGAGCGGATCGCGGGCCAGCAGATCGTGCTGACGAACATTGATAACAATACGATCGTCTTTTACATGAACTCCAAGGTGGCATCGCCGGCCGTGAAGGAAGCCCTGGCCGAAGTGATTCGCCGCAAGCAGGCGCTGTCGGAACTGGCACAAAAGCGGCGGCAGCTTGAAGAGGAACTGACCGTCATCGACCGCGAGCAGACGCGCATCCGGCAGAACATGGCGCAGCTCGATCGCAACAGCGACCTGTACGCGCGCTATGTGACCAAGTTCGGCGAGCAGGAGGACATGGTCGAAAACCTTCGCGGCCAGATTCGCAAAGTGATCGAGCAGGAAACGCAAGCGCGGCAAGAACTGGACAAGTTCCTGAGCGACTTGAGCTTTGAGTAGGTCCGGCTCCGCCGGACGCAATGCGGGTGGAACGGGGAATACCGGCACACCGCTCTATCCACGGTGCATCCATCTTTCACGGCCGGTGGAACCGGCCCTAC
>CAZEEG010000090.1:0-5637 GCA_964511065.1 uncultured Pirellulales bacterium | reverse complement strand
GAACCGGCCCTACGGGCGTGCCACGGTGCGAACCGTGCGCGGCGGAATGGTGTTTCAATATCCCTGGGCGGCCCCGCCGCGGCGATCGTCGGCCACGCCGTGATAGGTACCGGTATCCCGATCAATCCAGATGGAATGCGCATCGCCCTGGGAGTAGGAGTTGCTGTTCAACTGGTGGCCCATCCCGCGGAGGGTTTCCAGCGTTTCGCGGTACTTGGGATCAGCCGCTGCTTCGAACCGGGCACGGTCGGGTAGCCATTGATGATGCAACCGCGGCGCCGCCACCGCATCCTTCAGCGGCATTTCAAACTCCAGCACGTTGAGCACCACGCACAACGCGGTATTGATGATCGTTCGCCCCCCGGGGCTGCCGGTAATCAGCAGCACTTCGCCCTGGTGAGCCACGATGGTGGGCGTTTGCGAACTGAGCATCCGCTTGCCGGGAGCGATCAGGTTGGCCTCGGTGCCGATGTAGCCGCGGCGGTCGGTATAGCCGGCTTTCCAGTTGAAATCGCCCATCTCGTTGTTGAGCAGAAAGCCGGCCCCGCGAACGACGACTCGCGAACCAAAGCTGAACTCCAGCGTGTAGGTGTTGGAGACGGCCATGCCGTTACCGTCGATAATCGAGAAATGCGTGGTGCTGTCGCCTTCGCCGGCAATGGGCAGGTCGCTCGCGAGGGCCTCGCTGGAAGTGGCCCGGTTGAGGTCGATTCCGGCCGCCAGCCGCGCGGCGTATTCCTTGGTGGTAAGGTGAGCCGGGATGTCCACAAAGTCGGCGTCACCCAGGTACCTCGCCCGGTCGAGGTACGCCCTCCGCATGGCTTCGATCATCAGGTGCAGGGTTTTTGCGGAGAACCGCCCTTGGCGTTTGAGGTCGAACCGCTCCAGGATATTGAGCATTTCGACCAGGCAGATGCCGCCGGAACTGGGCGGCGGTGGCCCGTAGATGTCGTAACCCCGGAACGTACCGTGGATGGGGCGGCGAATCTTGGCCCGATAACCGGCCAGGTCGTCCAGTGTGATGAGGCCATTGCCGGCCTTCATTTCCGCAACGAGTTTCTCAGCCACCTCGCCTTGGTAGAACCCTTCGGCCCCCCGCTCGGCAATCGCCGTTAGGGTGCGAGCCAGGTCGGGTTGCGTGAGGCGGTCGCCGGCCTTCCAGGGGCGGCCGTCGGGATGGCCAAACACCCGCAGCAGCTCGGCAAAGTCCTTGCTGGCTTCGTCTTGAAGAACGTAGTTCAGCGAACGGGCCGTGGCTTCGTCCAAATCAAACCCTTCGGCCGCGAGCCGAACCGCCGGGGCGACCAGCCGCTTCCAAGGGAGCTTGCCGTATTTCTCGTGGGCCAGCGCCAGCCCTGCTACGGTGCCGGGCACGCCCACAATCTTGTGGCTGAACCGCGTTTCGCCGATTTGGAACATATCGGCCCGGGCCGCGGCGGGGGCCGTCTCGCGATAGTCGATGCAAACAGGTTGCTGGCCACGGCCGGGATGGATCATCATGAAACCACCGCCGCCGATGTTACCGGCTTCAGGCCAGGTGACGGCCATGGCCAGGGCAACGGCCACGGCGGCATCCACGGCCGTACCGCCTTCCTTCAGCACTTCCACGCCAATCTCCACCGCTGGCGGGGAGACGGCCACCACCATACCCTGCTTGCCCTGCGCATGGTGGGCCGCGAACAATGCCGCAGGCGAAACCAGCGCCGGTACCAGCAGCACGGCCGCCGTCAGCAAGGCGATCGGCGTTTGCCACCGGCGCAGCCAACGCGGTTTGGGTCGGCACAAGCTACAGCGAGCAGGCGACATGCGGGTCTCCAAGTCAGAACGACGGACAACGGCCAATCCACCCGTGCTAACCTAATCGGCGGTAACGACGATGCAATCGCCAGGCCGCCGCAGGCGCACCGATTTCGGGCAGTACCCTGCCATTGTAATTGGCTGGCTCATGCCGCGGGAAACGGCATCCCGCGACTTCGCACCCCCGGGTGGGGGCCAAGGTCAGCCGGGGGGCAGGCAGTGGGCTGTTACGGCGGGGGACGGCCTGCGTCCCCCCGCTCGCCGGTGCGAACGTTTCCTGGTACAAAGTCCCGTTTGTGGCGAACGTTCCGAGCCAGTCTCAGCCCTGAGAGGAATTGTTGGTGAGCGCGACGCGCGGACAAGCCCAGCACCTCAACGCCCCGGCCGTGGCGGTCGACATTGGCAATACCCGGCTGAAACTGGGGATGTACTCGCTGCGGTCCGGTAGCGCAGCCGGGCTTCCGCAGCCAGACCGCACGCTGGACGTTCCCATCGATCAACTGGATGCCATCGAATCGTGGTGCGAGCCGTGGCGGGTGGAGCAGCTTTCGTGGTGGGTGGGCAGCGTGCAGCGGGAGTTCACCACGCGACTGCTGGCGTGGCTGCGCGATCATCGCGAACCGCAGGTCACCCTGTTATCGTGCCGCGATTTGAACCTGAAGACCGAACTCCCCCAGCCGGATCGGGCCGGAATCGACCGCCTGCTGGCCGCCGTGGCGGCCAACTGTGTGCGGCCTGCTAACCGCAACGCCGTTGTGGTCGACGTGGGCACCGCGGTCACGGTGGACCTGGTTCGCCGCGACGGCACGTTCTGCGGCGGCGCCATCCTGCCCGGTGTCGCGATGGCAGCCCGGGCACTGCACGAGTTCACCGACCTGTTGCCGCTGGTGCCGATGGCCGAATTGGCCGACGCTCCGCCAGCGCTAGGGAACGATACCATCAGCGCCATGCGGTCTGGCCTGTTCTGGGGAGCCGTGGGTGCGGTGCGGGAGTTGATCGTGCGGATGTCGCCCTCGGCCGATCCGCCGCTGGTGATCCTCACCGGCGGCGCCGCCCAAAGTGTGGCCAGTCTGCTGGCCCAGGATGCCTTGTTTGAGCCGCACCTGGTACTGGCTGGGATCGCCCTGACAGCGCTCTCGCATCTGCCGCAAGCCGCGGAGGACTCGCAACTTCAATAGGCCACCCCGCAGGCAATCCACGCGGCGGCGATTGAACGTCTGAACTACCGCCGGAAGTCATACAAAACCTTTACCGTCATTCCTTCTACCCCGTACGACAAGCCATGCCCTGGATCACCGAACGCGCGCCGGAAATCACTCGTGCCCGAATGGAAGAACTGCTCGCGGAAGCGATCGAGCAATGCCGCGCCCGGCTGACGGCCAAGCCGCGGCGGGTGTTGTTGTTGCCGCCCGACATTACGCGGATGCACTCGGGTTCTGGCTGGATTACCGAGTTCTTCTACCAGCAACTGAAGGACGAGGCCGATGTGCACGTGATCCCCACGCTCGGCCAGCACGAGCCGCATACGCGCGAGCAGAACCGGCAGATGTTCGGCAGCATTCCCCATGAGCGGATCCACCCGCACGATTGGCGCGACGGCTGCACGTATGTAGGCGACATTCCGGCCGAGATGGTCGATGAGCTTTCCGGCGGGGCGGCCGATTGGGCGATCCCACTGTGGCTGAACCGGCCTTTGATGGAAGAATCGTGGGATTGGATCATCAACGTGGGCCACGTGGTCCCGCACGAAGTGCTGGGCTTCGCCAATCACAACAAGAACTACTTCATCGGCCTGGGCGGCAAGGACCTCATCTGCGCTGCCCACATGGCTTCAGCCAGTTACGGCATCGAAAACAATCTCGGCAACCTGCTGACGCCGGTTCGCCGCTGCTTCAATTGGGCCGAGGAACAGTTCCTGGGCAAGCTGCCCGATACGTATGTTCAAGTGGTGCTGGCGCGCAACGAGGAGGGCCGACTGGTCCACACGGGCGTGTACATCGGCGACGATCTCGAAACCTACCTGGGTGCCGCCAAGCAGGCCCGCGACGAGAACATCACCGTGCTGGAGGAGCCCTTGCAGAAGGTCGTCTGCGTGATGCAGGGCGATGAGTTCTTCAGCACCTGGGTGGCCAACAAGGCCGTGTACCGTACGCGGATGGCCCTGGCCGATGGCGGCGAACTGCTCATCATCGCCCCCGGCTTGAAGCGGTTCGGCGAACAACCCGACGTCGATGCCTTCATCCGCAAGTATGGCTATGTCGGCACACCCAGGGTGATGGAGCTGTATCGGCAGAACGCCGACATGCAAGACCTGGCCCATGCCACGGCCCACCTCATTCACGGTTCTTCTGAAGGCCGGTTCAAGATCACCTACGCCCCCGGGCATCTCACCCGCGAGGAAGTGGAGCAGGTGAACTTTGAATATGCCGATCTGAACGAAGTTCTGAAACGCTACCCCATCGACCAGTTGCAGGAAGGTTTCAACGAGTTGAACGGCGAGCGGTTCTTCTTCATTCCCACGCCCTCGGCGGGCCTCTGGGCCACGCGCGAACGGCTGTTCAACCGCGCCAGTGGCTTTGGCGAGTGAATCACCGAAGCCGGTTACCGGATGCGGCCCGGTGTGTCAGCTTAGAATCGAAGGACCAACGCAGCCCAAGCTGTCGATTCTGCACCGGATTGGCGGCTTGGGCTGTTTGGTTGGGGCCACTGTCGATAATTTCGCTGCCAATGGTTTTGATGGTGCGCCGCTGCCAGAAAGGCGCCGCGAGGCCACGCCCGGGCGGGCAAATCGCACGGTCACGTATGGCTCGGCATTTGCCCCGGCGGTATGGCTGCGTAGAATGCTAACGGCCAGCAGATGCGGCTATGCGAGTCGGCCGGGCGTTGCAACGTTTTCGGCCTCGATCGGCTCGTCTCCTCTTACAGTCGCATTCAATTCCCCTCGTCTGGAGCTCTTCTGCCATGTCTATGGATCGAAGCAACTGGCTGGACCACGTCAATGAGGTGATCCGCTCACGGCATTACACCTGGCTGCCCGAGGGCCTAGGCGGCGAACCGGTCGATGTGGCCATGACGTACCTGGTGACCGACATCATGCATGTCTGCAAAGCGGCCGGCATTTCCTTTGAGGACGTGCTGCGCGAAAGTCGCCAGCGGTACGAGCAGGAAGAACGGGAACTGCGGTATCAGCAGCAGCAGCCAGCCGAAGAGTCTGTCGGCTGATCACGCTTCGCCAGCGTTTCTTGCCCCTCACCCAGGCTGACTTTCCGTTAGCCCGATGCGCCGCCTCCGCGCGCTATGGCTACCCACGCGCGCCGTTGGAGCCAAAGCGCCGTCGGAGCCAAAGCCAAAGCGCCGTTGGAGCAGCGGCGCATCTCGTACAGCGCACCCTGCCGACTGGATCGCCGGTGCGCTGGCGGTACGGCCGCTGCCCGAGGCAGCCGGCCGATCTTCGTTCATGGATCTTTCCACGCTAGCATCGGCGTGAGCGGCGTCTTCTGCGGCACGATCCGAAAAAGCCGCAAGTTCCGCACAGGTTCTCACGATAACTGTACATAACGATTGTGCGGACCAAAGGGGGTCAGTCTCTCTTCGGCCGCGGCTTGAACTTTTCCATTGGAGGGGAAAGGCCACCAGGGCGAGCAACCGCCATCAGGTTGTTACCCCCGGTCGAGCTCGCGACCTTCTGATGAGTGCAATTTCGGGGGCCAACTTTACTGCCTCAGCGGGCAGTGGTTGGATTGACATTCGTCCATCCGTCGAGGGACTGCTCATGTCCGTCAGATCTCGATCCGCAGTAGCATTGCTGCTGGCTACCTGCTGCCTCACCGGTTGCATGAC
>CAZEEG010000089.1:0-23245 GCA_964511065.1 uncultured Pirellulales bacterium | reverse complement strand
AAACCGGCAAGACCCTGGCCGAGAAATACGGCTACGAGGAAAAGACCGGCTACGGTCCCGACGGCAGCCTCACCATTTCGCCGTTGGAAGAGTTGATCCGCTGGCGGTTGTTCGACCGCACCGGCGGCGGCCTGATGGCCGAGCTTGGCAGCCACCAGTTGGATGCGGCGGGTATCTTCATCAGCGCCATGGCCAAGGACGGCAAGAAGGCCCTGCCGCTGACGGTTTCGGCCATGGGCGGGCGGCACATCTTCCCCTACGATCGCGACGTGGACGATCACGTGTACTGCATGTACGAGTTCCCCACGCCGGCCTACGTTCCCGAGGATCCCAAGACCCACGACAAGAAGATCGTGGTCACGTACTCGTCGATCAACGGCAACGGTTTCGGCGGTTACGGCGAAGTGGTGTTGGGGACGCAGGGCACGCTGATCCTGGAACGCGAGCAGGAGGTGCTGCTGTATCCTCGCGACGGCTTCACCAAGGTGGGCGTCAGCAAGAAGAAAGACGCCGCCGTGCTCGACACCACCGCCAGCGGTGGCAACGACGCCGCAGTGGCCAAGGCGGCGCTGGATCGCGGCCCCGTGAGCCGCGGCTACACCGAGGAAATGGAGCACTGGGCCTGGTGCATCCGCAACCGCTCGGCCGAGAACCAGCCCAAGTGCCATCCGGAGGTCGCCCTGGGCGACGCCGTGATTGCCTTGACCACCAACATCGCGATCGAGCGTGGCAAAAAGGGCGAGTCGAACCTGATCCACTTCGATCCCGAGTGGTTCAAGATCGACAGTGACGCCACGCCCGAGGGCGTCAAGCCGGATATCAAGAAGTACGCCTAAGCGGCGTGCAGACATCTCCCGATGATCCGTTTCCGCACTCGTGCCACGGCTCGCGCAGAGCCGTGCGCAATCGGGCACCAACGTTGATCGGCGGCGGATACCTGGCTAATGCGTATGCCACGGCATCCCCCCGTGGGCAGCGCTGCGAGCCAGCCGCCCCCATAGGGCCGGTTCCGCCGGCCGCGTGCGAGGAAGGCACCAAGATTTCAAGGGGGCCAACGATGGTTCCCCATCGCGCCCCGCGATGCGTGCGGAACTAGCCGGACCGACGGTGTCCTGGCGCCCGGCGCGTACTGCTGTCGCCCAGCTATGCTCCCAAGAGCGTGATGGGCGGACCGCTTGGCCGCGTGCAACTTGCCCGCCCACTTCCGATGCGCCCGTAAACGTGATACCTTGGGCGCCTCGGGCAGTCGCCTTGTTGCCTTTCTTGCCTGGCAGCAGGCCGCCTGACGCGTTGAGCATTTGCAACGGGTTCTGTCCTCCTGGCGTGCTTGGCCGCTTTGCGGTGCAACGGTCGCCAAGGGCAGGTTGACGGCAGTACGGGAAAGGAGCCGATCGTGGAGAAATGGCCGCTGGGCGTGTTCGCCAGTCTGGACGCGGGGTTGGGCGTCAAGCTGGAAGTGGTGCAGGAGTTGGGCGTTCCGACGATTCATCTGCATGCCCCCAGCAAGGAAAGCCGCACGGTGGCCAAGGGCGAGGAATTCCTCCGGCGGTTGGATGAGATTGGCGTGAAGATTTCCGCCGTTTTTGGCGGTTTCACGGGCGAGAGCTACGCCGATATTCCCACGGTCGCCAAGACCGTGGGCCTGGTGCCGCCGGAAACCCGGCCTCAGCGCGTCCAGGAGTTCAAGGAAATCTCGACCTTCTCGCGCGAAGTGTTGGGCGTGGACGTGGTGGCCCTGCACCTGGGCTTCATTCCGCACGATGCGGCCGATCCGCTGTATCAAGAGGTGTTGGCCGTCACGCAGGAAATCTGCGATCACGTGAAAGGCAACAGCCAGAACCTGCACCTGGAAACCGGCCAGGAAACGGCCGATGCCCTGCTGCAGTTCATCTCCGACGTGGGCCGCGACAACCTGTTCATCAACTTCGATCCGGCTAACATGATTCTCTACGGCACCGGCGAACCGATCGAAGCCTTGAAGAAGGTCGGCCGGTACGTGCGTAGTGTCCACTGCAAGGACGGCACCTGGAGCGACCAGCCGGGCGTAACTTGGGGTGCCGAGGTGCCGCTGGGCCAGGGCGATGTCGGCATGGAGAACTACCTCCGCACGCTCGACGAAATCGGCTACACCGGACCGCTGACCATCGAGCGCGAAATCCCGCAAGAACCCGAGCGCCAAAAGGCCGAGATCGGCGCCGCCATCAAGCTGCTCAATGAGCTGAAGGCCAAGATTGCCGGGTAGTTGCCGGTGGCGGTGGCCGCGCGTTGGTCACGGTCCCGCTGGGATGGCAACCGTGGACGTTTGCCGGACGTCTCCCAATAATACCGAACAGGACGGTTCGAGACTCGGAGTAATCCCCCATGCCGAAGTTGAACGTGAAGGTCGATCACGACCTGGGTGCCGATGCTGCCAGGCAGCGGTTGCAAACCTACCTGGAAAAGGTCAAGGTGCGCCACGGCGATAAGTTCAAAGACCTCGAAGAAACCATGGAAGGAAACCGCGGCACGTTCTCCTTCAAGACCATGGGCTTCAAGGTGGGCGGGGCCGTCGATATCGGCGATGAGAATGTCTCCGTCGACCTCGATCTGCCGTTTGCTGCCATGCTGTTCAAGGGGAAGATCGAAACCGAGCTCCGCAATCAGCTAAGCGCACTGCTGGGCGAGGGCGGTGAAAACATCGAGCCGCCCGCCTGAGCACCAGGCCTCGCCTGGCAGAAGCTGGTAGCGGCACCCCCGGGGTCGCGCTGTTTTTGGCGGGGGCCGGCCGGGGCAATCCGTGCCGCGATTGCGGTCGGGCCATCACCTTCCCGGTAAGGCCCACAGGGCACGTGGCGTGATCCGTCCCCGCGGTCGCGGTATCCTCGGGGCGCGCCGCCCGGATGGCCATTGGTACCTGGCCCAGGCTAAGCCTACGGCGCACGCCTGGTCGGGAATGTTCCTCGCCGCTGGGATTTCTCATGCCGCTACCGGATCGGGCTGCCACCATCGACGTCACCGGCCAACTCGTGTTCTTGGGCACGGGAACCTCGGTGGGCGTGCCGATCCTGGGCTGCGATTGCCCCGTCTGCCAAAGCAGCAATCCCCGCAACAACCGAACCCGCTGCGCGCTGGTGCTGGGGCTGCCCGAGGGGAACCTGCTGATCGACACCCCGCCGGACCTGCGCACACAGTTGCTGCGGGAAGGGATCGGGCTGGTGCATGCCGTGGCCTTTACGCACGAGCACGCCGACCATCTGCACGGCCTGGACGACCTGCGCATTTTCCCTTATTTCCTGCAGTCGGCGGTGCCGCTTTACTGCGAACCGCCGGTGGAGGAACGCATCCGCCGGGTATTCGATTACGCCTTTCGCGAGTATACGAACCCACTGCATCCCGGGGCGGTGCCGCATCTGGAGTTCCGCACCATTGGCTTGGACCCGTTTCGGGTGCTGGGGGCGACGGTCACGCCGATCCGGCTCGTGCATGGCCGGTCTCAAGTGCTGGGCTTTCGGGTTGGCGATGTCGCCTACTGTACGGATACCAACCAGATTCCGCCGGAAAGCTGGCCCCGGCTGGAAGGCCTGCGGGTGCTGATTCTCGATTGCCTTCGCCCTCGCCCGCACCCGACGCATTTTTCGCTTGAAGAATCCATTGCCACCGCGGAGAAGGTCGGCGCGGAGCGGACGTACTTCACCCACATCTCGCACGAACTGGAACACGAGGCCACCAGCCGCCTGCTTCCAGAAGGCATGTCGCTGGCCTACGACGGGCTGCGAATTCCGCTCTCCGGAATCGGCACGTATTGAAGGTTGGACACACCGCGCCCACCGTTGCGGCCCTGGTTTATACGCCGGCTAACGTGCAACACGGCCGGCCAAAGGCACCAGATAGTGCGTTCAGCGCGGCCGCGATTGATCGCTGCGTCGTCTGTGAGGCCGGCACGTTACGGGAGATTGTAGCTCGTGCCGTCGGCCCGTCCGCCCATGGCCTGTAATACCTCAGGTTCGACAAAATTCTTCACGCTTTGTACGCGGGTGTCGCCGAACACAAACTGGCTGACGCCCGGATGCCAGCTTCCAAACCGGTAGTTGTCCGGTTCGCTGCGCGAGGTGGTCATCATCGGAGCAATCGCACTTTCAGCCAGCCCCAGCCCGGTGATGCGGCAGCCCGTGAAGTCGCCCATCGCTCGGCCGGGTGCCGTGGGATAATCGTAGGTGGTTTGTCCCAAGTGGGCCGAGTTGAGGTGTTTTTCGCCAAAGAAGGCGGTGTAGCTCATGCCGTCGATCACCCCGCCGATACTCACCTTGGAGGTGAGGATCAGTTGATCCTTGCCGGATGGGGTTGTGGCCGGCCTCACCTGCCGGCTTGCTGGGCCAATGATGGGGCCTTGAAGGGCCGGCCAACTGGAGCCTACGGCGAACAGATGTTTGCCGCTGCTGGGTTCATCATCCCAATAGGTCACGCCGATGCAAACATAGTCCGTGGCCTGGGCGTTGCCCACGGTGCGGAAACCGCGGGTCGGGCAGAAGTAGATATCCGACCGCACTTCCGCATGGACGCTGGCGTTATTGGCACCCGTGTTGGCGTGCTGGGTCAGGTCCAGGGCGTCGTACGTGTTCTGCATCTCCATCATCGGCATCAGCAGCGCGCCCCAGGTGTGGATGCTGCTCGTGGTCGGGCTGCTGCTCCCGTAACCGGAAAAGCCCGAGGGCACCACCTGCTCGCTGTTGCGATCGGCGTAGACCAGGACCGCCGTCCCCAGTTGCTTGAGATTGCTCGCGCAGTTGGCGCGGCGGGCCGATTCCCTCGCCGCTTGAATGGCAGGCAGCAGCATGGCGATCAGGATGCCAATGATGGCGATCACCACCAGCAGTTCGACGAGTGTGAAACCGGCTTGTCGGTTCTTGGACATCAACCAGACCTCTTAATACGAGTCAGCAGGGAAGTAAGAAGCGATGGGCCTGGAGCATGGATCGCCGGCGGGCACCGGTACCGCCACAGACGAAGCGCATCTGCCATCGCGGCCACAAGCGGCGCTTAAGCATGGTGGGCCTTGGACCAGCCACGAGGTGGGCAGCAATCGTCGTGGGGGGAGGGTAGGGTAGGGCCACCGGGTGTTCTCCATGCATCCAGGTTGCACGTACGGTAGCCGGAGCAGATTTACCTTCGATGAAGACGATGTGAGTTCGCGGCAAACGCGGCAGATCAGAAATGCCACTGACCGCGGGGGGTGAGCGCGCAAAGCCGCCTGCATCGACAAGCCGCTGGCCGCGCGGCATAATGCGGCAACGCTGAATAACCGATATCGTGGCCCCGTCACGGCCTCATGGCTTGGCAGGGGCGGCTTTCAAGCCAGTTGGTGCTGCCAGGCAGGCACTGGCAATGGAAGAAGGCAGGGCATCACGGCAGTGACGTTCCCGCGATGTTGTACGTGTGGAAAAAGGTGGCCACTGTGTCGCGTGAACGGATTCTTGCTCTGTTGTGCGGCACGGTAGCGACGCTGGTTCTGGCGGCGTTGATTGTAATCGGCTCGCGGAGGCTATCGCATTTCGATGCGGCGCTGGTGGGCTACACCTTCGCCTCGCTCTTTTCGGCATTTGGCATCACCTACCGCTACACGATGTGGCTGCAGCGGCCGCCCACGTGGCTGTATTTCAAGCGAGGCTGGCAGGTGTTCCTGACGCCACGCCACTTGCTCTGGAACGTGGTGGTGTGGTTAAAGCGGGGGGTGCTGGCGTTCGTCTTCAACCGGTTCATCTGGTACCGCGGTTGGCTGCGCGGCCTGGGTCATTGGCTCATCATGTGGGGCTGCATTCTGGCCGCGGCCATCACGTTCCCGCTGGTCTTTGGATGGATACATTTCGCCCTCCGCGACAACGACTTTGAGCACTATCACATCGTGCTCTTCGGATTCGAGGTGGGTTCCTTTCGGATCGAATCCCTGCTGGGCGGGCTCATCATGCACGGCCTGGTCTGGTCGAGCTTTCTGGTGATCGCCGGCGTGATGCTGGCGATGCGCCGCCGGATGCGCGATCGCGACGCCGCGGCATTGCAACAAGTGTGGGAAGACATCCTGCCGCTGGTCCTGCTCTTTGCCATCAGCGTTACCGGGTTGTTGCTGGTGGTCAGCTACGAGTACATGAAGGGATATGGTTTTGAGTTCCTGGCGATCACGCACGCGGCCGTCGTGATTGTGACGCTGCTGTGGCTGCCGTTTGGCAAGTTCTTCCACATCTTTCAACGGCCAGCCCAGTTTGGCGTTGCGTTCTACAAGGACGCCGGGCAGCGCGGGCCGCAGGCGCATTGCGCCCGCTGCGGCGAAGCGTATGCCTCGCAGATGCATATTGATGACCTGATCGCGGTCGAGCGAGCTTTGGGATACCGGTACGAACTGGATTCGCCCACCGCCGATCATTACCAGCGTGTCTGCCCTCGATGTCGCCGGCTATTGCCCGCCTTGGCCCAAGACAGGTTGTGGAAACAGGCGCAGTTCCCAGGCGAGGCACACCACGAAGCGGGGCCGCACGTGACCCGCGGCCCCGACTCGATCTGACCCGGAGCACCGGCCTGCCATGACGGATCAAACTGCCAACCTGGAAGCGTTTCACGCCCAGTTCGGCCCTCACCTGGCCTTCTCCGATGGTGATCGGCTGGATCGAGGGATCGTGCCCGATCGCCTGGTGAAAACCCACTGCTGTTTCTGCGGGCAGCAATGCGGGATTCAATTGAAGGTGAAAGACAACGAGGTGATCGGGTTTGAGCCCTGGGAGGAGTTTCCCTTCAACCGCGGCATGCTCTGTCCCAAGGGGGTGAAGCGCTACTTGCAAGGCTCTCATCCCGACCGGTTGTTGACGGCCTATCGCCGGGATAACACCGCAGCGAGCGGATTCCGCCCGCTGCCCTATGGCGAAGCCATCCGCTTGGTTGCGGAGAATCTGCTACGGATCGGCCGCGACCACGGCGCCGCATCGGTCGCGGTGCTGAGCGGCGCCAGCCTGACCACGGAGAAAACCTACCTGATGGGCAAGTTTGCCCGTGTCTGCCTGAAAACGCCCAACATCGACTACAACGGGCGGTTGTGTATGGTCAGCGCGGCGGCGGGAAACAAGAAGGCATTTGGGATCGACCGCGCGGCGAATCCCTGGTCGGACATTCCGCGTGCCGAGGTGGTTTGGATCAGCGGCGCCAACGTGGCCGAATGCGCTCCCATCACCACCAGTTACGTGTGGCAAGCGCGAGAATTCGGGGCGAAGGTGATCGTGGTCGATCCGCGAATCACGCCCTTGGCCCGCACGTGCGATTTGTTCCTGCCGGTAAAGCCTGGCCGCGATGCCGCCTTGTTCAATGGCATCCTGCACCTGATGATCGAGAACGACTGGCTCGATCACGCCTTTATCGAGCGGCATACCGTCGGTTTTGAGGCGGTCGCCCAGCAGGTCCGCCAGTGGACGCCGGCGCGGACCGCGGAAGTGACCGGAATCGCCGAGCAGTCGATCCGGCAGGCTGCCCAGTGGTGGGGGGAGGCCTCCAGCAGCTTTCTCCTGCATGCGCGGGGGATCGAACATCACAACCACGGCGTCCAGAACGTGCTGGGCGCCATCAACATGGTGCTCGCCTCGGGCCGGATCGGCAGAGAAGGGTGCGGCTACGCCACCATTACCGGCCAGGCCAACGGCCAGGGTGGCCGCGAACACGGCCAGAAGTGCGATCAGCTTCCCGGCGCTCGCGATATTGATAATCCCGAGCACCGCGCGCATGTGGCCAAAATCTGGGGCATCGACCCAGACGACCTGCCAGGGCCGGGCGTGGATGCGTACGAGATCTTCCGCCAGATTGAGGCTGGCAACATCCGCGGTCTGCTGTCGATCTGCTTCAACCCGATCGTGTCGCTGCCCGACAATCGCTACGTCGCCCGCATGCTGGAGAAGCTCGATTTCTACGTGGCGATCGACTTCTTTCTGAACGATACGGCACGCCACGCCGACATCGTGCTGCCGGGCTCGCTGCACGAAGAAGACGAGGGAGTGGTAACGCAGATTGAAGGCCGCGTGATCAAGATCAACCAGGCCGTTGATCCGCCGGGCGAGGCTCGGCAGGATTGGCGGATCATCCAGGATCTTGCGGCTGCGATGGGACGCCCGCGGGGATTCGAGTTTCGCGAACCCCGGGAGATTTTCGACGAGTTGCGGCGTGCCTCCGCCGGCGGGATCGCCGATTACTCGGGGATCACTTACGAAAAGATCGAACAGCAGCACGGTGTTTTCTGGCCTTGCCCGGCCGACGATCATCCGGGTACCGAGCGGCTATTTGAGCCGGGTTCGTGGAATCCTGTGGCCCAGGGGGCGGGTCCGTTTTACTTTCCCGACGGCAAGGCGCGATTCAACGTGGTCGAGTACCGTCCGCCCGCAGAAGAAACGGACTCAGAATATCCGATCCTGTTGACCACGGGGCGGGTGGTCAGCCAGTTTCTGTCGGGGACGCAGACGCGGCGGATCGGGCCGTTGGTGCAGCAGTATCCCGAGCCGCGCGTGGAGTTGCATCCGCAACTTGCCGAGCAGCATGGGATTGCCGACGGCCAGTGGATCGTGGTGGAAAGCCGCCGGGGAAGCATTACGCTTCGGGCGCAAGTCGTCCGCACGATCCGCCCCGACACGGTTTTCGTGCCGTATCATTGGGCGGGCCGGCAGAGTATCAATCAACTGACGATCGCGGCTCAGGATCCGATCTCGAAGATTCCCGAATATAAAGTCTGTGCGGTCCGCATCCGCGTGGCCGATCAACCGCCAGAAGCCGAAGGCGATCAGCTTGATCGGCAAGCGCTGGGAGCGCAAAAGGGAGGGCTCAGTGGCCAAAATGGCTGAACGGTATTTTTTCATCGACCCCCATCGCTGCATCGGTTGCGAAGCGTGCGTGCAAGCCTGTAGCGAGTGCGACACGCACAAGGGGCACTCGATGATCCACTTGGAACGGGTGGACCGCTCCCGCTCCACGCAAACCGTGCCCGTGGTGTGTATGCACTGCGACACGCCGACGTGTGCCGAGGTTTGCCCCGCGGATGCCATCAAGCGAACGGGCGATGGGGTGGTGCAAACGGCCCGCAAACCCCGCTGCATTGCCTGCAATAACTGCGTGCTCGCTTGTCCCTTTGGCGTTCCCAAGATGCAGACGGCGCAAGAGCTGATGATGAAGTGCGATATGTGCTACGACCGCACCTCGGTAGGCCGGAAGCCCATGTGTACCACCGTGTGCCCCAGCGGAGCGCTGTTCTACGGCACTTGGGAGCAAATGCAGCAAACGCGCCCGAGTTCGTCGCCGCACAACCGGTTCCAGTTTGGAGGGCAGGCGGTCGAAACCAAGGTTTACATGATGTTCCCCCGCGAGCACCGGCCCGAGCATCTGGATGTGGCGGCCGAGTTGGACACCGAGTTGGACACCCAGCCGCCTGCTCCAGCGGCCGCAGAGGTTGTACTTCCGATCCTGGATGCAACCGATCCGATGCTCGCGGGGTTGTACCAAGGCGAGCCAGGAGGCCGGCATGGAACCTGAATACGACCCCCAGTTGCACACCGTTCCGCCCGATCGCACCGATATGCGCCAGCAGCCGGGCTGGCGGCGCGATTTCCCGATCGATTCGCCCCAGGACGGCTATGTGGCCCGCCGCGACTTCACCAAGTTCCTGGGCCTGATCAGCTTGGGGTTCGTAGTGGGGCAGTTTTGGATCGCGCTGCGGAGCCGCTGGCGGGTTGTCCGAGGCAAACTGCCGATCACCGCGATTGCGGCGATGGATGAATTGCCGGTCGGGTCGGCCCGCACCTTTCACTATCCCACCGAGGATGATCCGGCGATTCTGCTGCGCCCGGCCGAGGACGTGCTGCTGGCCTATCACAGCCAATGCACACACCTGATGTGCCCCGTGCTGCCGAAAATGGAAGCAGCGCAGTTGCATTGTCCCTGCCATGCGGGTTATTTCGACATGCACACTGGCGCCCCGGTAGCCGGACCACCGCGGCGGCCCTTACCTCGCATCACGTTGGAAGTGCGGGGCGATCAGATCTACGCCACGGGAATTGCATAGCGAGTCTGCACATGCGAAAGCCACGCCCTCTTTCACGTCGCGAACGCAATCTCATCGTGACCGGGATTCTGTGCATCGTGCTGACGCTGGTGTTAATGCAACTCTGGTTGCTGACGGCCACGATGAGCGCCTGGCTGGGGGGCGACGACTCCATCGCGTGGCCCGCCGCCTGGGCCAGCCTCGGTTGCTTTCTGCTCTGCGGCGGTTTGCTCTGGTACCTGTTCCGACTCGACTGACGCCGATGCCAGACCCCGCCCACGCGCCGCCGCATTCGTCCCTTGCCGGCCTGCATCCGGCCAGCTTCTCCATGGTGATGGCGACGGGCATCGTATCGGTTGCGGCCCAACTGGAAGGCTGGCCGTGGCTTGCGCGGGCACTGCTGGTGGTGAATGTGCCGTTGTATCTGCTGCTGTGGGGGCTGACGGTCGTTCGGCTGGCGCGTTATCCGCAGCAGGTTCACGATGACCTGTTGGACCACAGTCGATGCGTGGGCTTCTTTACGACCGTGGCTGCGACCTGCGTCTTGGGCAACCAGTTCCTGGTGGTGGTCCATTGGCCGGCCGTTGCCATGGGGCTGTGGCTGGCCGGGATCGTGCTGTGGTTGGTGGCGACGTATACCGTGTTCACGCTGCTCACGGTGAAGCCCGCCAAGCCGGACCTGGCCGCGGGAATCAACGGTAGCTGGCTGGTGGCCGTGGTCGCGACCCAGGCGGTCGCCTCGCTGGGAGGTTTCGCCGCCCAATCCATGAGCGATATCGAGGTCGCGTTGTTCTTTTCCCTGGCGATCTGGCTCAGCGGCGGCGTGCTGTACCTGCTGATCATCGTCCTGATCTTTTATCGCTACACGTTCTTTGTGCTGGCGCCCGAACAACTTTCGCCGCCCTATTGGATCAACATGGGGGCCATGGCAATCACCACGCTGGCGGGCACCGCATTGATTGGGGCGGCGGATCGGTCGCCGCTGCTGGCCGAGTTGCTGCCTTTTCTCAAGGGATTAACGCTGGCCTCGTGGGCCACGGCGACCTGGTGGATTCCGCTGTTGCTGGTGCTGGGCGCATGGCGGCATATCCGCTGCCGCGTGCCGCTGAGTTACGACGTGGTGTACTGGAGCATGGTATTCCCGCTTGGCATGTACACCGCATGTACGCGCCGCCTGAGCGTCGTGATCGACCAGCCCTGGCTGGCGAGCATTCCGCGCTATTCGCTGCTGTTCGCCATCGCTGCCTGGGCGATCACCGCGGTCGGCCTGGTCCGCCACGTGTGGAGGATGACGCCGGCAGCGGAACCGGCGGCTTGAGCCGCAGCGGCCGTCACTCGCCCGGTCTGGCTGTGCGTGCGCCGCGCGCCACGCCCTCGATCAGAAAGGCCACGAAGGCGTACAAGAATGCCAGGATGACCAGCAGGCTCAGCAGAATTCCCCCGAAGTGGTCACGCAGCAGCACCAGCGACGGCGGCTCATCGCTGGGCGAAAGCTTCCTGGCCACCGGCGAGCCCCGCTGCTGCTCTTGGGCCATTTCCTGGTTGAACTGTTGCCATTGCTGCACAGCGTGTTTGTTGCCGAGATTCTCAATCGCGTTTTGCCGAGCAGACCACAACCAATAGCTGGCCACGGCCGCGACTGCCACGTAGCCCATCAACCAGGCGACCAACCGGCGCTTGGAAAGCCGGGTAGGGTGGGCATCACGCGGTGAGTTGGCGGCAGCAGACATCGCAACGAGGCGGCCAGGCACAGGGCAGGGGGGGCTATAACGGTCGCGCGGCCACCGCGCAGGCAAGCCCACGGCAGCGGCACACGCTCGCGCCCGCTAACCGATGGCCGGACCGGCAGCGATCAGCCCCAGTTTCCACATGGCATAAGCGACCGGCGAGGCAAACAGCACCGAGTCGAGCAGGTCGAGCACGCCGCCAAAACCGGGCATCCAAGCGCTGGAATCCTTGCGGCCAACGTCGCGTTTGATGAGCGACTCGGCCAGGTCGCCAAAGATGCCAACCGTACCAACGACCACGCCGTACGGGAGGAACGACCAGGCGAAGCGCGTTTCCACGCCCAGGGCCGGGGCCAGCAGGGCGAGTGAAACCCAACTTCCGATGCAGGCGAACGCGATCCCGCCGACCGCGCCTTCCCAAGTCTTGCCGGGACTGAGGACGGGGGCCATTTTGCGCCGGCCGATCAGGCGACCGACCGTATAGGCTCCAATGTCGCACATCTTGACGGTGATGACCAGCGATGCCAGGGCGGCCACGCCCCAGCTTCCCGCGTCACCGCCGGCTGGCCCCAGTAGCCGCGTTTGGGCCACGAAGCTCAGCAGAAAGCCCACATAGGCCAGGGCCAGCACCGTAAGGCCCAGACGCTCCATCACTTCGCCGGGCCGCTCGTAGCGGTGCATTTCACCCAGGAATGCGGCCAGTACCGCCAGCGCAAAAGCAACCGCTGGCCAACCGAGGTTAGCCAGCGGTGTGTTCGGATCGATGGCGGCGGCGATATTGGCCGCCACGATAGCCAGGCTGCCCAGGCGGACAATGCCAGGCCGGGGCCGCAAGTTGCGCGCGGCAAACAGCCACAAAATTTCTCCCGCCCCCAGCCACGCCAGCAGCAGGGCCAGCGGGAACAACACGACGCCGGGAAACGGCGCACGATAGTCGAGCCAAAACAGGCCGATGAGGGCCGCGATAAACACGGCTCCCAGCAATAACCGCCAGCGCAACATGCAATCGGTGCCCTAGCTGAAGTTCTTGGGCATTGCCGGCTCAGGCAGCCTGCTCGAAGCCCGAAGCGATCGACCGAGGGGCGACGAGAAGTTTACTCGTCGTCCTCATCCCAATCGTCGTCCTCCTCATCGTCCCAATCGTCGTCTTCTTCGTCCCAGTCCTCGTCTTCGTCGTCAACTTCTTCCCAATCTTCGTCTTCGAAATCCTCGTCTTCTTCGTCTTCCTCTTCGTCGTCGTACTCTTCGTCCTCTTCTTCTTCGTCGTATTCCTCTTCTTCGTCCTCGTAGTCGTCATCGTCGCTGGCGGCGCGCGGTACGTCGGACTGAGGAATCGTAGCGAGGGTGCCCTGGTTTTCGACTTCGTCCTGGGAAGACTCGTCCCACAACTCAACTTTCACGTCGGTCTCCTCTGGGGTTGGATGCTGTGTTTCAGAAGTATCGGGTTCGCCTTCCCAGGTGGGTGGCTGTTGAACGTCTCGCTTTAGTAAATCGGCTCGGGGCAATTCGTCCAGATTCTTAAGCCCAAAAACTTGCAGGAATTTTTTGGTTGTCCCGTAGAGGAACGGGCGGCCCAACTCCGGCGAGCGGCCCACGATCCGCACCAGGTCCAATTCCATCAACTGTTTGAGCATCTCGCCCGACTGCACGCCCCGGATGGCTTCGATCTCCGCCCGCAAGACCGGCTGGCGGTGAGCCACCACGGCCAGCGTTTCCAGGGCGGGCGACGAGAGCCGAACCTCCAGCGGCGTTTGCCTCAATCGCCGCAGCCACGGTCCAAACTGTGGCCGCGTAAGCAGTTGGAATCCTTGGGCAACTTCCTCCACGCGGAATGCAATGCCGTGTCGATCGTATTTGCTGTTGAGTCGGCGGACAAACGTCCGAGCTTGAGTGCCATCTTCCAGCCCAGCCAATTGTGCCAACCGCCGGCTTGGTAACGGTTCAGAAGCCAGAAATAGCACGGCCTCCAGTCGGGCAAGCTGCGGATCGCTGCCAGAAGCCGCCGATCCAGAAGGCTGCCGCGACCGTTTCCACAGCAGGCTGGGGGGCTGCCCACGGAGGGTCGATGCCACCAGCGACCGGGCGGGGAGCCGCGGCGTCAAGCGGTGCCCCGCCTGCCCTCGATCCCTTCGCCAGCCTCTGGTTCTCGTTCGCATCGTCCGCCGCTCGCATAGCTTACGACTCGAAACCGCCCCTAGAGTATGCGCACGAACAACGTGCTGGCAAGGGGTGAGTGGTGCCCGCGGCGGCGATACCCGTTATCGCCGCAAGCCTCCACGCCAACACGGCCCAAATCGTCTGTTTTTGCCGAGAAATTCAGCCGTTTCCCTGCGAATCCCAACGGGCCCCGGCAAGCAGAATCGCGCAACAGGCACCCAGGGGGGGAATCCCAGCCAAGCGCGGCGCCAGCAGAGAATATTCGGCACCCTCAAGACGACGCTTGCCGAGCCCTTGGCTATGCCCATCGCTCAGCAATACAGCGCGGAGCGCACTGAAGGGTGCTAGCGGTGATAGCCCTGGCCAGGTTGCTGCGGCGGCGCGGCTAACACTGGGCCCCCGGTCTGCTGCGCCTGCCACTTCTCGATCTTCTCCAGCACCTCGCGAACGGCCTGGACGGGATCGGGATGCGTCGCCTCAAAGTAGGCGTGATAGCGGGCGTTTTCCGGCATCGGCATCTCGCACCGGAAATACGAAACCTGCCCCCACGTTTCCAGCCGGAAATACGCGGCCCCTCGTTCGCGAAGCTCTGCGATCATGGCCTGGAGCACGCCGTGGTCCGTGGGCGGCGAGGGCGAGGTGCCCGCGGGGACGCTGCCTTCGCTCATCATAACATGCTGCTGTGGAAGACCTTGCAGACGGTCGTTCGGCGGCCGCTTGGCCCACGGCCGACGGCGGATGTTTCCACCTTGGTCGGCGGGGTCAGGATCGGCGGGGCTGCCCCCTGCCAATTGTGTGTGCGTCGAGTTATAGCCTTGAGCGTGATGGGTTGCCTGGGGGTTGGGATCGTGCCCCGCTGAAAGGCCGGTGTGCGCGTGCTGGCTGGATGCGGCAAATTGCTGCATCATCGGATCGTAAGCCGCTTGCTGATCGGGCACCGTGTCGCCAGCTTGCGGAGGGTACGCCATGGTAGCATCAGGCGCGACTGTATTGGGTACGGCCGAATTGGGTACTGCGCCATTGGGCCCAACGAGCCCCACGGCTTGAGGGGCGGCCGGGGATTGGACGACTGCCGCTTCCACATCGTGGCCGGACTGATTGCCTTGTTCCCAGTAAGGCCGTTCCGGAGGTGCTTGATCGCCCCACAGGGCCGGGACGGTTTCCGGGGGAATCTGCAACTGGGCGGAAGGACTACTGGTGCCGGTCATACCGGCAAGCTGTTGCAGTTCGTCCAACTCACGGGAGCGGTCGCCGGTCGGCAGCGGGTCGAGATCGCTGTCCTGGGCAACGGCCGAAGTGCCGTCCAGAAAGTTGGTCCACGATACGCCGACCAACGCCAGCGCCGGCACCACGATCAGGCACGACAGCAAGACGGCCGAGCGGATAATCAACATCGTTGACGACAACGGTTTCACCACTACGACTCGTTCGGATTGTGGCGACCGTGCGATCCCGCTGCCCCCGTCTTCGGGGCTCACGTCCGCTGCCAGCGGCGACAGCACAGGTTGCACATCAAGGGTCCTCTCCGCGGCCGGCAGCGTTGCATCCGGGCGTCGAGACCGCCAACCGCTGGGCGATACCACTCGGCGCGATGCGGAAGCAGTCCCTAGCCGCGGGCGGGGATACTATGCCGAGCGGCAGCGGGAAACAATCCCAGTTTGATGCCTGCCCGGCCCCCTTGGCCCCCCGCGCTCCGGCGCCACTACGCCTGGCCGACGGGCGGGGATGCCGCGGTGGCCACCTCGGCGGTTCCGGCATGTGCGGCGCGTTCCGATCGCTGGAGCATGTATTCAAAGCTATCGGCCAGCGCAATCCAACTGGCTTCGATCACGTTCCCGCTAACGCCGACGGTGCCCCACACGTCGTGCTGATCGCCGCTTTCGATGATCACGCGGACGTTGGCCGCGGTGGCCGCCTCGGAGTTGATCACCCTCACCTTGTAGTCGATCAGGTGCATCTGGGCGAGTTGGGGATAATCTTCGAGCAGCGCCTTGCGCATGGCGCGGTCCAGGGCGTTGACGGGGCCATCGCCTTCGGCCACTTCGTGCAGAATGCGGTCGCCCACCTGCAGCTTGACGGTGGCCTCGGTGGTGATTTCGCCGTGGCGGTCCAACTCGACATTGACGTGGTATCCCAGCCGCTTGAAGTGCGGCCGTAGCGTGCCGGCACATTCCTTCACCAACAGTTCGAAGGAACCCTCGGCCGCTTCGTACTGGTAGCCGTGGCTTTCGCGAGCGACCACTTCTTGAAGGATGCGGTCCATCAACTGCTGGTCGTGCTGCAGGTTGTAGCGGGTGGTGAGGGCCACGATGTTGGAACGGCCCGACAGCTCGCTCACCAGCACCCGCCGCTCGTTGCCCACCTGCTCAGGCGCGATATGTTCGTAGCTGCTGGTGGCGCGGTTGATGGCGTGAACGTGCATGCCGCCCTTGTGGGCAAAGGCGCTTTCGCCCACGAACGGCTGATTGGTGCGGCGGTTGAGGTTTGCCAACTCGTACACGTAGCGGGAAAGCTCGGTGAGCTTGGCGATGCTGTCGGGCTTCAGAACCTCGTAACCCTGTTTCTTGAGCGCCAGGTTCGCGGCGACGGTGATCAGGTCGGCATTGCCGCAACACTCGCCAAAACCGTTGATGGTGCCTTGGACCTGCACGGCACCCTGGTCGACCGCAGCCAGGCTGTTGGCCACGGCCAGGCCACAGTCGTTGTGGCAGTGGATGCCCAGGGGAACGGAAACGGCCTTGGCGGCCGCGGCCACGATGGCAGCGATTTCCTCGGGCATGCTGCCGCCGTTGGTATCGCACAGCACCGCCAGGCGGGCGCCGGCCTTGGCCGCGGCGGCAAGCGTTTGCGCGGCATACTCGGGATTGGACTTCCAGCCGTCGAAGAAATGCTCGGCGTCGTAGATGACCTCCAACCCATTGTGGCGGAGGAACTCGACGCTTTCGGCGATCATGGCCAGGTTTTCTTCCAGCGACACGCGCAGGACATGCTCCACTTGGAAGTCGCTGGTCTTGCCGACCAGCGTTACCACCTGGGCCTTGGAAGCGACCAGGGCTTTCATGCCGGGATCGTCCTCCACGCGGACACCGCGGCGGCGGGTCATGCCAAAGGCGGCTACCTTGGCGTGGTCCAGCGGCAAGTCGGCCACTTGGCGGAAGTACTCAACATCCTTGGGGTTGGAAAGCGGATATCCGCCCTCGATGTAATCGAAGCCCAGGGCGTCGAGCCGTCTGGTCAGCAGCAGCTTGTCTTGCACGGAGAAACTGACGCCCTCGCCTTGGGTGCCGTCGCGGAGCGTGGTGTCGTAGAGTTCGATACGTCGCATGGTCTGGCTGTTCAAGTTCTTGGAGAGTGTGGAATGGGTGTGGCGGATTGCGCTTCACCGGAGGCGGATATCGCTAACAGCCGCGGAAGGCCGGCCCCCCAGCCAACAAAAAAGCCCTGGGGCCGCGACGACCTCAGGGCTGGTATGGTTGGCATAACGTGACCGCTTCCCCCCTAAGGCCGTGCCTCCTGGGTAATCACCGTAATGCAAATGGCAATATTGCTGGGGGAGTACATGGTCACCAAGTTCAAGCAATTGCGATTCAACAAAGCAAACGCAACGAGTCATTCGCTGCATGGCCGAGGTCGCTTAATACCGAGGACGCTCAATACCATGGGTAACCTCAACCAACGTGACGGCCTCATTAGAGATTAGGTTGTGCCGTGCCGGGTGTCAATTGCTGTCCCCCCCTCGTTTTGCGGGAGTCGGCGGGCCGGCCGTGCCAAACAGACCGCGGGCCAGCATGAACGTATTGCATGGATACTCGTGCCCCGCTGCGCTCCATCGGCCGCCCAAGGTGGTATCCCATCCCGGCGGCGGTCAGACCGGCTATCCCGCGGCGGCCGCCTTCTGCTGGGCCCTGGCTCGCGGGGAATCCACGCGAACCGCGTATGGCTTGGGCACGATCTGCCGGCCGAAAACCCGGGCGTAAGCCTGGGTGAGTTCAGCGCCAAAGAAGAACACCACCGACGAGTAGTACACCCACAACAGCAGCACTACCATCGAACCGGCGGCCCCGTAGGCGCTGCCCACACTGCTGTAGGCCAGGTACTGGGAAATACCGAATTTGCCCAGGGCGAACAGCACGGCCGTAATCGTGGCGCCCACAAACACGTCGGACCAGCGAATCTCGGCATCTGGCAAAATTTTGTAGATCAGGGCGAACAGCACAATGTGCGTCAGCATGGTGATGCCAAAGTCGATAAACGGCAGCGAAACGCCGAGCGTGTTGAGGATGATCGGCAGCGCCGTACTGACCGCCAGCGAAAGCATCAACAAGAACGCGATCGCCAGCACCATGCCGAAGGTCAGCAGGCGCGTGCGAATCCAGAGCCAGAGGCCCTGCTTGCCGGAAGCCACGACTTCGATTTCCCAGATCCGGTTGAGCGAATTTTGCAGTTGTCCAAAGACACTGGCTGCACCAAACAGCAGCACGGCACTGCCCAGAATGGTTGAAATGATTCCGGCTTGCCGGTTGGTGTCGGCGTTTTCGATCACCGCTTCCACGGCCTGGGCCGCCTGGGGGCTGACCTCGGCTTTCACCTGCTCGATCACCCCTTGCTGGGTTTCGTCGCCGAGAAAGCCGGAAATGCTGATCAACAACACCATCAGCGGCGCCAACGAGAGCGCGGCGTAATACGCCAAGGCCGCGGCGTAGGTCAGGGCCCCGTCTTCCATGAAATCGGCCGCGGCCGACTTGATGACGCGCCAAGTATCGCGAACGTTCATCGCTCTTTGACTCCGTGGTCCCGGGGGCTCGCCACCCAGCAGGACGTTCCCGAGGCAGTTTGTTCCAGGGCGGATAGCGTCGTCCCCAGGTCATCGGATTCCCGGCGAATGCGCACCGTGCGTTTGCGCGGCGGATCAGCACGAACGCCAAGCCTGGTAACAGCCCCAGCCGGCCTCAGCATGGCAGAGCCCCGCCGGCTGCATCTGTACCGGCCACACCGGTGGATGACACCGGGACGGAACTGGCCGCGCCCGGTGCATCCTCAGGTGGAAACATCCGCCCTCGTGGCGCGTGCCAGGGTTTCAGCACCTCGAGCTTGGGCAATACCGTGCGCCGGGCAGCGTGGTCTGGACTACCACCGTTAACCGTGCATTCGCTGGGCGATGGCCTCAGGCATCATCTTGGCCAGTGCTTCCCAGGTCTTTTGTCCCATCTCGGCCGTCTTATGGCCGAACTCTGCGATCCGTCCGCGCTGTGGTTCCCGCTCGACCATCAATCCCGAGAGCATGTACCCCAGCGCGAAAGCGGCCCCAAAGGTCACCACGAGCGCAGCGGTGGGATAATTCTGAATGCACTGCTCAGCCGATTGGCAGGTCTGTTCAAGGTAGCTGGCCTCTTCCTGTTCGTGCGATTGCGGGTCGGACGAAACGTTCATGCGAGACGAGTACGACACGGGGTTCCTCCTTTATGCAGGGGAAAAGGTGCCAGCGGCTCAGGCCCCCATCGCTTCTCTTCTGCCTCTGATTGCAGAAACGCCTTCCACCGGCGGCAGATTGCGAAGGTGGCTCCGAGTCTGGCGGGCAAACGGTTTTCGACCGCTTGCCGTGCAGCTTACGTGCCAAGGGCCATAAAGGCCGCGGCCATCTGCGCCGCCCCTGCAGCAAATCGTGCGAATCCAGACCTCGTGCGGTGATACGGGCTACGCCAAACTGGCGTACGGCGAACCAGAAAGCTCCGCACGTATCAACGGCAATGGCTCATTCATGGCAATGGCTCGGTGGCGAGCCCACCCTCATGTGCCCACGAAGTAACCCAGCGCCCAAGTCGCGGCCGTCACCAGGATGACCGTCATGATATTCAGCAGAAATCCTGCTTTGATCATGTCGCGCATGGCGATGCGCCCCGAGGCGTACACGATGGCGTTGGGCGGAGTGGCCACGGGCAGCATGAACGCGCAGCTTGCCGCCAAAGTGGTCGGAACCATCAACATGGCCGGTGGTACGCCCAATTGGTCGGCCGCTCCGGCCAGCACGGGTAGAATCATCTGCACGCTGGCCAGGTTGCTGGTCAATTCGGTCAGCCAGGTCATGCCTCCGGACATCACGGCGGCCATGCCCAGCGGTGGCAGTCCTTTAATCGTTCCGGCCAGTTGGGTGCCCAGGAAGCTGGAAAGTCCCGACTTCTCCAGGCCTTGGGCCAAGGCCATCCCACCACCGAACAGCAGCAGGATGCCCCAGGGGACGCGCGTGGTCACTTCCCAGGTGAGCAGCGGCCGGCGTGTGGTGCCGCCCGAGGGCAGCAGAAAGCACAGCACGGCCATGGCGATGGCAACCGTGCCGTCGTCCACCGCATATGCTTCGCCGTCCAACCCCAGGGCAGGTCCCCAGCCCCAGCCTCCGACCGGTTCGCGGAAAATCCACAGCAGGGCGGTGGCCGCGAAAATGAACGCCATTCGCCATTCGGCAGGCTGCATGGGTCCGAGCTTGGCCAGTTCGTCGGCGATTACGTCGCGACCGCCCAGGATACCCGACTTCTGTACGCGAAACAGCATCACCAGCACGCCCCAGCACACCAGCCCGAACACGGCCGCCAGCGGCACCGCCAGCAGCATCCAACCACCGAAGGTGATCTCAGGCAGATGGGGGTAGGCTTCGCTGTAGTAGCCCCGGAAGAAGATATTTGGCGGCGTGCCGATCAGCGTACTCATCCCACCGATGCTGGCCGAGTAGGCGATGCCCAGCATCAGCGCGGCGCCGAAACCGTGCGGAGCGCCGGCGGGACCTGCCGCCCGATCCGCCTGGGCCACCACGCTGGCAGCGATGGGCAGCATCATCAACGAGGTGGCCGTATTGGAGAGCCACATCGAAAGCAGCCCGGTGGCCAGCATGAAGCCCAGCACGATCAGCCGAGGATTGTCTCCCATCAACTTGACGACCCGCAGCGCCACGCGGCGGTGCAGGCCGCTTTCTTCAATGGCTAGGGCCACCAGAAACCCGCCCAAGAATAAATAGATCATCCGGTCACCATAGCGGGCGGCGGTTGCGGCGGGGGTGGCGATGCCCAGCAGCGGAAACAGGGCCAGCGGAATCAAGGCCGTGGCCGGCAGCGGCAGGGCCTCGGTCATCCACCACACGGCCATCAACGTGGCGACGCCCGCCATGCGATTAAGTTGGGGTTCGCCGCTGGCCAGCGGTTTCCACCCCACCAGCCACACCGCGAGTCCAATCCCCAACAGCAGGCCGATTTTCGCCGCCAGGTTACGTTCTTCCGGCGAAGGTTCCGAATGCTTGGCAGTCACAAGGCAGCTCTCAGCAGGCTAGGGGGGAGTGAATGGCAGGGCAGGGGGGATCGCCTTATCAACCGAGGTACCGCAGGTCTGCGATCCTCGCGAAGAGAACGAAGCATTGCATGCTGTACGCATGCCACGGCATTGCATGCCGTGCGCGAAGTGTACCAACCGTTGGCTTGGATCGCGGTGCCATGGGGGCTGCGCTCCGTGCGCGGCAGTCTTCACCGGATGGAACCAACCAGACCGACCATTGGTTTGGGTGCGCTGCCCACCCAATGGCTGGCGCGCCCCCTGCGACCTGTTAAATGCAGGCGGCACGCACCGGCGGAAAATGCCGATTGTACAACGGATACCAGTTGTAGGTGTACGGCAGTGCGCGCGGCTCATCGGGGACCCTCGGGAGATACCGCTCGCGCCATGTGGGTGCGGCCCGAGCGACGGTGGGCGCCGATCAAATTCACCCATCCAAAAACTTCACTTGGCCCCAGTGGCAACTTATACTGGCAATTGAATGATCGTTCGCCCCGGTGGCTGCCGTCAGCCAATCTCCCGCCGTGGGGGGCCGATGGCACCATGTACTGCGGTCGCTGGAGGGGATGCGATGGTCGGCTGAGTCCGTTGCCGCCCCTCGATCAACAAGTTATTGGCCGTCAAGTGGTTGCCGCAATGGAGGGCTGCCTTGCGGGGGGCGGAACTCCGTGGCAACTTGCACTCAGCCGTACCCCCCATCAAGAGTTGGTGACGTTCGCGCGGCTTTCGCCGCCGATCCCTAGCATGCGCCGCCACTTCCTGAACTGTTCGTGAGCCCATTCGCCATGCCAGTACGCATTTTCCGCTCGGTGTCCGCTGCCTGTTCGCTGGTGTGCGCGTGGGCCGTGATTGCTGCCGCTTGGCTTGTGACACCTGCCGCTGCTCAGCAACCTGGTGAAAATGCGGTTCCCGCCAACGGCCAGGGATACCGGCAGATAGCGCCGGGCGTGATCCACACCATCTATCCGGACAACGACCCGGAAGAAACGTTCAGCCGGCACGATATTGTCGAGTTGCTCGAAAAAGACCCCGATTTTGGCGAACGCCCCGGGGCCTCGCCGAACCTGGCCAAGGATGTCCGCTACACGCACGACGTGTGGGGACTGGAGTTCCGCTTCAAGCCGGTACGGTTGATCGAGGTGAACGTTCCCACCCCCGATGGCCGCCTGGAGCGCAAACAAATCTGGTACCTGCTCTACAGTGTGCGGAACACCAGTGATAAGCCGGTGACTTTCGTTCCGCGGATGTACCTTCGTTCGCACGATTCGGAGGAACGCCCCTGGGTCGCCGACACCCTGATCCCTCTGGCGGTCAAAGCGATCAACGAGCGGGAAGATCGCAATCGCACGATTCACAACAGCGTGACCATCTCGCAAGAGCCGATTCCACCAGCGGAAGAAGGTGTGGACCGCGACGTGTGGGGGGTGGCCACCTTTGAAGGGGTCGATCCCGCGAGCGACGAGTTCTCCATCTACATCCAGGGCCTCACCAACGCCTACAAGATGGAGATTCAAGACGGCAAGCGCAAGTACCGCCGCAAAACGCTGATTATCAACTTTTGGCGGCCCGGCGACGAATTCTTTCTCGATGAGCGAGAAATCCGCTACGGGATGCCGGGCAAGGTTGACTACGAGTGGCGGTATATGTAGCTTTAATAGCTTCCCTGACTGGGGTTAGCGGCTGAGCGTTGGGGGCCGCGCGTCCATGTTCGGCAGCTAGCCGATCGGCGGCCGCAAACAGTGGATCGCCTAGGGAACTCTTTGCCGAGAAACGATTTACAGCGAATGAACGCAGGCCGACGCATGTCCGGCGATCAGCGGGCATCAGGCAGGCGGCGCCAACGCCTAAAGAACAGCACCAGAAGGAGATAGCAGTCATGGCACATAAAAAGGGCCAAGGATCCAGCCGCAACGGTCGTGATTCCAATGCACAGCGCCGTGGCGTGAAGAAGTTCGGTGGCGAACTGGTTAAGCCGGGCAACATCATTGTCCGCCAGGTTGGCAACAGTTTCCAC
>CAZEEG010000088.1:18876-23942 GCA_964511065.1 uncultured Pirellulales bacterium | reverse complement strand
GGCACCTTCTCCAGGTGCTGTTCCTGGAACCGCTCGCCGAATTCCACATTGCGGGCGAGGCCCACGAACTCGACCGTTTCAGCCTCTAGCCCCCGGCGGTAGAGATAGCTCCAGTTGAGCATGGCGGCCGCGGCGCCCAGTGCAACGGCCACCAGCAGCCCGTAAATGCCTTTCATCAATGTGTCCCTTTGGCTTGGATCGTGGCGCGACGCGGCAACCTTTCGCCTGCTTCACACCAGAATAACTTCGACATGGATTCACTCGATAGGGGCTTGCAGCGGTTGCAGGCTGATGAGCCCCAGCACGCCCCCGCGGGGATCACCCGAAAGTTGAATTCGGATGCTAAGGCCTCTGGCGGCCGCGGTGGGATTGGTCGGCGGCATTTGGAGCGTCGCCACCCAGGCATTGCCTTCACCATACCAGGTGAAGGTCTGCGGCGGATCGAGGCTGCCGGCCCAGCGATCGAAGTGGGCGCGGCAATCGTCGGCCGTGGCCTCGCCGGCAAAACCGATCATCCTCTGGCCCTGCCCGGCCCCCAGCGCGAGCGTGCGGTGACACCCGCGAGGAAGCGGCGGGGCCTGGCTGCCTGGCTGCTCGCCCGCTGAATCCCCGGAGCCCTCTTCCGGCTGAAAGGATTCTTGCAGGTACAGGTTCCAGCGATCGCCCCCCGAGGGCACTGCCATCCCCCAGGCAGCTAACCGCAGTCCAGCAGACGAGGCGGCATCGCCTGCGCGGTTGGCTTTCTCAACGGTTTGTTCATTACCAGCATCGCTGGAACCTTGCACGAAACCAACCCAAAGCGGGAACGTGCCGATAAACTCGTGAACCTCCCAGCGCCCCGGTTCGGCAACGGCCGCCGCGCGGCCCTGGGCGAGAGCCAGGAGCTGGGATTCGGTATCGCCGGGTGCACGCCGGGCCGCCGCTTGCCGTCGCTGGGCATCGGCCACCATGTTCTTGGTTGCTTGTACGATCCGCTGGCGAAGCTCGGCGCGGATGGCTTCGCGGTCGCCGGTTGCTGCCGTTCTCCGCAACCCGGGAGTGTGAGGGAACTCCACGGTCAGCGGAATGGCCGCGGTATCCAGGTCTGCCCCCGGCGACGCCGTGATCGCCTCAGGCTCACGCCGGTTCCAGTCCAGCAGCGTGCGGCCGACCCCCAGGCACAGCAGAACCACCATCGCCGTAGCCGCCAGGTTGCTGGTCCAGCCGGTGATCCGCCGGGCAAGCGCGGCGAACGAAGGCTGCTTGCCGCTGCGCGGTTCGGGTTGTTGGCCATCTTCGGGTGTATCGCGATAGCAAGGCAGCGCGCCCGATCCTTCGCCCACACCACACGCCGCGGCAGAGCCGGTATCTGCGGCGATATGCTGCGGCTGGTGCTGCGATTCGGATTGGGGATCGATCATGGCTGCGAAATCGGCCGCGTCGGGCCAGGGGCCCCGAAGTGTTGAAACCTTGCGCCGCTGGCGGCGCTCCCCTCAGCATCTGGCGTGCGCGGCCCGAGAGGTTGTGAACCATCCGCCCATCGGTCCGCGTGGCGGCCCTCATACGCTGCGAGCACGGATTGACGAGGGGAACCCGGAGTGCCAAGCGGCATCGAGGCCGCTACGGGCGTTCGGGGGCCGTGCGGCCGCCCCGGTCCTGGCCCGAACCCATCAAGCCAGATGCCGGGTTGGTGATGCCGGCCAATGGTTCGCCAAAGGCGCCTTGCTGGCATAGTTCGTCGAACCGTTCCCAAACGTCGCTCCAAATACCTTCGAGGTCGGCCAGCGCATCGAGCCCCTCGCCGAACCTTTGGCCAAGGCCGGTGCGCGGCGGGCGCGATTGGCGCTCCTGCCGCAACCGCTGGAGAAACTGCTGCAAGGCCTGAATCTTCGATTCAAGCTGGCCGAAATTGGCCGGGATTTGCGGAGGGGTGCCGGGATCGGCGGCCTGGCTCGTTGCCGGCCCGTTTCCGGCCATCGCGGCCGTGGCCGCCAGGAGGAGGGCGACGCCCAGGCGGTGCATGGATCGAAGTTTCATGGGGAGCGGGACTCCGATACGGTTTGCAATGTGGGGAAACGGGACCGAACCAACCATGCCCCAACCGCCGGTGGGCAGGGCCAGCGGTGCTTCCCTTCAGCGTGGCGCTAAGGCTGCATCTGCATCATCTGCTGGTACATGTTGATGAAAAACTCCGTCATCCGCTCGGCCACGCTGGGGACACCCGGTTGGGTAGGCGTCGCGGGTCGGCCCTGGATGCGATCGATCAGCGGTTCCACCCGCTCGTTGTTCACCCACTCCTCGTCGATACTGGAGAACGGTTCGATCCTGGGGTGAAAATCGACGTAGTAGCCGTAGAACTGGAAGATTTCCGAATCGCGGTCCAGCGGGTCCAGGTCGCTGCGAAACGGTGCCGTGATGACGCGGCGCATCGCATCGGCATAGGCTTGCGACAACCCGGCCGGAGCCTTCGGCAACTCATAAATGAACGGGATGCGGCGATAATGATTGCGGGGGATCGACATCTCCCAATAGCGGAACTGGTCGACCAGCATGGGGTGCTCAACGTCGAACCGGTACTCGCCCATCCGGGCCAGCATCGGATACGCCCGGGCCAGTTCGGCATCGCCCGCCTGTTTGCCGCGGCCCATATCGAGCACGGGCTGCACGCCGAATTGATCCAGCGGGCCGTGTGCCACGCGATCCCTGGGCTGTACGGCCGCCACGGGCGCCAGATCGGCATCGCCGAGCACGTCGATCAAGGTTCGCAACTCGGGCCACGTGGCCGGCGGAGGATCGACCTGGGGGGTCCGCGGCGCGCGGGCTCTCCACACGGCGTGGCGCGAGACGGTGGCCGTGCGGACTTTCCAGACCACGGCGTTACCGATGATCACCATCAGCGCCATCATGAACATCAAGACCGGCAGCCACAGCACCAACTCCAACGGTGCCAGGCCGCGGCGCGATGGTCGCCGATGAGACATCGCCGGTCCTCGAACAATCAAGCGAATTGAGGGGGGAGCATTGACAGTACGACGGCCAGGCCTTGCGATTCGGCACGGCTTGGCAGCCCCCAATGTTTCACTGCCTGGTATACGATGCCCCCCTCGTATACGATGCCCCCCTCGTATACGGTGCCCCCTGGTATACGATGCCCCCTGGTATACGGCGCCCCCTATTGGGTAATGCCCTGCGGCTGTGGTGGCGCCATCAATCATCCTATCCCCAGCATCCTTTCCAATGGCCGCCGCCAGGTGCCCCCCCATATCAAGCGGCCCCTTATAAACGGCCCTACCCCGCGCGGTGGTTCAACCGCGCGGGGCGAGCGCATGTTCAGCCATGGATGGACCAGCCGCAGGCGGCCGCCGCGATCAGTCCCACCACCAGTTGTCGGCCGGGGGCATCGTATCGTTGCGGGCTTGGGCCAGCGTTTCGCGGGCTTTGCCTTCGGCCGTGGTGTTCTTGTCGGCCACGTGCCACGAGCTGATCTCCACGCCGCCCGATGCGCTGATGATCCAGTTGCGGCCCTTCTTCAGCACACTGGCTTGCGTGGCAACGGTCTTGGGAGCGGGCAGGTCGTTGTCGACCTCGATTACTTTTTCGGTGCCCATCAGGATCGGCAGTTGGAGGTTGGCCTTTTGCAGCATCCCTTCCTTGGCGATCAGGGCCCCCACCACGGCCAGGTCCATCAGATTGCGAAGCTCGCCGAAGATGGGATACTCCACCGACAGGGCCTCGTATTTTTCGGTCATCAGGTTGGCCCACTTCTCAGCGGTCGCGCTGCTCTTGCCGGTGGAACGCACGCCGTTAGCCTCGGCCACGAAGCTATCCTCGGTGAGGCATTTCACGCCTTGGCCGCGAAACTCCCAGGACAACCCCTCGGGGTCGCGAACCAGGGTTTCGTAATGCGGAGCCAGCCACCAGCGCGGCGTGGCATTCTGCAATCCCGAGGATGAAACCGTCATCATCTGCAGGTAGCTGGGCAAGCCCACCCGGCTCGAAACCCGATCCATCCCCATCGCCAACCGCTTCATGCGATAATCGGCGGCAACCATCACCCGGGCGAAGTAGCTCTCCGGCGAAACGCCCGTGATCGTGATCCGCTGCGGACCCATCAACTGTTCCACGCGCTGCACCGTGGAGGGGTTCATCGCCGGGCGGCTGTTCAAGAAGGCCTGGAGCGCCTGGATGCCTTCAGGGCTGGGATCGATCGAGCAGGTGATCGGATTCTGCGCGGCCGAGCGGCCCGTCCGCAGCGCCATCAGCAGGTGGTCGATATGCAGCACCGGCAAACCCGAATCGGCACCCACCACCGCGCCATCGTCGGTGAGCTTCAGCGGTTCGGCCGGGCCCACCAGGATGATGTCGTTCTCTTCCGGGTAGACGAAGACATACTTGATCCGCGTGAGGCCAGCCAGGTATCGCATGTCCTCGGTCACCAGCGGCATCTGCGCCGCGGCCTGGCGCTTGCGGAGCGTGGTTTCCAGCTTCTTGAGCGAAACCTTTCGCAGCGGGCTGGCCTGGTTGACGTCCTCGTTCACCCGCTCCAGAAACTCGGCTCGGGCCTTGATCAGTTCGCGCGTGCCATCGACCGTGGCATTGCTCAGCGCCCCGGAGGCATCGACCGCGACACCGCCCACCTGGCTGCCAAAGTTGGAAACCCCGGCGTAGGAATAGCCGGCGATAACGAGCGAGAGGCCCAGGGCCCAGGCCACGGCCCAAAGTTGGCCCGCCGAAACGGGGCGCAAAAATCGACGGCAATACATTCCCTGTTCCTCCAGATATCGGCCACGCATGGAATCGCCCGGGATCGGAGCGCCGTGCGCCGGGTAGATGGGACAAGCTCAAGCGGCAACGGTAACACCCACTTCTCACGTTGCAACGCCTTTTAGACTAGTTACCGCCCGGCGCAAATGCAACATTTTCGCCCGCTTGGAACCGCTGTTTTGCGCGGCACAGGCCGTACAACCGGCCGCAGCTTGGCGTGCCGCGCCTATCACCAAACGTAGCCCCGAAACGGCCCCGTGTGCGGCGCCCCTCCGCCAAGGTACGGCTCCGTCAACCGCCCACCCCCCAGCCGCGCAGTTCTT
>CAZEEG010000088.1:13061-18776 GCA_964511065.1 uncultured Pirellulales bacterium | reverse complement strand
TGCTTGTCGACGGAAGTGCCGCTTGCCGGCAACAGAACTAGCAGGCAGCAGACGTCTCCCTGTCTGTGTTCAGCCGGGCTGCAAGGGCTGCGACCGCTGGATCAATGACCTCAAGCCATTTGTTTTTAATGACTTAAGACACTCCCGCCAGGGTCACTTCTCACCGTCCTTCTTTGCGGCTGCTGGTTCAGTATTCAGCCACAGGTGCGGCGTGGCGAGCGTGGTGTTCTCGATGGTGGCCGTGGCGGCGTGGATCCGCGTGGGACCCGGCTCCTCAGCCCCCTTGGCTTGGTGGGCGCCCTGGCCTTGAATCCGCAGCGGGCCGTTGACGGCGGTTTCCCCCTGGGCGGTTAAGACCAGCTTCACCGCCTTGGCCGTATCGCCGGTGGGCTGCGACGTAACCGCTTCGCACACAATACCTTCAGGAAGATCGAGGGCTTCCACCTTAATCTCGCCCGCGAATCCGTGGGTACGGGTCACCGTGACGGGAATCTCCAGCGGCTTGCCCGCGGCAATCACAAACCGATCGGCAGCAACTGTCAGCGCAAAATCCGGCTCGGCCGGGGCTATCGTCAAGCGGTACGGGTAACGCAGCCCGCCGTGGTGGTACAGGTCGCGCACCTGCAGCACGTACTGCCCATCGGCCGGGAAGCGGAACACCAACTCGGCCTCGCGTTCATTGCGAACGGTATCGTCCAGTTCGCGGAGCATCTTGCCTTCGGCATCGTAGAGCGTCAGGTGTACGTCCAGTTCGTAGCCCAGTTTCCACGACTGGACGGCCATGCTCAGGTTGTCGCCCTTGGCGGCCTCAAACCGAAAGCAGTCGCGATCGCCGGGCGTGCCGATTGCCCCGGAAATCACCACCGGCCACTGGATCGACTGGGCCTGGGCCGGTTCATGATTGGGCTCCTTCTCCACGACCACCGGGTGCGGCACGCGCGGCAGGTTCACAACGCCGGCCAGGTTGGGCCAAAACACCACGGCCTCGGCCAGTTCCTGGGAGGGTTCGCCCGAGCCTACAGGCGCGACCGGCTGCGGCGGGGCCGCATCGACGCTCCAGCCCCGGGGCCGCACTTCGGTCGGCCCCGTTTGCGATACCGCCAATGGCTCAACGTGATCGACGTATCCGGTGGTGGTGATCGTCAAACGGTACAGCAGATCGGCCCCGCCCGCGTATCGAATCGTGGCGTTGGGCACGGCCGGAAAACAGAACGTGCGAATCAGGTAGGTGCCATCGGCCTCGGCCGTGTAGACGACCAGCGGATCCATGCCGCGGGCGTCGTCATTATGCCGCAAGACGAAGCCGCGATCGCTGGCCACCTGGAGCGAGGCATCGGCCTGCCGCCCCAAGGTGAAGTTCGATTCGATGGTGGCGACCAGCGTTTGACCGGCCTTCAGTGGCACGGCGTAGGTATCGACATCGTCGGCCTTGTCGTACCGGCCATTGACGACAATGCCGGCGCCCTCAAGCTGCGCGGCCTCAATCTTCTGGGCCTGCGCCACGGCATCGTTGGGTTCTTTTTCAACGATCTCGGGCAAGTGGCCGATCATCAGCGGCCGCAACGCCGAGGCACCCTGGTCGTTGTAGATGCGGACCAGTGCCACGCCCGGGGCTACATCCTCATCCACCGTGACGGCGAGGGTCCCCTTCTTTTCGCCCGCGGTAATGCTGACGCCGGGCCGATCGCACCACAGTTGCACGGGCCAGGGATCGAGCGTACCGGTGACGGTGACTTCGGTGGTGGCCCCGCGCGGAACGCCGGGCGGGAACAGGCTCGCAATCGATGGCGGTGCGGCAGCGGCCCATTGAACCAGGGCAGGCATCAGGGCCAACGCAGCAAACGCCAAGGCCACGCGACGAAGGCACAACGAAATCACAGCAGCACCGGGCATTTCAATCATTCCAGCAGAAACCAAGGTGGGAGCCAGGCTGATCGCCGCCCCAGGCCATCGGCTTGTGACGGCGATATCTCAGACCAGGCTTAGCAGGTAGGTGGGCAGTATCCCGTCCATTGTCTTTGCTCTGCGATCGCAAAACAAGGGATTGGCTTGCCGGCCGCGAAAGGGCAAAACTCGTGCTAGGCCGCATGCCACACCCCAAGCGCAGGGGTTCCAATAGCACCGGGCACTGGCGACTTGCCGCCTGAAGACCACGTTCCCTCGTTGTTCAACGCTCTATCAATCTTCCATCCGTTCTGGAACATCGCGCATCAAGCCCACTAAGGGAGGCACCCCACTATGTTGCTGGCACAAGTTGAAATGACAGAACTGGGCGCACAAGCCAAGGCCCTCGTCTTGCGTTACGGAATCAGCGCCGCGGGCGCCTTGTTGCTGCTGGCCATTGCCTGGTTCTTGTCCGGCTGGGTAGGACGCATCCTGGAGCGCGGCATGACCCGGGCCAAGATCGACGCCACGCTCACGCGCTTTCTGGCCCGGTTGGTAGGCTGGCTGATCTTGCTACTGGCGATTCTGGCCTGCTTGAGCATTTTCGGCGTGGAAACCACCAGTTTCGCCGCTGTGCTGGGGGCCGCCGGGATCGCCATCGGCCTGGCCTTCCAAGGCACGCTTTCCAACTTTGCTTCCGGCTTGATGCTGCTGGTGTTCCGGCCCTTCCAAGTGGGCGACGTGATCAGCGTGGCGGGTATCACGGGCAAGGTGTACGCCATCGAAATCTTCACCACCACCATCGACTCGTTCGATAACCGCCGGTACATCGTCCCCAACGGTTCGGTGTTCGGCACCACGATCGAGAACATCACGTTTCATCCCGAGCGGCGTGTGGAAGTAACGGTCGGCGTGGGCTATCAGGCCGATCTCGACCAGACCCGGAGCGTGCTGGAATCGGCCGTGGCGCAGGTGGAAGACATCCTGCCCCAGCCGGCCCCCAACGTGGTTCTCAATGGTGTGGGGGCTACCAGCGTGGATTGGACCATCTGGGTTTGGGTCAAGTCGGCCGACTTTCTGAAGGTCAAACAGGCTCTGCTGCGGGCGACCAAGAACGCGCTGGATGCCGCGCAGATTGATATTTCTGTTCCACAAATGGCCGTCCACCTGCGGCAGCCGCAGGGCGATGTGCCGGGCCGGTAGAGTTCGCCCCCTCATCCATACGGCGGCCCCCTGATCCGCCTTTGCCATGCCGGGTGACGTGCTGGCAAAAAACCTTGGCACGGCGTTCGCTGGCAATCTCGGTCAGTCGTGCGGGGCGGGGGCCTTTTGCCCAGCGGGCGTGCGTCCGCCGACCTTTCTCCAGCCAGGGTGCAACGGCCGGAAGTGGCCCCATGGCTGGGGGGCGGTCTCCCACCTCGATCAATCGGGCGGCATGATGTATGGTGGAGCGATTTATTGATTGCTACCGGAGTGAGCCATGCCCAAAGGGCTTTTTACGCAATGTGCCTGCGTGTTGCTTGAGCGTGCCACCAGCCTGGACGAAGTGGAAGCGGCGCTGAGCAACTTCGACGTGCTGGGCCGCCGCGAAACCACCGCGGATGAGAATTTCAGCGGACCTTCGCTGATGCTGAATTACCGGAATGCGGTCAATGGCCTGGTGGCGATCGACGTGGTGGACCGGCCTTGGCCCGACGACATGGGCGACATCGAAGAAAACCCCACCGAATTTGGCGCCTGGGCCATGGGGCAGTACGGGCCATTCACCTATCCCGGCGGCCTCGAACGGGCCATCGAGCAAAGCTGGACCTGGGACGAAGCCGACGCCACGCAGCAACGGCACCAGGCGTTTATCCGCGTCCGCAGCAGCTACGTGTTTGGCCGCGACGACGACGCCCCCGTGCTGCCCGACGATTACGACTCGATCGAGGAATTGCAGTACGTCACCAAGGTGGCCGCTGCCTTGCTGGAACTGCCCGGGGCGCTGTGCTACTTCAACCCCGGCGGCGAGGTGCTGCGCGATCAAGACGGCCTGCGCGAGAGCCTCAACTTCGCCTGGGCCAACGAACTGCCGCCCCTGGACTCCTGGAGCAACGTGCGGCTGTTCCAGATCAACACCGAGTGGTCGCTGATGGACTGCGTGGGCAATTCCCAGGTGGACCTGCCCGACCTGGAGGCCTGCTTCTTTAGCGACGCGTACGACTTTGGCGAGGTAGACAACCTGCTGCGTGGTCTGACGCTCTACCTGCTGGAGCAGGGCGAGGTGATCGAGGACGGCGACACGGTGGACGGCCCCGGCGGCGTGATGTGGCAAGCCATGACGGTGGAAGAATCGCTATGCGATCCGCCCCGGCAGATCATCCGGCTGATTCCGATGGACGACCGTACGCCGCCCGACGAGGTGATCGAGACCGAAACCCCGGACGAATAACCCCCCGTTGGGATCGCGCCGCGGGTACAACCTCACCCGTAGGTCCGGCTATCTGCCGGACGCAATAAGCGTTTGAATGGCGGAATGCCGTCTACCCCAATTGTCGACGCGTCAACCGGGCGCGCGGCCGGTGGAACCGGCCCTACCGTGCGCGGCGTTTAATGCACGCGCATGCCCGGCTTGGCGCCCGAATCGGGCCGCAGAATGTAAATATCCTTCCCGCCGGCACCGGCGGCCAGCACCATGCCTTCGCTGGTGCCAAACCGCATCTTTCGCGGTGCCAGGTTTGCGCAGCAAATCACAAGCTGCCCGATGAGATCTTCCGGCTGGTACACGCTCTTGATTCCCGCGAACACGTTCCGCCGTTCATCACCCCCCAAGCTCAGCGTGAGTTGCAACAGCTTGTCGGCCCCCTCGACGTGCGAAGCCGCAATCACCCGGGCAACCCTCATATCGACCTTCATGAAGTCGTCGATCGTACAGTGCTCGGCGGTGAGCGGTTCTTTCTCCAGGGCTTCCGGGCCGTCGTTGTAGGGCGAGGGCGTTCCTTCACCAGCGGTCTGCTCGGTTTCGGGAGTGATGCCTTCGGGATTGCTTGCTTCGCTCATGGTCTTGGCTGCTTTCTCTGTGGTTTGTGGTCCCGCTGGTTCAGCGGGTTTGCTGTCCTCGATCATCGCCAGCACTTGTTTGAGTTCGGCACGTTTCATCAGGTGCTGGAACTTGTTCACGGGCGTGCCCACCAGCGGCGTGGCCGCCTTGTACCAGTCGCCCGGCCCGATGGGGTCGTTGAGTAGCTCGCCGGTTTGCCGGGCAAGCCGCGGCAACACGGGCGCCAGGTAAATGGCAATCTGCCGGAACAGATTGAGTGCCACCGTGCAAACGTCCTGTAGTTGGGCCGCCTTGGCGGGATCTTTCTTGAGCACCCACGGTGCCGCATTTTCGACGTAAGGGTTAGCCCGGTCGGCCAACTCGATCACCAGCCGCATGGCCTTGTTGTAGTCGCAGTTTTCGTAGGCCTGCGCGATCTCGTCGCCCAGCGCCGCCCCGTAGGCGAACAGGCCGCCATCGTCGGGATAGCTGGCCGAAAGTCCCGTGTCTTCGACAAACTTGGCGGTCCGGCTGGCCAGGTTCACCACCTTGCCCACCAGGTCGGTATTCACCTTGGTGACGAATTCTTCTGGCTCGAGGTCCAGGTCGTCCAGGCGCGGCCCCAGCTTGGTGGCGAAGTAGTACCGCAAGTAAGCCGGGTCGAGATGCTTGAGATAGGTCGAAGCGAGCACGAATGTGCCCTTGCTCTTGGACATCTTCTCGCCGCCCACCGTCAAGAAACCGTGGACATGCACCTTGGTCGGCAAGTTGAAGCCGGCCACGTGCAGAATGCCGGGCCAGAACAACGTGTG
>CAZEEG010000088.1:0-12961 GCA_964511065.1 uncultured Pirellulales bacterium | reverse complement strand
ACCGGGTCTTTCAGCTCGACGGGCCGGTAGGTGTGACCGTTGTCGCAACTGTCGCCGTATTGATTGGTCAGGCCGCAGAAAGGGCAAGTGCCTTTGACGAAGCGATCGGCCAGGAAGGTTTGCGCGATCGGGTCGTAAAGCTGCTCGACATCCTTTTCCTTCACCAAACCCGCGGCACGAATCTTGGCCCAGATCTCCTCGCAGAGCTCGCGGGTTTCCGGGCTGTTGGTGCTGCCGTAGTTGTCGAACTCGATATCGAAGCCGGCGAAATCGCGCACGTGCGCCTGCTGCATATCGGCGATCAGTTCTTCTTCGGTGCGGCCTTCCTGGCGGGCACGGATCATGATCGCGGTGCCGTGAGTATCGTCGGCACAGATGTAAATGCAGCGGTGGCCGCGCAGCTTCTGGAACCGCACCCAGATATCGGTCTGGATATACTCCACCAGGTGCCCGATATGGATGTGCCCGTTGGCATACGGCAACGCGGCCGTAACGAGGATTTGGCGCGGGGCTGTTTCCGACTCCGTCATTGCTTCTCCGTGCAGATAGCGTGGCCCGATCGGGCGCGGTGACGGCGAGCGGGACCTGCCGCCGCTCGCACCCGGTGGCGTTCACGGTACGATAGTGGCCGCCGCCTTACCTGACAACCAGGAGAGACACGCCCGAGCGTTGGATTGTTCGACTTTGCCGCGGCGGTTACCAGGCAGCGACCGCCCGCAGGTCCGGCTATCTGCCGGACGCAATGCGGGTTGGAACGGATGGTAACCGTCGAACTCCAAATCGCAGCGTATCCATTATTCACGGCCGGTGGAACCGGCCCTACATGTACCGTGTCTTCCCCTAACGATTGGCCCCGCACGATGAGCGATTCGAGCGATGCTGTTGTCCCCGCCTGGCACGGTCTTCCCTCCGGCCAGAAGTCGGTCCTTCACGTTCCCATCACCACGCGGGCTGGCGGCGGCCAGCTCGCGCTGCCAACGATTGTGATCTCCGGCGCATCGCCGGGGCCGACCCTGCTGGTTTCAGCCGGCGTGCATGGCGACGAGTTCGAAGGCATCGCAGCCTTGCACCGCCTGGCTGACCAACTCAACCCGGCCGAACTTCGCGGAATCTTCGTCGCCGTTCCGGTGGTTAATGTGCCGGCCTACGAAGCGGGGCTGCGCGTCAATCCCGACGACCGCCAAGACCTGGCCCGGGTGTTCCCCGGCGATCCAACCGGCACCGTCACCGAGCAGATTGCCCACGCGTTCACCCAGCGGTACATCCGGCACGCCAGCTTCTATTGCGACCTGCACAGTGCGGGGCAGTATTACGCCATTGAGCCTTGGGTGGGTTACCAGCTTCGGCCCCAGTTGCTCGCGCGGCAACGCGAAGCCGCCAGCCTCTTTGGCCTGGCGACGGTATGGGGAACGCCGCCGCTGCCGGGCCGCACGCTCTCGGCCGCCGGCGATTACGGCGTACCCAGCATCTATGCCGAAGTAACCGGACAGGGCCGCTGTATCGAGCACGACGTGGCGGCGCTCGCTTTCGGCATCCGGCAGTTGCTCGGCTGGCTGGACATGATCGACGAGCCCCCGCGGCCGCAACAACCGCAGCGCGTCGTCGAAGATTCCCGCCCCAAAGCCGGTTATTTGCAGGTGCAGTGCCGCGCGCGGTGCGGCGGCCTGTTTCAACCTGCCGTGACCTTGGGACAGCACGTGGCCGCTGGCGACGTTCTCGGCCAGGTGGTCAGCCTCACCGGCGAGGTTCTGCACACGGCCACGGCGCCCGTCTCGGGCCGGGTGGTGTTCTTGCGCACCTTCCCACGTGTGCTGGCAGGCGACCCGTTGGGCACGGTGATGGAGCACCCGTAGGTCCGGCTATCTGCCGGACGCAATACGCGTTTGAATGGCGGATCATCGTCAACCCCAATTGTCGACGCGTCAACCGGGCGCGCGGCCGGTGGAACCGGCCCTACAGAGCACGGCCCTACAGAGCACGGACACCAACCAGGCGGGGCCCTCCAAACTCCGGACACGTTTCCCTCCCGTTTCCTCTGCCCCGCACGAAAGTGCGACCTACGCTTGAGGGGAAAGCTAGCGCGCCCTCCGCAGCCAACCGGCTCGCCAGCAACGGCAGCAGCCGGGTGCCTGGGCGGAATCTTCCTCATCTTCCGTGCAATCTGACCTCCCCTTGCTGCCTTGATTTGTGACTCGCCTGAGGTGACGGATGTCCGCGACCGACACCAGCCACGAAATTCTCAAACGCCAGATTCAAGCCATCCTGGCCGAAAGCGATAAAGCCCGGGTGGGCGACGATCCATTCTGGGCGATCGCAGCGTCCGATCCGGGCAATCCCACGGCGCGGGGCGGTGAACGCGCTGCGCCCGAGTCGGTTGCGGATGCCGAGCCTGCCGAGCTCGAACTGCCGCTGGAGGAACCGCAGGCCGGCTCGTTCGAGCCGCGCTTGCCGCAGACCATGGCCGAGGTGGGCCTCTCACAGAACGAGATCGAATCGCTGGTGCTGAAGTTCCTGCTGCACGTGGGCAGTGCCGCGGGCCGCACGATCGCCGATCAGGTGAGGCTTCCCTTCCCGCTGCTGGAACCGCTGCTGCAGGAACTCAAGTCGGGCCGCGTGCTGGTGTACAAGTCGGCCGCTTCGATGGGCGACTACATCTACGAGTTGACCGACATCGGCGGCGAGCGCGCCCGGCGGTATCTCAAGCATTGCAGCTACTTTGGCGCCGCGCCCGTGCGACTGGATGCCTACGTCCGCAGCATCCGCGCGCAGTCGCTTTCGACTGTGCAGGTGGATATTCAGCGGGTGCGGAAGGCATTTTCCGACTTGCAACTCACCGAACGCATCCTGCGACGGATTGCCCAGGCCATGACCTCGGCCAAGGGCCTGTTCCTGTACGGGGCTCCCGGAAACGGCAAATCCAGCATTGCGGAACGCATTTCGCGCGCGTATGGCGATAACGTGTGGATTCCCCGCGCGATCAGCATCTGGGGCGAGATCGTGCGGGTGTTCGATCCCAGTTGCCACGAGGTGGTGGCCATGCCCGGCCACTCGCCCGACCAGGCAACCCGCGAGATCGACCGGCGTTGGGTGTTGATCCGCCGGCCGACGATCATCGTCGGCGGCGAACTCACGTTGGAGAATCTGGAGATCACCACGAACCGCCTGACCGGCATCGGCGAGGCCCCGCTGCAGATGAAAAGCAACTGCGGCACGCTGGTGATCGACGACTTCGGCCGCCAGCGGGTGAGCCCCACCGAATTGTTGAACCGCTGGATCGTCCCGCTGGAAAAACGGCTGGATTATCTCAGCCTGATGAGCGGCCGGAAGATCGAGATTCCCTTCGATCAGATGATCGTCTTTTCCACCAACTTGGAACCGGGCGACCTGGTCGACGAAGCCTTCACGCGGCGGATTCCCTATAAAATCCAGGTGCATGACCCAACGCCCACCGACTTCCGAACGACGTTTCACAAAGTGGCCCGCGAGCTGAACATCAAATGTGACGATAGCGCGATCGACTATCTGATCCAGCGCCATTATGAAACGACCAAGCGCCCCATGCGGTTCTGCCACCCTCGCGACTTGCTGCGCCAGGTGATTGACTATTGCAGCATCTATCAAGTGGCTCCGGCCATGACCCCCGAGGCCATCGACGCCGCGGTGGAAAACTATTTCTGTGGTTGGTAGCCGAGGGCTGGATTTTCATCGCTCGCCAGCGAATCTTCCCATCGGCGCATTCGCGCGGCGCTCACGCTTCGCGCCATGAACGGGCGGGCTGCGGCGTGCCAGCGGATGGTATCAAGTGGCAGGCATACCGCCGCCGTGCCAACCTGGCCCCACAGCCGTGGCGACGACTGCGACGGCATGACACGCCGAAACGGCCCGGCACGCTTTCTCCCCAAAACGGCTCTTGGCACGCAAGCCACGACACGTTTTCATCTTACGCAGCCTGACTTCTGCCGGGCACAGCAGTTGCTCTGGATTTCAGGGATTGAACGATTCCAGACACTAGCTCATCGGGCGGCCGCGAGCAGCGCCCCTGCTGCCGGGTTGTTCGCGGTGCTCACCCCCCCAGCAGGAGATCCTTCGATGAAACGCTGGTTGTTGGCTCTCGTCACTACCGTCGCGCTGTTTTCGATCCCGGTCGAAACGGCCTCAGCCCAGTGGGGCATTCGCATCTATGGCGGATACTATCCGTACCGGTCCTACTATCGGGCCTACCGGCCATACTACTACCGGCCCTACCGCAGCTACTACTATGGCTATGGCTACTACCCTTACCAGTCGTACTATTACACGCCGGGCTGGCGGTATTACTATTGGTAGTCGGAATGCTCCCGAAAAGGATTGATCGTGATGCTGCCTGAGGGCAGTGCGCTGCGGCATTGCGCGCCTAGATGATCGGGCTGAATAGAGATCAAGGAGTTATTGATCGGTTACGCGCCAACCTTCAGCCAACCGGTGCGGAGCACTGCCAGCGTAGCGCTTAAAGCCCCAGGGCGCGGCGCGAAACACGCATGAAAGTAGCCGCGGATCGCCGCGCGCACCCATAATTCCTCGAATCATCGGGGCGCACCTGGAACCGTCGCCCCGTGTGGCAGGTGTCGCCTGTGCAGCACTGGTGGGAGACGGCGCACGATCCGTCCCGCCAAAAGGCGCGCCTGCCAGCGGCGACTTCACGGCTACAATGGCGGGCAGAAAGGAGCGCCCCCATGTCGCAGGAGATTCCCGACAAGGATCGGTTTCAGGAAGCCTACCAGGGCAAACCGCCTTGGGATATTGGCAAGCCGCAACCGGTGTTCGTGCGTGCCGCCGATCAGGTGATCGGTTCGATTCTCGACGCCGGGTGCGGAACCGGCGAGAACGCCCTATTTTTCGCTGAGCGCGGCCACCGCGTTACCGGGATCGATTTCCTGGAAGCGCCCATCGCTCAAGCCCGGCAAAAGGCCCAAGAACGAGGGCTTGAGGCTAACTTCCTGGTCATGGATGCGCTGCACCTGGACAAGTTGCCCGAGGTCTTCGATTCCGCCATCGACTGCGGACTGTTTCACGTATTTTCAGATGAAGTTCGGGCACGCTATGTGGCATCGCTATCAACCGTGGTGAAGCCGGGTGGTCGGTTGTTTTTGCTTTGCTTCAGCGACCAGGAACCGCCCGGCGACGGCCCGCGCCGCGTGACCCAGCAGGAACTGCACGAGGCATTTGCCCAGGGCTGGACGATCGAATCCATTGAACTGGCCCAGTTCGATGTGCGGCCCGACCTGGAAGGGATCCAATTCAGCGAAGGGGGCCCCTACGCATGGTTCATGGTGGCCCGCCGCACCGAGTAGTTCCCGCATGTCGGCATGGACGTCGCCCTATAGCCAGGCCGCAATGTGGAGCAGGCACGGCGCGGCCGCCAACAGCGATTCTTAAGCCTGCTGGCGCGGCCGGTGGCGTGCCGCTATTCGCCGATGTCTTCGTTCCACAACTGGGGTTGGCTGCGGATAAACGCTTCCATCAACTGCACGCACTCGGGATGATCGACCACTTCCACCTCGACGCCCCGCGACCGCACGTAATCTTCCGGGCCGCGGAACGTGCGGTTCTCCCCGACGACAATCCGAGGGATGCCGTACAACAGGGCCATGCCTGAGCACATATCGCACGGCGAAAGCGTCGAATACAGCACAGCCCGGCGGTAATCGGCCGCTGTAAGCCGTCCGGCATTTTCGACGGCATCCATCTCGGCGTGGAGGATCGCGCTGCCTCGTTGCACGCGGCGATTGTGGCCGCGGCCGACGATCTGCCCATCGATCACCAAGACCGAACCGATGGGAATACCGCCCTCCGCCAGCCCTTGCCTGGCTTCTTCGATAGCGGCCTGCAGGAACGTTTTGTCTGCCGGGTGAGGCATGTTCGACTCCGTGAAAATGCGAAAGCATCGGGGTGGCCCCATGCACCCTTCAGGTTAACAGCGCAGGTTGGCCGATCCAGGGCAATCGCCGTCCTCCCAAGGGGACGCATCTCCGGAATCCGGCCAAGCCGTCACCTCAAAGCCGCCATCGATCAGCCGCACGTGGTGCAAAGCATCGAACCCTTCTTCGCGGGTGGGCATTGTCAACTTTCTGGCGGTGGCCAAGAGGCCAGCATGCGGTACCGGCCTGGCACGCAGATCGTTTCGGGCGAGGCAGTCCTCAATGTTCGACTCGAAATAATAACCCACCACGGTAAAGCCGGCGTCCTTGGCCGCTTCGATGTACCTGGCCCGATCGTCCGCGGTGGGGTTGGTGTTGTCGATGACGAACGGTTGCCGGGTTTCCAGGCAGGCATGGAATAGATGCCATTCGCGGTTGCGCGTCCGCAGCATGTCGAGATTGATCCGCACGTGCGTGGCGAAGAACCGTTCCTTGTAGAACGACGATTTACCTGCTGCTTGCAGGCCGATCAAGATAACCGCTTCCACCGATGCCTCCCGTTGGTTGCCGTGCTGGTGGTTAAACGCTGCGCCGCCAAGAGAATCCGCCACCAAGAGTACGCCCGGGCGGCCCGGATTTCTTGAACATTGTGGCCCAATAGGGCGCAACGTTCGCGCGGCGCGCGCTGCCGGCGCCGTGGGGGCTGGCAGGATCAGCAGCGATCGGCCGCGCAAGCCAATCACTGCCATTTCGTGCGGCACCGATAAGCTGCTTGGCACACATTTTGCATCCCTGGCTTGGCATGCCGATCGGCGGTTGATTCTGACAACTTGCCCGCCGCGGCCGCGTTGCAGCACATGCTTTCTGGAGAGGGTGGCCGCCGCTCGGGTCGCTCGCCCTGGGTGGCCAATCGGGTTAAACTGCCCTTCACTCCCTGATTTTTTCGCCATTTGCTATCCGGGGCTGGCACTCATGCGCGACGAAGACTTCGACATCGACAGCTTGGCTGCGTTTCTGCATCTGACTCCGCAGCAGGTCATGCGGTTGGCCGACCGCGGCAAAGTGCCGGGCCGCAAGGTGGGGGGCGAATGGCGGTTCTCCGCGCCGGAGATCCATCATTGGCTGGAGGAACGGATCGGCCTGTCCGACGATGCCGAACTGGCCCAGATGGAAACCGTGCTGCACAGCTCGGCCCGGCCGCTGGATGCACCGGAGAGCATCTACGATATGCTTCCGCCGGAAGCCATTGCCGTGCCGCTGCCGGCCCGAACTCGGCAAAGCGTGATCCACGCCATGACCGAGTTGGCCGCGCAGACCGGCCTGCTGTGGGAACCGGAGAAAATGGCCGAAGCCGTCCGAGCGCGCGAAGACATGCATCCCACCGCCCTGGAAAGCGGAATCGCCCTGCTGCACCCGAGGCGCCCCATGACGGGCAGCCTGGGCGAAGCCTTCCTGGCCTTTGGGCGGACAGAGACTGGCATTCCCTTTGGCAGCAGTCGCGGCGTGCTGACCGACTTGTTCTTCTTGATCTGTTCGATGGACGACCGCGGCCACCTCCGCACCCTGGCCCGGTTGAGCCGGCTCATCAGCGATGAGCGTCTGGTCGAAGCCTTGCGGTTTGCTCCCGATGCCGCCGCCATCCGCGAAGCCATCGCGGCCAAGGAAGCTGAACTGGGCCCAGTGGGTTGATGACTGCCGAACGATGGCTACCGGTCAATGGCCCGCGGACAGGCCCTATAGGTTTGGCCCTTGCCGGTTAGCTCTGTCCCTGCCCGGCAGGCGACCTTGGAACACGCACACCGCTGCTGCGAGGGGGGGCGCCACGTGTCGCTGGATTCGCTGCCTCTGGAGGACGACGACAACGTGAAACCCGTCTGCCGCTGCTGCGGGGGGCTTGCCCGATGGCCGCGCGTGGCGCGTTGGGGTACATTCGGCATCGTTATTTCGGCTGAACCATCTTTGAACCATCTACGATGCCCAAGGCTGCCATGACCGATACGATCCGCGTCGCCATCAACGGTACCGGCTTTGCCGCCGACTATACGGTCGCCACGTATGGAATGATTCCGCATCGCAACGGCGTGACGATCGAGTTGGCCGGCGTCACCAGCGGGCGTTTGGAAAACGCCGAGCGTTTCGCCACCCAGCACGGCATTGCCAAGGCGTATGACAATCACGCCGAGATGCTGGCCGCAGTGCGCCCGCACATCGACAACATCGCCTGTGCCAATTACGCCCACGGCCCTTACACGATCGAGGCCGCCGAGGCCGGGGTGGGTGTGATCGTGCTGGAGAAGCCGCCGGTGATCTGGTCCGGCTATCGCGAGGGCCGCGACGATGCCGACGCCGCCTGCCGTAAGCGCGAAACCATGGATTACCTGGCGAGTGTGCTGGATACCGTGCGTCGCTCGGGCAGCAAACTGCTGTATGCGGAAGATTTCGTCTACGTCGACGGCATCATGGGCTTTGTGGAACTGCTGACCGAGGCTCGCCGCACCGGTAAAGGCAAGGTGCTCTACCAGCGCGGCGTTTGCGCCCATCAAGGGTCGCACGCGCCGGCCTACGATACGCCTTCGCTCTCCGGCGGCGGCGCGCTGTTCAACAAGGCCTGCCATCCGCTGGGACCGTGCCTGTACGTCAAGCAGGCCGAGGGGATCCTCGCGGGCAATGGTCCCATTCGCCCGGCGCGCGTCTCCGCCGTGGCCATGCAGATTCTCAAGCATCAACCGGAGGCGTCGGGCGAACACTTCCGCGTGATGCAGAACGTGGACGATTTCGGCCGCGTGACCGTGGAGTTTGAAGACCGCACCATCGCCGAGGTCCTGGGGCACGATCTGAGCATCAGCGGCATCCGCAACGAAGTTTCCATTATTGCCGACTTCGGCCAGTACGATATCCGCATCAATCCCAACAACGAGAACGAACTGTTCCTGCCGTCGGCCGATGCGGCCGGCAACCTGCTGCTGCGCGAAAAACTGCCCACGCCCGCAGGTACCAGCTTTCCGCGGCCGCGGCAATTCCACGCGCACGGTTACGTGAACGAGATGGCCGACGCCGTACAGTGCGTGCTGGAGGCCGACCGGTACCCACAATCGGGTCCGCTGATGGCCTGGGATACAATGGCCGTGTTGATGGCAGCGTATGAATCGAGCGAACAGGGTGGCGGCTGGGTGGATATTCGCGAATACACAGGCCGCCCTTTTGAACCGCACGAGATGCCATCACCTGAGCGGTTCGGCCGGGTGTTTCAGCGCCTGACCTGAACGCAGCACGCGCAAGGCGGGCTCTGCCTTCCAATGATCTACACGGTGCGGCGTCGCCTATTGCCTGCCAGATAGCCGCAGCCCTACACCAATAACAAAACCCACGCTGCGGCCGGTCGCGGTGGCTACAACGTGGGCCGATGGCAAGGAACGGGCAGAACCTTGCCTCGTTTGGTATTGGGCATGCAAAACGCGCTCCCGTTCTCCGTAGGGGCAAGCGCTGCTTCCGGTTAGCGCCTGACCTTCAGTAGGCAAGCCTGTCGCCGGTTATGGGCTGACGGCATTGGCGGTAACATCCCCAAGAGCTCATCCAGTCCCTAGCGGTTCAAGCGGATACTTGCCCTGCGGGCCTGGAATGAGCTCCCGGGAGGCTTGGGGCGGATACTGCTGCGTAACCCGCCCCCAAGCACTGGCGAACATGCGATTCAAACCGTTGCCTCTGGCCATGCCCTCCGCCCGGACACCTGGCACCACGACTGCTTTTCTCCACGCGGCCACTGGGACTGGTGGCGAAGGGCGACCGCCGAGCAGGCATTACCGCGTACGCAGGTTTTCCGCCGCCGCATCGTACGACGACTTCAACTGCTCGATGGCCAATTCAACCTCGTCGCGGAACGTTTCCCATTCCTCCAGCTCGGCCGACTTCAGCGATTCCAAGGCGTTGTGCGCCTGCTGTTGCCGTTCTTCCACAATCTCCATCAGCCGATCGAAACCCTCGGGCTCGCGGGCAACATCTACCCGATCGTTCAAGCGGTCGATGTCGCTATCGAGCCGGGCTAAGGTCTGCTCCGTATCCTGCACGTACCGATTCCGGGCCTGTTGGGCTTCGTAACGGTCGGTGGCCCGATGGGCTTCGCGCAGCTTTTCTCGTGCGTCCTCGTGAACACCTTTCAAATCGCTGGCCGCCCGGCGGCGGATATCACTAATCTTGCGGTCGGCCTCCCGTTCAACAGCAGCAATCTCGTCCCGGACTTCGGCCGGGTCCACGTCGGGATCGGAAAGCCGGGCTTGAAGATCGGCAATGGCTTCACGCCGCTCACGCTCGATCATCGCGATCTGCCGGTCGGCTTCAGCCTGGGCATCGCGGGTTTCTTCGCGGGCCTTCTCTAGCGCGGTCTGAGCTTCGCGCCGCTGCTGGTTCACATCCTCCTGCGACAACTCTTCCTCGCAGCCCGTAAACAGAACCGCTGCCGCAAGGCATCCGGCTCCAAGAAAACATTGACGAAAAATGCTTCGCATGGTTCCTGTTCCTATGACAAGCCCCCGTCTGACGAGTCGCACCGCGACACATTTCCAGGTGATTAACCGCTGGGCATGACGCTACCAGGGGCGTTATCGATAAATGACAACTCAGCGTGAGGGATGGGTTACGAGGCGGGAATTTCCCGATATCTCCATCACAGTAAATCCGAGTCGTCCATATCACCATCGAGCAATGCTTCGAGATAGGCAGTTGCTTCCAGAGGTTGCAGTTCAAACGTTTCAGCCAGTTCAGCAGCCAAGTCACTCATCGAAACGTGGGTCATGGTCCGTGCTCCCGGTCATGGTTTGTAAAGCGCGCTGGCGGGTGTATCCGGCCTTGCCGCTGCGCGGGTGTTTGGTCGCGTTGGGAAGCGCCCCTCGTTGGCCGGGCGGCGTCTCCCGCGGTCGATGCAAGTAAAAGGCAGTTCCCATGCCGGAAGGCAACACTTCTTGCAACCACCTATCTATCACACACTTACGCGGACATGATTCGCCGCCGGCGGCGCAGAGAGAGAGTGCGATCCGTGGTTAAGTGGCGTTCAAGCTGATACCCGTTGGGTCAATCAGCGGATGCCGCGCATATCATCGAGCCGTGCCATACCGCTGCCGAACCGGCCGCGCGTTTTTTCATCAACGCATGAACGGATCTTCAACCGGCGAGCCGCCCACGGATGGCCGCTACTTCCAGAGCCAGAACAGGCCGATGGGCGCATCTTTCAATAGACGAAAGTTCCAGTCGCGAAACCGCTGGCGTACTAAAGCCATGAAGTCATCCCGGTCGTGATATTCGCCCACGATGCAAGACACGGCGGAGAGATCCGCGTGGCGAAGGATGCTCAGTTCGCAGCCTTCACAATCAAGTTTCAATAGATCAATGCGCGGCAATCCGTGTTCGCGCATCAAGGTTTCCAGGGTAACGCCTGGAACCTGCCAGCAGGGGAAGTCAGGCTCGGCTTCAGCGGAGTGCCCCCGAAGACATACCGATTCAAGGCATGCCGCGGACGCACCTGGCACTCCAGTTTGAACGCGGCTGGCGCCGGTGTTGTCGCTGCCGGGAAAGATGCTGGACTGCAACCACAGCGGTTCCGGATCGTAACTGGCTGCCGCCGCCACGATGGTTGCAAAGCGGCCCACGTTGGCCTTCAGCGCAGGTAAATTGGCCGCGTGCGGTTCCACGCACACGATCCTGGCCCGGGCGGCGCGGCGATGCATCGCGGCGGCAAAGGCCCCGATGTGGGCCCCGATATCCACCACGTACCGCGGGCGGCGCGGCAACTCGGCGATGCGATAACAGTCCTCCAGGTAAACATCGCGAACGATGGTCATGTCGGCCGCGCGAAAGGTTGGGCGAATCCATAGATCACCGTCCATCAGCAGCGGGTTCGAATCGCCTGGCCCGCCCGCCTTAGCCTGCTGGGTCAATCGTTCGCGGGCCACGCCGCAGAGCGTGGATTCCAGGTGCCGATAGATACGGTAGTGGTAGTTCCGCTGAAAGTAGGCCAGCCCCTGCTCAACCGTTTCGCCTCGCAGCAGTTGCTTGTGCTGCCACGGGACCAGGTGCAGCACGTGCGGAGCCAAGGTGTAATAGTGCAAGGGATGATGGCGCGTCCAAACGATCACGCTCGGCGTGGAGGTTGCTCCAAACAGATGGCCCGGCCCGCTGTCGATACCAAAGCAGGCCGACACCCGATCGGCCAAGGCAGCCAGCAGCGCCGCGCTGCTGGCTGCAGGAACTGACCAGAACGGGTCGCGCCGCGTAAGGCGGACGATGCCTTCGCCGCGCAGATGGCTGCGGCTATCCCAATCAAGGATGATCGGCACGAACCCCAAAGAAAGGATCGTGCGACACAAGGCGGCCACGGCGCGCTCATCGAGGTTCTTTCTCGCCCTGCTGGAATTGCCCTGGTAATGCACCAGCACGGCAGGCCGGTCCAAATGGCGGAGGTAAGTATCCGCCCAATGCGAGGCCTCCCGTTCGATCGGTACCTCGTACCGGCACAGCTCCGGCTGCGGCTGCACGTTGAACACTTCCCGCAGGCACCGCTCGGCCTTGGTGGCCGGGCTGTCCGCATAGCACGTGTGCGGCTCGTACCAGTGCAAGGTGCGGGTCAGGTCGTAGCCGTTGGGCGGTTCCTGCCCCAGCACATATTGCGCGCGGCATAACCCGGTAAAGCAGCTTTGCGTGCCCGGCCGGCTGGCCACGTCGATCTGCCAGTCGGGCACCAGCTGCCGCAGGTGCAGCAGCACGGTGGTGAGCTGCACGCAATCGCCCAGGCCATGCGGGAACCGCAGCAGCACGGCGGGCGGCGTGCCGCGATCCAGCGGCAAACGATCGGCCGGCGTGTAGGGCAGCCAGCGGTTGAGCCAGTTCTGCCGCCGCCGGCAGCCGCCGCATTCTTCCAGCCCCAGCAGGCGGGCGACGGGACGCAGCCAGCGGGCCAGCGTATCGCCCAGGCCGCGATCCGTCGGTCGCTCCAGCAGGATGGCATCGCACTGCCGGCGGATGCGGTCGGGTCCAAACCGGGGCGAGTGCAGCACGAAACCACACCGCCGGCAGCG
>CAZEEG010000087.1:19645-24733 GCA_964511065.1 uncultured Pirellulales bacterium | reverse complement strand
CGCGGGTAAGGGTGAAACGGTGAGGTAAGAGCTCACCAGCGGGTCGGGTGACCGGCTCGGCTAGGCAAACCCCACCCGGAGCAAGGCCAAGCAGAAAGAAACGGGGCATCGAGCTCAGCCTGGCTGACTCGATGCCCCGGCGGATTGGTCCGATCCGTTTGACTTTCGGGTAGGCTGCTAGAGGCGGCGAGTAATCGTCGTCCTAGATAAATGGTCGCCACCGTGCCTGCGGGTGCGGAACAGAACCCGGCTTACAGGTTCGCTCCCAACTCTTTCTTTTCCGTTCACGGCCACGGCCGCCCCCGGGAGGCGCGAAAGCCTCGCGGGGAAGGGCCTGTTTCACTTCCGGGACGGCCCTGCGGGAGAACCGCCCGCAAACGCTGCGTTGAACCAGCGCTGGCGAAGTCCCCAGCAGGTCTGGCGATCAGGTTTCGGTCGGCACCAGGTCGCCGTCGATGAACTGCAGCAGCTTCGAGATGCACAGCTTGTTCATGCTGGTCCGCTTCTCGTGAGCTTCGGCACGCAGCGACTCGTGCAGGCTCTTGGGCAGCCGCACGGTGATGACGCGGGTGGGCTCAAAATTGGCGGGGTTCTGCTTCGCCTGGCTGCGCTCGCGCAGCTTGGCCAGCATGTGCTGGATCTTCTCGAACTGCTCCGACTGCTCGAAGGCTGCCATTGCCTCGGGCGTGGTGAAGGTCGTGCGGACTGCGCCGTGCAGGCCCAGCACCTCGCGGAAGAACGTCACCCAGTCGCAGCCCTGGTCGTACAGGGCGCGAGCGACCTGGTAGACCTGCTGCGCCTTCGAGGTGTCGATCCCCACCTGGGGCTCGGCAACCTGGACGCTGCTCTGAGGTGTGGTACTGGCGGTCGTGGTGGTTCCAGTGGGCACGTTGGGCGAGCCGTAGCTGCTACCGGTCTGCGGTCCAGTGGAGGAATACGAGAAGTGCGGGTGGTTCTCGGTCATCAGAAATGACTCCTTCCGTACGTAAGAACGGGAAACTCCATTTTCGCGGCCACCGCGGCCGCTTCTTTTGCCAGGATTGTCCCGCGGAGTCAAGGCCAGCATGGAAATCTTTGAAGTGCTAGCACTTACGTGCATGCACTGCTAGTGCCTGCACTGAAGGCACCCGTGCCTCTTTTCTATGCACCCAAGGTCGTGCCTAGTTCTTAGGCAGCCCCGCAAGTCCCATTTCCGAAGGTGTCCTTCATCAGGCCTGGAAATTTTCCGAAAATTTGGCCGCCCGGGGACGATTGCTCGACCCTGTCCCGCCCATCGGTGCGGACCAGCATCCCTCTACGTAGCGTGCAGCCCCAACAAGGGCGGCCGTGGCAGCTATCCGCTCATTCGGCCGTTTCCTATGGGGGGAGCGATCCACCGCCCCCCCACTTGGTTCATCGGGGCGTTCATCGGCGGTTTGGATTGCGGCCGGTTTATCTTCAGGCGAAGCCCCCTGGCGAGCCCGGTGCGCTTTCCTCGCGACCACCATGACGGGCCATTCCATGCCTGCTGCCAACAGGTGTTTCCGAATCGGCAACGCGCACTTCCGCTCCATCGCAGGAAACGCGCGAAGTGCCGACGCGGTTGCTTGGCGAGCGCGCCCCGTTATGCCACAATGGGGACTGACGAGGCTGCCCGAGGGGGGACTCGCTACCTGTCTGAGGTCATTTTCATGTCGTTGCCAAGGCGTTCTGGATTCACCCTGGTTGAGTTGCTGATGGTCGTGCTGATCCTGGGCATGCTCCTGGCCCTGATCTTTCCGGCCATCAACCGGATGCGCGAGTCCGGTCGCGAGACGGTTTGCCGCGACCAGCTTCGCCAGGTCGGCACCGCCATCGACATCTTCGCCGAGAAGCAAAACAGCTATCCCGGCTGGCGGCACCCGCTCAAGGGGGCCCGTGGCGAAGTGGTCCCCTGGATCGTGCCGATCCTGGAGAACGTGGACCGCAAGGATAGCTACGACCATATCCGCAACACCATTCGTAGCCATCACAGCGGCCACGCCGACGACCACAGCATTGCCGAGGAAATCCACTGGCCTTGGGTCGAACTGCTCGTCTGCCCTAGCGATCGGCAGAAAATTGCTGCTGCCGGCCCGCAACTCAGCTACGTGGGCAACGCCGGCCGTCCCGACGACGATAGCCCGCCGCGCGACTACCGCTCTAATGGTATTTTTCTCGACCTGACAGACCCATTGGCGAAGAAGCAAACGAGCGCCTTCATCGTTCAGGCCGACGGCAAGGCCAACACGCTGCTGCTTTCGGAGAATCTCAACGCCAACCACTGGGGTAAGGTCGGCGCAACCTCGATCAACGAGTTCGACCACTGCATCCTCTGGCACGAGAACGTGAACGCCGATCGTCGGATCAACAGCCAACCGTCGGCGGGGGCTGACCCGTTCGACCTGGCCCGGCCTTCGAGCCACCACTTCGGCGGCGTGAATGTGGTGATGGCCAGCGGAGCGGCCAAGCTGCTCTCGAACGACACCGACTACGCCGTCTACACGGCGATGCTGAAAGTTGATAAGGAGTTCTCTGAGCCAACCCCATAATGTTGCCGGGCTGACCTGCCAAAGAGCCGATGGCCGCCTGCGCCGACTTCGTTCGCGCTGGACGGCGCAACCAGTGTTCCGCAGCGGGTAGCAACTGATTTCGCCACAGCATCGCTTGGCACGCAGCCTGGGCTGGCAATCGCCGCTTATCGACCCGGTGCAGGAGGCCGTCGTTTGGGAGCCGGGCAACAATCGGCCGGGCAAGCATCGTGATGGGGTCCGCGGTCGCCCAGGGACAGCCGCGGTCCGCCGCTGAGGCGTTCTACGATCAACTCTCGAATCATCTGCACGAATCGAGGGTGCGTCCCCACGGTGGCGGCGCGAACCATGTTCAGGCCTAGCTCCTGGCATACCTGGGCTGCTTCCGTGTCGAGGTCGTAAATCACTTCCATGTGATCGGAGATGAAGCCGATGGGAACCACCACGATGTCGCGGCACCCGGCAGCGTGCCGTGCCCGCAGGTAATCGCAGATGTCGGGCTCGAGCCACGGTTGGGAAGGCGGTCCGCTCCGGCTTTGATACACCAGGTGCGCATCGTCCCGGCCCAACTCGGCCGAAACCAGGCGGCAGGCTTCCTGCAGTTGCGTTTCGTACTCGCTCTGCCCGGCCACGGCGGTTGGAATGCTGTGGGCCGTGTAAACCAACTCGGCACCCGCTCGCCGTCCTGGTGGAATCTGCTGGAGCGCTTCGCGAACCCGGTCGGCCATGGGGTGAATGAAGCCGGGATGGTTGTAGAACACGCGGAGCTTGTCGATCTGCGGCGATTGCGGCCCAACCTCCGCCTGGGCATCGGCAATGTTCTCACGGTACTGCCGGCAACCGGAATACGAACTGAACGCCGCCGTGACAAACGCCAGCGCACGGCGCACACCAGAGGCAGCCATCTCGCGCAGGGTATCGGGTAAGAGCGGGTGCCAGTTGCGATTGCCCCAGTAGACGGGAAGCTCGATCCCGTGCCGGCCGAGTTCCTCCTGGAGCGCCGCGATCAGAGCCCGGTTCTGAGCGTTGATCGGGCTGACACCGCCAAAATGCTGGTAGTGCTCGGCAACTTCCAGCATGCGCTCGCGGGGAACATTGCGGCCGCGGAGCACGTTTTCCAGAAAGGGGATGACGTCGTCGGTTCCCTCGGGACCACCGAACGAAACCACCAGCAAGGCATCGTAAGCCGGCGTGTCGGCATCGGACATCGGCATCAGACCCGCGGCAGGGAAAGAAGCGGGGAGCTTCGCAATTTCGGCCAAGCCAGCGTGTGTGGCTGTTGCGCCCCACCCCCTTGGCGCCAAAGCAGCCGCTTGACTCGCGGCAGAATTTGGCCGCCGTTTTCGAACCTTGGCGGCGCGGCCGTAGACGCCTCCAATAAAAAACGGGTTCCGAGCAGGAACCCGATTGGATCAGTGACCCCGACGGGATTTGAACCCGTGTTGCAGGCGTGAAAGGCCTGTGTCCTAGACCTGACTAGACGACGGGGCCAACAACGGGCGGCTTTCATGTGCCGCCATTGTTTTTTAGTCGGAACGCGGAGATTCGTCAACCCGTCGGCCGACCATAGCGGCAAAACCGAGCCACCGCGGCAGATAACTCTGCAAATCCAGGGGACTGCGAGAGCAGAAAAGGAACGAAGGCGGGACAGATGGCCACCCCGATGGGGCAGGATGGCCGGAGGGCTTAACGGCAGCGTCAGGTCCCGTCGCCGACCGTATCGGTTTCCTTCGCGCCACCTTCGGCTTCCGCCCGCATGATGGCGTCATACACCTCGCGGCGGTGAACTGGCACTTCCTTGGGAGCTTCTACGCCCAGGCGCACTTTGTCACCACGAATCTCAACAACAACGATCGTGATGTCGTTGTTGATGACAATGCTCTCGTTCTTTTTGCGAGACAGAACTAACATTGGCCCATTCCTTTGTAAGCAGTTTCCCTACCACCGGGCTGAGTCGCCTACCGATCCGCAGTACTTGCGACGGCGAGGGCACCGGGCGGGGCCCACGGGACCATCCCGCTGAGCACCAGAATGTCTCCATACCAAGCTGCCTATTCCTCATCCACTCTACGTGCTGATTAGCAGGAGTCAAGCAACGGTTGGATTCTCCGCTGCTTTTTTGCCTGTGTTTTGTATGCTTTTGGCACGCATTTCGTTATGACAAATCCGACCGCTGCCAGCGCAAAACTTTGCGCACACCGCCCCCACCCCCGCGGCGAACGCAGTAAACGCCATGGTCACAATAAGTTAGATCAATAGCTCCAGGTGGCTTCGCGCCGCGACCTCTAGGGGCAACTCACCCAGCCCAGCATTCCAAGATTCCGAGCGGGACACCTGGGGCAAATACAAAGAATAGGCAATTACATGGCTCTGTTGGGCTAGACACTTCGTCGCGGCCAATCGCGACAAGTGCAGCCTCACCGGCGCGGCGCCGAGCGATCGGGGGGACTTCCGTGGCCGGCAATACAGCCTCCCTCCGCATACGCGCATCCGGCCGATGGGCCACGACCAAATGCAGCGGTGAAAAAGCGGACGCAATCATCAATAGCGCCACAACCAT
>CAZEEG010000087.1:0-19545 GCA_964511065.1 uncultured Pirellulales bacterium | reverse complement strand
ACAACCATCAATCGCGGCCTCTGCGCACCGGCACCACGCCCGCACCGGGGGCGACCGTTTCGGGCTCGTTTCCATCCCGGGTGAACAGGGCCTTGATGTAATCGTGGTCGGCGCCATGCATGATGTTCCAAACGCTGCCGTCGCCCAGCACCACCGTGACCAGGCGGTCGGCCATGCGGAACAGGCCAGCGGTGGGATTGTCCGGATCAAACTCGTGATCCTGGGGACTGGTCCAGGGCACGGCGCGATCGTCATCCACCTGGATGATCATCACCGTGTTTTTCAATCCATCGGTGACGTCTTTGACGCCCACGCCCAGCCCTCGCTTGTCCAAGGGAAACATCGTACGTTCGCCTACCGGCAACAGCACCCGCGTTTTCCCTTGCGCACGCTGTTCCACCGTCGCCGCCGGGGCAAAGACATCGGGCATCTTGGCGATCAACTTCTTGTTGTGCTCGCTGTCCCAGGGTTCATCGAGATGGAACTGTTCGTAAAGTTCCTGCTGATCCAAATAGGGCAGCAGGTGAACGCGCCAACTCAGCAGGGGCTTGCCCTCGCGACTGAAACTGGCCGGCGCTGGAAACCGCCCCTGCCCTGCCGCGTATGCGTGCATGGCATCAGCGATCTGCTTAAGTTCCGCAGTGCCCGGTGCGGCGTTACTCACACGGTGCGATGCCGCTGGCATATCGGTCGCCGCCATGGGCAACACCAACGCCGCGCCCAGCGAAACGGCGCCAGCCATTGCGGTGCCGGGAATGGATTGCCGCATTTCCCAACGAATCGACTGCGGCCGAACCTGGACCTGCGTGATGCTGGGCATCGCATGAGGACGCAGCGCCGTTATCGCCGGCAGAATGGCCGGATCGATGTCGATGCCATCACGGCGCAACTCGGCACAGATGAGCGGCGCGAAAAGCTGCAGCACAGGATACGTAACTTGCAGCATTTCGCCCGTGTTCACGTAGAACAGTTTGACGGGCTGCTGCTCCAGCGCCGCGGCAACGGCCGCATTTGAGGCCAGGCCGGCGGCCTCGCCGGCTTTCGCCCGGCTCGCTCGCAGGGCCAAGTGGGCCCGCAGCGTTTGGGGGCTGATGGAGACGATGAATGTATCGTCCACCAGGCACCACGCCGGGATGACAGGCCAATTCAGTTGTTCCTGGTTCACGCAGGTGATGGTGGTGCCACTGGCCTGCATCTGCTTGAACGCATCGCCTTCAACTCCGTTCTCTTGGGCGATCCGTTTTAGAAGCTTGTCGAGCGTGGCGGCAAATCGGTCCGGGTCGCGCAACCGCACCTGCGCCGTGGCAGCCGAACTCAACAGACCACCTTCGCTGGATGAACTGTGCAGCGTCCAGATATCGCCCAGCGGTTGCAACAAGTCGGCTTGAACTTCAAATCCCAATTCCGACTCCACATCGGCCAGGGCTTGAAGCAGGATGTTCTCGGCCACCGGATGGACCGACCTGACCAATGCGAAAAACCGGCGGTACATCTCGGCGGCATCCAGGCGAAAGGCCAACGCCAGGGTGCTGTCCGCCGGAACGTGTACCAGGTGCTCGGCCGCAAGTGGCTGATCGGGAAGCAGGCTGAAAATACCGCCGGGCCCCGGTGTTAGCTCAATGGAAGTGCAGGCGAGCGTCCCCTCCCCATCGAGCCCTGCAACCGAAGTCATCGTTTGCAACCGCGTCAGCCCCAACGTATCCAGCACGGCTGCGGCTTCCTCGGGTATTTCCGCCGAAATGCGTTCCAGAATCTTGCGGAGGTTGATCCATTGGACCGTGGCCGGCCGCTGAATGGGATTCTGGTTCATGCATTCCCGGAGCCATTCCGGAGGACCTCGCGCCGCCTTGAGCTTGCCGATGACCTGCTCGGCCATCCGTTCGCCAACGACAATGAACAAGTAGTCCTCGTACAGCCCCCAGCCCACTGATTGCTTGGACGATATCGAAACGTACCGCACGTTGACGCCGTCCACGTCCTCTTGCGTGACGTCGCCTTTTTGCACGCCGATGACTTCCTGCTCCCAGCGCACCAGCAACGGTTTCAGTTGTTCGCGCCGCTCGCCCAGGTTGATCACCATGGCGGCATCCATCAGCGGGCGCGATGCGTCTGTTTGTACGTCTTCCACGAAAAAGATCAGGGGACGACGGACAACCGTTTCGACCACGGGAAAGACCAAATCCTCGAATGTTTTCCGTTCTGATGCGTCGGACTTGAGCACCACCCGCGACTTCAACGCCGCCCACACGCCACGAATCATTCGCTGCACTTCAGGCTCGGCCAGCAACCGCTCGGTGCGATTGGCACTCTGGGGTTTGGCTTCAGCTATTCCGTACGACGACAGGAAGAACAAGCAGTTATCGGGAGCCGCGCTGGTCAGCGTGGTATCTTCGGGAAGTGGCGGCAGATTGTGCGCGAACCCGGTGGAAAGGATCAGCAGCAATCCCGCCCAAGATGGAAGTCCGACCAACATCGACTGGGCCTCCCGCGAACCCTGGAATGCTGAAGCACCGCCGTGCGAGAGCACGCAATACGAGGCAATATATCACAGGTCAGCGCCGACCATGAAAACATTCCACTGCGGTTTATTGTCGCGTGGCGCGAGACACACCGGTAGCCTTGGTCAGGCTGGAAAGAGGCGCGACACCCAATGGTTTGAAAGATACAGCGGGCAGCCCTTGGCCCGCATCAACCTTGGCCCATATCAACCTTAGTACGCATCAACCTTAGTGCGGCTCGGCGCAGGCATTGCGCCCACGGTCGAGGACTTCGAGACACTTGCCGGCGATCTCGGCCAGCATGGTTTCCGATTGGGGAAAGAAGTCCGGCCGCCGCAGAAAGCCGTGGATCAGGCCCGGTGCATCCAACGGAATGACCTCGGTTCCGTGGGCAAGGAGCTTTTCAGCGTATGCCTTGCCTTCATCGCACAGCGGGTCACACTCTGCGGTGAGGATAATCGCCGGCGGCAACCGCGAGAGGTCGCTGGCTTGGAGCGGTGCCGCATACGGATGAAGCGCATCATCGTCGCTGCTCAAGTAGTGATTCCAGTACCAGACCATCGCATCGCGGGTCAGGAAATAGTCGTCGGCATAGGTGCGGTACGAGGCCGTGTCAAAATTGCGATCCGTCACCGGATAGATCAGCAGTTGACACGCCAGGGCCGGAAAGCCCCGATCGCGAGCCATCAGGCTGACCGCTGCCGCGAGGTTGCCGCCGGCGCTATCGCCAGCCACGATCAGCCGCCGACGATCGATGCCCAGCGTGTCGGCGTTTTGGGCCACCCAGCAAGCGGCCGCATAAGCGTCCTCGGCCGGGGCCGGGAATGGATGCTCTGGCGCTAACCGGTATTCGACAGAAACCACGATCGCCCCAAGTCGATTTGCAAACTTCCGGCACAAGCCATCGTGGCTTTCGATGCTGCCGATCACCCAACCACCACCATGGTAAAATACCATGCCGGGCAGTTGACCGGCGGTATCGGGCTCCGCACCCTTCGGTCGGTAAATCCGGATCGCGATGTCGGACTGCGGGCCGGGAATGGTCCGGTTCTCAATGCCGGCTACCGCCTCACGCGGTTCCACGGGAGGACTCATATAGCTCCGGGCCTGCTCGATGGTGCATTGATCGGCAGGAGGCAAGCCGGCCAGCTTTACCTGGCGAAGAAACTCCTGCGCTTCGGGCGCTAAAGGCATGGCTTTCTGCGTGGCAAGCGTGTTGGTATCGGGAATGGCTCGGAACTTTTAACCCAGGGCGTCGCAATTCACAAATGGCTTAATGGTTGCCCGCGCAGCGATGCCCGGTGATGGAACGATCCGCGCCGGATGCCTGGCGCGCGGCGCACCAATCTTTAGCATTGCTGCGAACCGGCGTGAGCTGAAGCGGGCGTTCGATGCGCAACGATCAAACAGGGTGTCTCATTGTGGGGGAAGCGCCCTTGGCAACGCAAGTGTCCTTCGCGCACACCTTGCTGGCGAAGGGGCATCGAGTGAAGGTTCCTCGATCTGGTGGTACACGAGATTGTCTCGACAACAGGCGAACGAGGGCGGCGACAATTCCCGCACAACCGCTACCATCGATCATTTCCCGACGACCACCATCTGGGTAAGCTCCCGGTGCCTTTGCGGCACTGCGAACGTTTACCGCCCGGCAACGTATGGTTGCTACGGGCGTGCGCTTCGATGGCCCCCTGCCCTGCTGTCTGGACCATCGGCGGCATGACACGAAGATGCACGCCGGGTTGCCGGGCACGTTGTTCATGGATAACCGCCCGGCTCATGTCCGCAGCGTGCCACGCCGGTCTGCCGAAATGCTGCCGAGGGTGCCGAAAACCGGAACCCTTGCAGCGCCGATTGCTGGTCGACGGGACATTGGCGGTGCAATCATCCATCCATAGGTTCGTATCACGTTTGAGCGCCGATGCTTGCCCCGCCGCCCACCGATGAACTCCCGGAGAAGAACGTGCCGCAGCCTGCTTCACCTTCGCCCCAGCGCCGCTCACCAGCGACGCCGCAACGGCGTTTGCCTCAGGTGGAGCCGGATGCGCGCGGACGGAAGATGAATGCGGCCCCCGTACCGTGGCGCGAGCGCCTGCTGGGCATCCTCACCAGCGCCGTGGTCCATGCCGTTGTTGTGATCCTGCTAGCGCTGCTGCTGCCGCTGATCATTGAACCCAAGGGCGATTTCGTTCTCCAGGCTGAATTGTCGACCGAACCGCAGATTGCGGCCGAATCCTTGGATTTCCAATTGGAATCGACACCGGAGCCAGACTTGGAAATGGGCCAGGCACCGGCACTGGGCGGGCCCATGTTGGGGATGTCCATCGAGTCGCCGCTGGAACGGGAGCAACGCGCCCGCGCCCCCGATGGTTTGCAGGGGATGGAAGTCCCTCCTGGCGAACTGCTGTTGGCCACTGCCGGAGCCCGAACGGAAGGCGCCCTCGATGGCCGCAAGCCGGGCAACCGCGCCCGTCTGGCATTAACCGGGGGCGGTACGCCGGCCTCGGAAGAAGCCGTGGAGCGTGGCTTGGCCTGGCTGGCCAAGCATCAACGGCGCGACGGCAGTTGGCATTTCGATCACAACCTGAGCGATTGCCAGGGCATGTGCCGCAATGCGGGCGATCACCATTCGACCACGGCCGCTACGGCCGTAGCCCTGCTGCCGTTTCTGGGGGCCGGTTACACGCATCGCCATGGCGATTACCAACGCGTGGTACAGGCCGGGCTTACCTATCTCAAGAGCCGGATACGAACCACGCCGCATGGGGCTGACCTGCGCGAGGGCACCATGTACGCCCAAGGGCTGGCCGCCATTGCGCTCTCCGAAGCCTATGGGATGACGCGCGATCCCAGTCTGCACGAAGCCGCGCAGTCGGCCATCGACTTCATTGTTTGGGCCCAAGATCAACAGGGAGGGGGCTGGCGGTATGCGCCCGGCGAAGTCGGCGATACCACCGTTACCGGATGGCAATTGATGGCCCTCAAGAGCGCCCAGATGTCCTACCTGCGTGTACCGGCGCCCGTCTTCGTCAAGACCTCCCATTTCCTCAATGGTGTGCAGTCCGAGGGCGGTGCCCGATATGGCTATATGACTGCCGGCAAAGAACCCACCACTTCGGCCATCGGCCTGTTATGCCGGATGTACTTGGGATGGACACCCGACATGTCGCCGCTGCGCATGGGAGTCAAGTTCCTGGGCGAGCACGGTCCCTCGCGCAACGATATGTATTTCAATTATTATGCGACCCAGGTCCTGCACCATGTGGGCGGCTCGGAATGGGACAAATGGAACGAAACGATGCGCGAGCACCTGGTGCAGATGCAGGCGACCCAGGGGCACGAGTCGGGCAGTTGGTATTTTCGCAATCGTCACACCGACCCGGGCGGGCGCCTGCTGGTCACGGCCCTCTCCATCATGACGCTGGAAGTCTACTACCGGCACATGCCGTTGTATCGGCCAACGGCACTGGATGCTCCCTGGTAGAACATGCTTGACGGCTCACGGCGCCCGGAATGGCCGCATCGTCTGGTGTTGATCCGCCGCGTTGCAGACGATACTGCCGGAGATCGCGTCGCGCGAGCGCCTGCCAAGAACGGGGGACGCCACCCCCGCCGGCTTTTATCAGAGGCGGTCCTGGGATGATGAGGTGACGCATTGCCGCCCCCCATACCTGGCCGGGGTCGGCATCGCCCGAAGGTCCCCATTTCAAAGTCGCAGCATGGCCCAATCGACGGCGGGCCGATAACTGCGACAATTCGGCCATCCCCCTGTCTGTGCCACGCCCAAGATGACGGGAACCCGGTCAATTCGACAGCGGCATCTTGCCGCGTTGACGCCTGTGTACTGACTCATATAACGCGCGCGTTATCTATGTGTATGGGCTCTCGGCGCCTGCTCGCTGATCGTCTGGTAGCCCCTGTGTCGCATTTCATACCTATCCATTCTGACGTTCGCCGCCCATCTCTCTGAATCAGGGCACAGCGAATGCACTGCCCTGGCCGGTGCTCTGGCCGCCAGACGGCTTTCTCACGTTCAGTATGGCCGGCGGTGCACCGGGCTGTGGAATCTTCGCAACGGCAGCATCAAACGGATGCCCATTCTTTTCGTACAGGTTGGGAACCAAGTTTTATCACGACGGCGGCAAGCTTCAGTACCACGTTCGCGTGGAAAAGCCGAATCCTGTCTTTGCCAAGGCCTTGCAACAGGCGATCGGCGGCGTTGAAGGAGAGATTCGCGTGTGCCTGCAATATCTCTTCCAAGCCTGGGGCACGCGCGGGCCCAAAAAGTATCGCGACATGCTCTTGGAAACCGGCACGGAAGAAATGGCGCATATCGAAATGCTGGCTACGGCGGTGGCCCTGAACCTGGAGGGCGCTCCGCTGGAACAGGAAGAAGCCGCTAAGGATCCGATGGTTCAGGCCGTGCTGGGCGGGATGAACCCTCGGCACGTGCTTTCCGCGGCCATGTGCGCGTTGCCGGTGGATGCCAACGGCGTGCCGTTTGATGGTTCGCACATTTACGCCAGCGGTAACGGCGCAGCCGACATGCTGTCGAACGTGGTGGCTGAAAGCACCGGGCGGATGCTCGCCTGCCAACTCTACAAAATGACCGACGACCCCGGCATGCAAGACATGCTCCGGTTCCTCATCGCCCGCGACACCATGCATCAAAACCAGTGGCTCGCAGCCTGGGAGGACATGGGCGGCACCGCCAATCATCCCATCCCTAACAATTTCCCGCAAAGCGAGGAACTGGGCGAAGTCGCCTATACGTTTTTCACCACGGGCAAGGACGACCAGGTGCCTGCACCCGAAGGCCGCTGGAGCAGTGGACCGAGCATCGACGGCCATGGCGAGTTTACCACCGCGCGGGCCGCTCCCGTGGGGGGCGTTGCCGAATTGAGCCCAGGCACCGAACGCTCGGGCGTTCAACAAAACCAGATGGGCAACGGCACGGTGGGCGGTTTTCTGGAGCGGACCGAGCAAGCCATCAAGAAAGCGCTCAAATAGGTGGGGGTCGGCACCGCATTCGCTATGTTTCAAGCCGGATGCGCCGATCGACGGAACTCCGGCGCGTCCGCAGGAAGAATGTCGTTTCGCCTCCAGGGATGCGCCCCGTCACTGAGGGAGAAGTCGCTCGCCGATCCAAGGGGCGTGCAGGCACCAACTCAACGTCACTCTTGGCAACTCATTGGGAGGTGGTCGATGGAAACCCGAACAACGCCTGACAGACCCGGGCACGACGTACATGATCCGGCGGCCCTCAACCAGGTCAAGATGGCCAGTGGCCTGAACCTGGTGGCCGGCTTGTGGTTGATCGTGTCGCCCTTCGTCTTGGGCTATACCGACCTGCAGCAGGCGATGTGGAACAGCCTGATTGTGGGCGTACTGGTGGCGATCATGGCTGCCGCCCGCGTGGCGATGCCTGGTCACTACCCCTGGATGAGTTGGGCGAATGTCGTCTTGGGCATCTGGCTGATCGCATCGCCGTTCATCTACTCATACCCCCAAGGTGGCGAAGGTGAAACCGCGATGTGGAACGAGATCGTGATGGGGATCATCGTGGCAGGTCTGGGATTGTGGAGCGCTTCGCGAACCCATGCCGGGAGCGAGATCCACCGCACGCCCGGCCCCCCGTCCACGCCCCACGCAACAACCTGACCATGCCCAAGCGGTAGTGGCCGAATGGCCCACCGCCTGAAAAAGTTTGTGGCCCTGCTCAAGAAATGCAGGCAGCCGATAACCTTACATTCAAGCCGTGAAATCAACATCGCGGGATCAGGTCGCCCCGGCGGCCGGACCATTTCCACTGGTCCGTGCCAAGAGGCGGCCACCGCGATGGATCACACATTGCGCAGCCGACTTTCCGGGCCAGGATGGGGGCTCTTCGCCTGATGGCCAAGAGTTCTACTTAAGAAAGTTGGCGGCGCAATTTCTTTGCGCACCTGTCGGCTCCCACACAGGCCGACACTCCCCCGCAACGTCTTTGCCTGCGTGGCGATTCGCATCGATGCCGCGTGGCCGTCGACGGGGTGGCGGCCAGCAATGAGCAGCGGCGGCCAGCTATGGTGAGTCCAGCAGTTTCAAACTCGGGCAGATGTCGAGTACCTGCTGGGCCATGTAGCGGCGGACGCGATCGGTGGTCTTAAACTGCATCGCGCGGCGGAGAATCTGCTGGGCCTTCTCCGAATGGACGCAGTTGGCCAAGGTCTTGATCGTGGGAATAAACGCGGGGCTCATGCTGAAGGAGCGCAGGCCCATCGCAAACAGCAGCAGGAACGAGCGCGGAGCGCCGGCCATCTCGCCGCAGAGGGTGACCGGTGTGCCGTGCTGATTGCAGGCCGTGATCACATGCTGCAACACCTTCAGCACGGCTGGGCCAAGCGGTTGGCAAAGATGATTGACCTTGGGATTGTCGCGGTCGGCCGCCATTAAGTACTGCACCAGATCGTTGGAGCCGATGGAGACGAAATCCACCAGCGGCAAGAACGCATCGATGGTGATGGCCGCCGCCGGTACTTCTACCATCATCCCGATGGCGACCTCGCCCCGCGGCTTGCCTTCGCGGTCCAGCTCACGGCACGCCCGATGCACCATCCGCCGTACCCTTTGCATCTCCACCACGGTGGTGATCATCGGGAACATCAAGCGAACCTGCTTGTCGATGCCTGGCTCGGGTGCGGCCGCACGCAGCACCGCCCGAATCTGCTTGAGAAAAAACTCGGGATGTTCAAACGACAAGCGGATGGAGCGCCAGCCGAGAAATGGATTCGCCTCGCGGCGGTGCCCCAGGTACGGAATCGTCTTGTCGCCGCCCAGGTCCAGCGTGCGGATGGTCACCTGGTGGTTGGGAGCCGCATGGATGATCTCGCGGTACGCCTGCATCTGTTCTTCCTCATCGGGCACGTCGGGGTGCGTGAGGAACAGATACTCGGTACGAAACAACCCGATGCCGCTGGCGCCCATCGCCTTGGCGGCCTGGCAGTCCGACAGGCTATTGATGTTGGCCAGCAGTTCCAGCGGTTCGCCATCGGCCGAGCGGGCGGGCTGGTCGCGGTTCTCCGCCAAGTGATCCTTCAGATCGAAGAACTCTCGCTGAAGCTTGCGGTAGGCGGCCTCCGATTCTGGATCGGGGTTGATCACCACCACGCCTTCGCGGCCGTCCACGACCACGATGTCGCCATTGCGGACTTGACGCAGGATGCCGTGCGCGCCCGATACGGCAGGGATGCCGCGGCTTCGGGCGAGAATGGCGGCATGGCTGGTTTGGCCGCCCGCTTCCGTAACGATGCCGACCACCTCGCGCTCACCCAGCAGCACCACGTGCGAAGGCAGCAACTCGTCGGAAATCACAATCAGCGGCCCCGTCGGCCCGTGGTGATCGCCCTCTTCGAGCACCTGCGAAAGGTGGCCCGACAGCCGAACGATCACATCGCGGACGTCGGCCAACCGCTCTTTAAGATATTCATCCTTGGTGCGGGCAAACAACGAGGTGTAATCGCTGAGCACCTGGGATAGGGCCGCCCGGGCCGTGCAGCGTTCGTTGTAAATGCGGTCGCGGACCTTGGTGGTGAACGCTTTGTCGTTGAGGATCGACTGATGGACGCGGAAGATTTCAGCGTTCTCCGCGCTGACCTGGGTAGAAACCTTCTGGTACAGCGCCTTGAGATCGGCGATCGTCTTCTCGCGCGCAAGGTCATACCGCTCCAGTTCTTCGACGACTTCCTCCTCGGCAAGCGGTTTGCCTTGAGGATCGACGAACACCTGAAGGATGCAGTAGGCGGAGCCAACGGCCACGCCGGGCGAAACAGGAACTCCTTTGCGCAACATATGATGATGTTACTTGCGCCGGGGCCGCTAGGGCAATGGAAAGCGTGCCGCCAATGAAAGCACCCCCCTGATCGGGCCGTAAAACCCGGCAATATTGCGCCACCCCACCCCCAACCTCTTACGGCAGCACCAGTTGACTAGCCAGCCACGTTTGCCAGCCGACGGCCCCTCCGCACGACAAACTGTGTAAAACGCGCAAACCACACATCCCAAATTGCGCAATCTAACTGGCACGAAATTAAAGACAGCGCTTTTCGACATATTTCGACAACCGCCCGGCCCAGCAGGTCACTTTGGGCCAGAACAGGCCTCCGGACGCGCGGCACTGGGTTACTGCTGAAGGGGCACCGCCTTCAGCAAAATGGCCGCGTGCCCTGGGATGCGCCAATCCTTGGTATCCAGGATGGCCGTGCCGGAACCGCCGTAACGGGGCGCTTCGCTCGACCAGAACAAATTCCAGTCGCAGCGGGTGGGGGGAGCCATCAGCGGTGCAGCGGCAGGCTGCCAGTGGAGGTCGCGGCCCAGGTTCACCAGCAGCAAACGGTCGTCGCCTTCGCCGCCGAACCACCGTAACAAGAACGATTCTGGCCCGATCACTATGCCTTCGATTTGCCGTTTGTCCTGCCGGGCAAATACGGGATCGTCGCGGCGCAATGCCAGCAGTTCGCGGTGCAGACGCAGGACGGGTTCGTGCTGCTCGACTTCCGCCCAGTTGAGCTTGCACATCTCAAACGTCTGGCGGCTCGTGGGATCAGGCAAGCCAATGGCGTTGCTATAGCCGGCCGCGCTGGGAAATCGGCGGACAAACTCCCAGCGCCCTTGCCGCACCAACTGCCCCAGGTCGACGTCGTGGTCCGCGAAGAACAGCCACGGATTGGAGGCTGCAAACTCTTGGCCCATAAACAGCATGGGCGTTTCCGGGCCTAGCAGCAGCAGCGCCGTCAGTGCCCGAAAGCGCCCGGGCGTGGTCAGCAAATGCGTGCGCAATCCCCGGGCGGAATTGGCCACTTGGTCGTGGTTCTGCAGGAAGTGAACAAAGCGGGCCGCAGCGAGATGCCGGGCCGGCGTTCCGCGGCGGCGCTGCAACCGCGGTACCCACTGCCCTTGGTACAAGTATCCCCAACGCACCGCGGAAAGCAGTTCTTGAGGGCTGCCTTCGTAGTCCATGTAATAGAATTCCGCATGCCCTGTGGCAGCAACGCGGCAGGCATGATGGAAGTCGTCGTTCCACAGGCCGTCCATGCCGTAGCCACCGCTCTCCGGTGGCTCAACATGGCACACCTGCTGCGCGTCGTTCTCGGCATACAGCACGATCGGTTTCGTGCCTGCAGCCTGGCGGGCCGCGCGCGAAGCAAATGTCAGCAGGTGTTCCGGCGAACGATCGAAGATGGCCTGGGTGGCGTCGAACCGCAGCCCATCCAGATGAAATTCGGCAATCCAATACGCCGTATTGGCGGCGACGAACTCGCGGACCGGGCCAGATCGCTTGCCGTCGAAATTGACGGCATCGCCCCACTCGGTGTGGTGGTGCCTGGAGATATAGTACGGAGAGTAAGCACCGGTGTAGTTGCCGCTGGGACCAAAGTGGTTGTAGACCACGTCGAGAATCACCCCCAGCCCCACGCCGTGCGCCGCATCGACCAGCGCGCGGAAATCGTCTGGCCGCCCGTACAGCCGCGTGGGGGCGAACCAGCACACGCCATCATAGCCCCAGCCAAACTCGCCGTGAAAATCGGCCAGCGGCATCACTTCAATCACCGTTACCCCCAGGTCACGCAGGTACGGCAGCTTTTCAATCGCGGCCGAATAGGTGCCCTCGGGGGTGAACGTACCGATATGCAATTCGTACAGTACCTGGCCTTCCAGGCAGGTTCCCTCCCAGTCGGCATCGGTCCATTCGAACCGCGTCGGATCGATGACTTCTGACGGCCCATGCACGCCGCGCGGCTGGAATCGGGAAGCCGGGTCGGGACAGCGCTGACCGCCGTCAATCTGAAATTTGTAGAGCGTCCCCGGTTCGGCCGCTGGTACGTGTACCGAAAAGTAACCGCCGTTTTCGCGTTCCAGGGAATGGATGCCCAACTCGCGCTCCGCATCGTCCAACAGAACGACCTGCAATTCGCGGCACTTCGGCGCCCATATTCGGAAGTGAACGCCGCCATCCTCCATCGGTTCGGCACCAATCGGCAAACGCCGGCCATAAGGCACGTCCAACGTAGGTGGCGGCAGACGAAGCCCTGTCCCCTGCCGGCATTCTCCGCCTGGCGCATCCCCGTCTGCCTGGCTAGCGCGCGATGGGGAGGGCTTGCCAGCCGAACGCTGCTGATGCACCGGTGACTTCATAGGCTGTGCCGATTGACTGGATCGTGACTCGTGGTGCATGACGTCCTAACGGGAGCATTGAGACCGAAAACGACCAAGGGCACATTTCGCCGCCGCTACATCGTGCCCACCTTCGCGCACACGGCATCAGGGCGCGATTGGGGGTGCAAATCCGGTGCCGGATATGCTGGGCCAAACCGGCGGCGGGCACGCGCAACTTTTGTCGTCGCAGCGACATCCACGTTCGGCGGCTCGGACACGTTGTACGGCAACGCTGCTGCGCTGATGTACCGCCAGTGTCCTTTGGCAGTTGAGCATGCCGTGACGGAGATACTCACTTTGCAGGGCTTATGGAAGGCGAATTCACCAGGCCCCGCCAGGTGAACCGATCAGGCTATGGAGCGTTTGAGGCCGGAAATCCGCAGCGAGGGCAGGCAATCTTCCGTGCTGTCGCACGCATGGGCCGACCGCGTCAATCCAGCGCGAACCCATGCTGTTTACGGTGGTGCGGGCCGTCAAACTCCTTGCTGGTCTTGAACAGTTCGTGGCGGCCATCACCGGCTTCATCCCGAATCTTTTCAAGAAGTGCTTGTTGCGCATCGGGACCGAGCGGCTTGAAATCCCGAGCAACCTCCAGGGCCTGGTTCAAGTCGCGCTCGTTGCGAATCCCAATCACCAGGGAAGAGATCGGCTGGGAGAGTGCAAAGGCGATACATTCTTTGGCTGTCACAAGGCCGGACGCTGGAATCTTGCCCTGGATCCCTCCGCCCAGGCTTTTCATGCCCAGGACCGCAGTGCCCTGCTGGAGGCAAACGGGCATCACCTGGTGCTGGAAGCTGCGAAAGAAGTAGTCGCACACGTTGACCGGCATCTGGGCGGAAGCCCAGGCGTACGGCTTGTGCAGCATCTTGAGATGGATGGAAGGGTCCTTGTGGCCGGTGAACCCGATGAACCGCACCTTGCCAGCCTTCTGGGCTTCGAGAGCCGCTTTCATGCCGCCGCGTTCGAAGACCCAATCGGGATCATTGTCGTAAACCATCTCGTGGAACTGCCACAGGTCGATCACATCGGTGCGCATCCGCCGCAGGCTATCCTCCAAGTCTTTCAACGAGCCTTTGTAATCCCGCTCGCAGTTCTTGGTCATCAAGAAGACCTGATCGCGGCGATCGTGAATGGCCTTGCCCATCAGTTCTTCGGCGTAGCCGTCGTGGTAATCCCAACAGTTGTCGAAGAACGTGATGCCTTCGTCGAGGGCGCGGTGCATCAGGCGGACGGCCGCATCGTCGCCGTCATCCTTGCCGACCTGGCCGATGTGCCACCCACCCAGGCACAAGATGGAGACATCCACGCCGGTTTTACCCAGCGGCCGCATCGGAACGGCGTGGTCGTCGTTCTTTTGAGCCGCGAGCAGGCTGCTGCCCAAGGAAAAAGCGGCTCCGGCGGCGACGCTCGCTTGGAGAAAGTCGCGGCGGTTGGGCGAAGGACTCATCACACTCCTCCATTGTGGGTGACTGGGCGGCACGGCGGCCACACACCATCATAGGGACTCCTAATCCGCCGGGCCAATCAAGAAGGCCCTGCCCCGCGGAATCGTGGACGTACGCGCCCCCAGCCAACACAAGTTGGTGAGAGTTCACCGGAACATTTCTTGGCGGCCTTACCCCGCCAAAGGGCCGTGAAAGCGGCCAGCTACCGCTTGATGTCGACCGTCAATCGAATGGTTCTTCGACTCGCGGCGCCTGAATTGCCCACGCTGCAACGGGTCGGGCCCTATTCGCCTGCCACTGCGAGTTCTAAACTGTTGGGGCAAACAGTGGCAGATTCCGTGCCGCGCGCTGCGCGCCGGCAGGGCAGCCACCGAGGTCGTGTGCTGGTTTTCGGTACCGGCCATTCCGGCGGTCCCCCCTTAGGCGAAGTCAACCTCGGCGAGGAAATCATGGAGAAGCAAAATCTGGATGGACTACGCGTGGCCGCTTTCGAAAGCCGCCGCGCGGCCGAATTGGCTCGTTTGATCGAGAAGCAGGGCGGCCAGGCGTTCGTCAGCCCTTCCATGCGCGAGGTCCCACTGGGCACGAATACGGAGGCGGTGGAGTTCGCCAATGCCGTGATCGGCGGCGAGATCGATGTGGTGATCTTTACCACGGGCGTGGGATTCCGGCACCTGCTGGCGGCCTTGGAAGGGGCGGTCGACCGCGACGCCTGGATTGCCGCGCTAGCGAAAACAACCACGATTGCCCGCGGTCCAAAATCCGTGGCCGCCATGAAAGATTCTGGGCTGACGCCAACCTACCGGGCGCCCCAACCTAATACGTGGCGCGATGTGCTTGCCGTGATCGACGAGCAACAAATCCCCGTAGCCGGCAAGACCTACGGCATCCAAGAGTACGGGCAGCCCAATGCGGACCTCGTCGCGGAACTTGAAAAACGGGGTGCCACCGTGCGAACCGTTCAGGTCTACCGCTGGGAATTGCCGACCGATTGCGGGCCGCTGGAAGAGAACGTGCGGGCCATCGCCGCTGGAGAGCGCGACATCGCGCTATTCACGTCGGCCCATCAGGTGGTCAACATGCTGCGGATGGCCGAACGATTGCGATTGGCCGAACCGTTGAAGGCCGGGCTGGCGCGGATGGTGGTCGGCTCGATCGGTCCCACCACCAGCGAAATGCTGCGCGAGCAGGGCCTGCCTTGCGACCTGGAACCGGACCATCCCAAGATGGGGCCGCTGGTGCTGGCCGCTGCCGAGCGGGCCGCCACGATCCTGGCAACCAAAGCGGCATCGGCCGGAGGACCAACTGCGACATCGAGCGCTGCGCCGAAGGCGGCGCAAGCAGGAACCTCGGGGCGAACCAATCCGCGCCATCCGAGCGAAGACGGCCTGTTCATGAAGGCATGCCGCCGGGAACCCACGCCCGTTACGCCCGTGTGGCTGATGCGGCAGGCTGGCCGCTACATGCCGGAGTACCGCGAGATTCGGGCCAAGACTTCATTCCTCGACTTGTGCAAGAATCCCAGCTTGTGTGCTGAAATCATGCTGCACACCGTGGAGCGATTGAAGGTCGATGCGGCGATTATCTTCTCCGATCTGCTGCCCATCCTGGAACCAATGGGCTTTGACCTGGAATTCACGCCGGGCGATGGGCCAGCCATTCACAACCCAATCCGCAGTGCGGCCGACGTTGACCGCGTGCGGGAGTTGGAAAGCCTGGAAAGCTTGGAATTCGTGATGGAGACGGTGCGGCAAACCCGCGCCGGCCTGGCCGACGATAAGGCGGTCATCGGTTTTGCCGGAGCACCATTCACACTGGCCAGCTACGCCATTGAGGGCAGCGGCAGCCGCAACTATATCGCCACCAAGCGGCTGATGTACCAGGATTCCGGCGCATGGCATGCCCTGTTGGGTAAGCTGGCCAGGTCCGTCGCTTCGTATCTCAACGGTCAAATCGAAGCCGGCGCGCAATGCGTGCAGCTCTTCGACAGTTGGGCCGGCTGCCTGCACCCGGACGATTACCGGCGGTTTGTGCTGCCGCACGTGCAGGCGATCATCCAAGCGCTACCTCAAGGCACGCCCGTCATCAATTTTGCGACGGGCAATCCGGTGCTGCTGCCGCTGTTGGCCCAAGCCGGTGGTGACGTGATCGGAGTCGATTGGCGGATTCGATTGGATGATGCCTGGAAAGCGATCGGCCACGACCGGGCCATCCAAGGCAATCTCGATCCGACCGTGCTGTTTGCCCCGTTGGACGAGATCCGCCGCAGGGTGCAGGCGACGCTGGACCAGGCCGAGGGAAGGCCCGGCCACATCTTCAACTTGGGGCACGGCGTGCTGCCTGAAACTCCGGTCGACCATGTGGTGGGCCTGGTGGAAATGGTGCACGAACTGAGCCAGAGGTAAGGAAACGCGGCACAACCGTGCCTGCACAACCTGCGCGGCGCACTGCGCCAGGACTGAAAGCCAGACGACTCAGCCAAGACGGTCGCGCCGCGCCATCCAAGATTTCACGGATCCAGCGCACGCCCGCGGCACGCTTACCATCCGTCAGCCATCTTGCGGATGACCACCACATCCACAAGGAACAAGAACTTGGGCCTGCCAAGAGAAACCCCGGAGGCCGATCGCTCAGCCTCCGGGGCATGATGGTGACAACGGATTGGATCGCGCGGCCGGGGCCACGCTGGCGGATCACAGTTCGATCGCCTCGACCTCGGCCACGAATCGCGAGCTGTCGTCGGCCAGGAACGAGGACACGACCTGGAACACGGCATCGCTAAAACCGCCGACGTTCAGGATATCGCTGCGCTCCGGCGCCTGCGTCGTACCGTAAGGCTGGATGTCGATGCAGATCAGCTTCGGACGGTTCACCCCCAGCTTTTGCTGGATTCGGACGAACTGCTTCCACTCCTGCATCACAACCGTCGCCTGCTCTCGCGCCCAAGCGTATGACAAATTGCGATACACCCAGCTTTCGTTGTCGCTCACCAGCACCACGCCTGCGAACGCGCGCTTGGCGTAGCGCGTGTTGGCTTCGTGCAGCGGGAGCGAGCAGTCGGTTCCACCGCCGCCATAGCGGGACAGCCGTTCCGCCAGGCTCAGGATGGAATCCGAGGGGGCCATACGAACCTCGTACGACTTCACGTCGAACGGCACGACCACGCTGTCTGGATTCTTGCGCAGCACGGCGGCGGCAAACAACGACGCCGCGTCCACGCAGCGCATCCGGCTCGTCTGCCCCCGGCCGCGGAAACCCGTCACCGGGCTCTGCATCGAACCCGAGGTATCCAAACCGATGACGACCGGGCCGGGCAGTTCCGGCACGTTTCCGCATGCGATCTCGGCGGCCTGGTTCAGCGCGGCCTTGATCTTCTGCGGAACTTCCGGCGTGACGTTCAGGTACGCGGCCAGGAACTGGTACGGGAACTGTCGCGAACGGCGGATGGCGTCGGGATCGGCCAGGCGGCTCGCCACGTCGTCCACCATCGCGCTGTCGTACAGCACCTTGTGGCGCAACAGCGTGTTGAGGTTCATCCGCAGCGCCTGCGGTCCCATGCGCCGGGCGATCGCCTTCCACACTTCAGGCCCCCGGGCACCATCGGCCAGCAGGTCCCAGCGTGCCGGAAGCTCGTTGGCGATTCCCGCCTGCGCTTCGGCGGTTTCTGCCTGGCGGTACGCGATCAGTTTCTGAACTTCATCTGGCAAGTCCGACTCCGTTGCCGGAGCCCACTTGGCCACTTCCTTGTCGGTGAGCCAACCAAACAGCGCGCGGCGGGCGTTGTCCTTGGGGACCGGCCGCGCCATGCGCAGAACATCGCGCAGACTCGGATCGTGGCCGATGGAAGCCGACAGCAGCTTGCTCGTTGAAGCGTCGTTCAGCCAGCGCTGAAACGCCCGCTTCAAACTCGATGCCAGGCTGTTGCGCCCGAATTGGCCCGACCGCACCATCTGGAACACCGACCGCAGAACGCGGCCGTTATCCACCACACGATTGAACACGCGATGCATCAACTCGGTGTCGCGCTTCGACAACTCAACCAGCAGCGCGGCAGGCATGTCCTTCATGAACGCCTTTTCCCGGGCGTATACGGCCAACTTGGCCAGGAACCGGTTATCGTTCACCTGTTCGACCAGGCCGCGCAGGGTATCAAGCTGCGTATCGGCCAGTGCGTAGAACACGTTGCCGAACGTGCCGGTCGCCGCCATCTGAGCCAGCGCGTGCTTGGGCTCCAGGGCGTATGCCGCGCCGCCTGCCTCGTTGATGGCATTCGCGCGGGGCATGTCGCTCTTGGCGCTTGAGAAAAGTCGCTTGTTGGCCATGATGCCCTCCTTCACAAAACCGTCCGACGAAGCGTGAAGCCCTGATGCCGCCGTACCCAACGGAAACGGAAAGCCTACGGCGTCCCTTGCAAACGGGAGACGCTTCACACTGGCAGTCGGACCTTACGAAATGCCATGCACTCCGCTCTGGCAGTCGAACGCTCGAGCACGCTGTGCATATCGTTCTCGTACTCCGACGAAGGTCTTGCCAGAGTACTGCGATAGGTTGTTGCGCCATGAGTACCCACCAGGAGCAGTAACCAGCTGCGCGCTGGGAGTAAACCTCCGGCGCAACCGGCACGTTCAAGACGCTGCAACCCATCACCCTGCGTGTCTGCCATTTCACCACGGCGCCACGTGGCACCGGCGGGATTCGAACCCGCACGATCTTGCGATCACAGAGCCCGATGGACTCCAACAGGGCAGTCGGAGATTCCGATATGGTTGATCGTTGCGCGGCAACTGACCGCCTTTTTCACACCGATCCGTTGAGAAGTTCCTTGTTGTGCAGAACAACGGAAGAATCGCTATTCGATCCGATCACGTTCCGGAGCTCAGCGGCGAAGCCGCCAAAAAAAGCAGACCGACGAAGTGGTTGACCAGAGTTTGTGACGGCGCTCTACCTTTGAGCTACGGCGCTATGAAGCAACGGTTTGTCAGTTGCGCCGGTGGGACTCGAACCCACAACATCCGGGTAATGGAAACCATGTACTCCAATCCGGCAGTCGGTCATGTTTCCTTGAAGACGAGAATCCGCTGAGTGGGCCACCGGGGCGGCCATTCCACGGGCTGATGAACTTTGCCGGTGCAGTTGCCCCACCCCAGACCTGGTGCGGCCCGACGTGTGCATTGATTCCGGGGCGGTAAGCCGTACAAACCGTATGGTCGACCTTCCAACGAAGAGGGCGCCCAGAGGTTCTTCTTATGAGAAAAATGTATTCCAGGCTGGCAGTTGGTCGGTCGATATGGGTTGTTCGTCAAACGCCTCCACGAGCAGTCGCCGTATTGCCCCAAGGGATTGCTTGCGGACATTCAATCTATTGACACCAGAGGAGGGCACCGGTTCGCATGATGCAGTCGATTTGCAGC
>CAZEEG010000086.1:5630-24790 GCA_964511065.1 uncultured Pirellulales bacterium | reverse complement strand
GAGATTCTCTACAACGAATACAACTTTGTCGCCGCGTTCGCGGTGGCATCGCTGCTGACGCTGTTGGCACTGGTCACGCTGGTTGCCAAGACGATCATCGAAGGCCGGTTGCAGCAGGAACTGTCCCTATCGGCACAAACACCCGAGGCAGAGGCGTAAATCATGAGCATCGAAGTCAAACATATCTCCAAGACATTCGGCACCTTCACCGCGCTGCGCGACGTGCACCTGCGGGTGAACAAGGGCGAACTCGTGGCGCTGCTGGGCCCTTCGGGCTCTGGCAAGACGACGCTGCTGCGGATCATCGCCGGACTGGAAGTGCCCGACCCCAGCGCCAAGAGCGAAATCTTGTTCGATGAGGCAAGTGTCACGGGGCGCCCGGTGGGACAGCGCCGCGTGGGTTTTGTGTTTCAGCACTATGCGTTATTCCGCCACATGTCGGTCTTTGAGAATATCGCCTTCGGCCTCCGCGTCCGGCCTCGAAGTGAGCGCCCCGGCAAGAGCGAGATTCGCGACCGTGTGCATCAACTGCTCAAGCTGGTTCAGTTGGAGAACCTTGGTAACCGCTTTCCCTCGCAGCTTTCCGGCGGCCAGCGGCAGCGGGTGGCCCTGGCCAGGGCATTGGCCGTCGAACCCAAGGTGCTGCTGCTGGATGAACCGTTTGGCGCCTTGGACGCCAAGGTACGGCAAGGGCTCCGCGAATGGCTCCGCAAACTGCACGACGAAATCCATCTCACCAGCGTGCTGGTGACACACGACCAGGAAGAGGCCTTGGAGGTGGCCGACCGGATCGTGGTCATGAACCAGGGCCGCATCGAACAGGTGGGCTCACCCCAGCAGGTGTTCCATCAACCGGCCAGCCCCTTCGTGATGGAATTCCTCGGGCAGGTCAATGTGTTCCATGGACGGGTCCGCCGCGGCCAGGCCGTGCTGGGCGAGTTCTCCATCGACTATCCCAATTACGAGGCCGACCAGGAACGGGAGGCCATGGTTTACATGCGCCCCCACGAGCTGGACATCAAGCGCTCGCGAAACGGCGTGCCGAGCCTGGCCGCGCGCGTGGTGCGTGTCAATCCGGCCGGGGCGGTGGCCAAGGTGAATCTGAAATCACGTGAAGGCCACACGATCCACGTGGATTTGCCGCTGGCACAGCTTGACGAATTGAAGCTGGCCCATGGCGACGAAGTTTATGTCTACCCCAAGCACGCCCGGGTTTTCGTACCCGATTATGTCATCTAGTACAATCTGGTCATCGCGCAGTCTTCATATTGGGATTCCACCATGGATCGGCATGAAAATACATCGCCGAAAAACACCCGGCCTGTCAGCGACCAAGAGCTGGAGCAGATCAGAGAATCGCTCCGAGGGCTGAAGTACGGCGCCGTGCAGATCACGGTACAAGACGGCGTGATTGTTCAAATCGACCGCACCGAAAAACGCCGCCTGCGGCAGCCGAAGAATATCAGCACGGAATGACGCTCTCTCACAGTACCGAGTTGTTCGACTACGAAAGCGGTAACCAGGTATCAATCGGCGCCGGGCCGTCGGCGGCTCGGCATGGCTGACCCGTACAACGGGAGGCAAACGGCACCAACCCAAAGGAAGAACTCGACGAGCTGACTGGACGACCAGAGGCCGCCGTGATGTATCAAGGATGATCCATCATGACTCGATTCACGTTCCGTCAGCGCACAACAGCGGTCAGCAGCATCCAACGGTCGGGTAATTGGCAATGGCTCGCAGGGCTTGTCTTGATTGTCATCTTGACCCCCGGCCAGGCGCAGTCCCAAAGCCTGGCTCCGCCCAGTGCTACCGAGGCAATCGATCTGCCAGAAGGCACCGACCATAGGCCGCGCCAGGAGTCCGCTGCCCAGGGCGCGGTTCCGCCGGCCGAAGCGGGGGCCATCTACCGCCGGCTTGAGCAGCAGGACGCGGAGATTCAATGGCTGCGTTTGCAGTTGTCGGAACGGCACGTCCCTACAGCGTCGGAGCAGTTGGCATGGCCTGGCTCCGTCGCATTCCAAGTGGAAGCCGCCGCTGTGGCTGATACCATCGGCGAACTGGAAGGCTTGAAAAGTCGCCTGACGGCAATCGAAGAAGAACAAGCTCGAGCTAAACAACAGCAAGACAGGCCAGCCAGGCCTGCCGGTGGCGGTGGCAACAGCAATGATAAGTGGACCATCAAACTGGGCGGACACGTCCAGTTGGACTACATCACGTGGGCCTATGCCGATCCGGCGATTGTTGGCGCGGAAAATTATTTCAACTACCGCCGTTTGCGCCTGGTCGCCGACGGCACCGGCTACGGGCAGTTCGACTTCCGGTTGCAGATGACACTGGAACCGGGCCAGGGCTCGCATGAAAACCAGTTCGCATCCCCGGACGTTAAAGATGCGTACGTCTCGATGAACGAGATTCCGCTAGTGGGCCGGTTCCGCATCGGTAACTTCTTTGTACCTTTCGGCCTGGAACAGGTTACCAACGATACCAACAATATCTTCAACGAGCGTTCGATTCCTACGCAGGGTATCTTCACCGCCGATCGCGAAGTGGGAGTCGCTTTCTACAATTGCACTCCCGACCAGAATATGACATGGGCCGGCGGCTTGTTCTTCGACGATATCAGCGACACCATCAAAACCCGATTCGGCGATCGGCAGGGATATCGGCTCAGCGGCCGGCTAACCTGGTTGCCCTATTATGATGAACCATCGAACGGCCGGTATCTGATTCATACGGGCATTGGAGTCCTGGCCACGCACGATTATGACGATCGCGTGCGATTCCGTACCCGGCCGCAGGTGCAGCGCGGCCCAATCTTGATTGACAGCGGCAATCTGGCTGCCGGTTTCTACACCACGGGAAATGTCGAATTGGCCGTTGTCTGGGGGCCGATCACTGTGCAGAACGAAGCGTACCTGGCGAGCGTGGACATGCTCTCGGGCGACACGGCGAATGTCGGTGGAGCTTACTCGCATATCAGTTATTTTCTGACCGGCGAAAACCGCATCTATGAACGGTTCGGCCAGCATGGTGCCCAGTTCGGGCGAACCAGGCCGTTTACGAACTTCTCCGCCATGCCCGGCAACTTTGGCTGGGGCGCTTGGGAAGCCAAGGCCCGCTGGTCGCACCTCAATCTGTCCAGTGTTGATAGCGGCGAGTACAACGATCTGACGGTGGGCTTTAACTGGTACTGGTCCGACCGCATGCGGGTGATGTTTGATTGGATTCACCCGGTGACCACCGCCCAGACCGTATTTGGTGCGACCACTTCAGACCTGATGGCCATGCGGTTCGACGTCAATTGGTAAAGCGCCTTTGCGGTAGGCGACGGAAGATCGCCCCGTGGATCGCCCGCAGCGACGTATTCGCCAACTGGGGCAGCCGGGATTCGGCCCAGTTCGTCAGCGGCTGTCGTTAGTACATCGCTGCCGATAGCCGCCGCCGGTATTCCGATACGAGGTCTTCGTCCATGTTAGGCAACTGGAACAGATCCAGCATGATCTGCCGGGCGGTTTCCCCGGTGTTGGCTCGATCGTCGACCACCAGGTCCAGCGCCGTTTGCATCGCTTCGCGATATTCGCCCGCCGCAGACAGGGCCTTCGCCAACTCCAGGCGTGCCTGGAAGTCGTTGGGATTTGCTGCCACGGCCTGCCGACATGCGGCCACGTCGCCTACGCCTGCGGATTTCTCCAATAGATCAAGCTGGGCGCGAAGTTGTTCGGCCTCTGGCTCCAAGTAGCCTCGGCGTTCCAGTTCGGCGACGATCGCTCTGGCTTCGTCGGTCCGGTTCTGCCGCAAGAGCAGTTCGGCCAGGGCAATAGCGGGTCTACCTTCGTTGGGGCCGGCCTCGCCCATAATTTGGCGAAGTTTCTGCTCGGCCGCTGCCGGGTCGCTGTCGAACAGTTCTCGCGCGGCCGCCACTTCGCGTTCGGCCGGGCTGGGCAGAATCCGCTCTAGCCACTGCGCCACCTGCGATTCTGGCAGCGCGCCCATAAAGCCGTCGATCACCTGGCCGTTGCGCACCGCCAGCACGGTTGGCACGCTACTGACGCCAAATTGAGCCGCGATCGGCCCCAATTCGTCGATGTTGGCTTTGACCAGTTCGAACGCTCCTTCAGCTTGCGCGGTCAGCTTCTCCAAGATCGGCCCCAACATCCGACACGGCTGGCACCACGGTGCCCAGAAGTCGAGCACCACCGGCACTTGGCTCGAGCGTTCGATAACGTCGGCTTCGAAATCTTGGGCGGTTGTTTCAACAACCCACTCGCTTGATCGTGGCATCTTTCGGTTTTCCCTCTGGTTCGCGTATCGGACAAGGCCCCGATCCGTAGCCGCCGCCACATGCGCGCTACGGCGCGCCCCCCACTGGTGCAGTGCAACTGGCAGTGTTCTGCGCCAACGGCATCTTAGCGGAAAATGGCGCTTGGAAAACCGCTGTAATGGACAGGTGCGCCGTTAATGTCCGCTCGCTTTTGTGCTGGCCCTCCGAAATGCGGCCAATGGCGTTGAAAAACAGAAGATGTGTGCTGCCAATCGTGCGACGACCGAACGTGGCCGGGGCCGCAATCCGTTGAGCCACATTGGCCGGGCCGGCATCCATCGGTAACACGGCCGCACCGCCGCGCTTTCCAAATGGCAACGCTGATCCCACAGGTGGGCTGGGCATTTTGAAAACTTTGGAGTTGAGTTGCCTGCGGCGCGAATTAGCCTGGGAAATCGCGATGGCTCCGCGCCGCACAGCGAAGGCGCCCGCCGCGCACCGCACGGATGCAGGCAATAACAGGGGCTGACACGGTTGCTGCATGTGAGACCCAGCGATGCGACTCATTTCAAGATTGAAACTGTGGGCGCTGGCCCTGCTAGTCCTGGCTGGCACCGCTGCCCAGGCTGAAGCCGGCTGGCCGTATTACGTGCCGTACAATGTGTACGGCCAGGACTACATTCCTTACTTCGCCCGGCATCCGCCTGTGTACTACAGCTACCCGGTGCCGCGCACGTATGGGTATTCGCCGTTTGCCTATCCGCCGACGGTGATGACGCCGGAAGTCACGGTTGAAGCCACGGCGCCGAAGCTCATGAGCAATCCCTACGTGCCCAAGGCGCAGGTCGAGGAACGCTCAACCTCGACCAAGGTAGAGCCGCAGTTGGTGATCAACCCCTACTTCGATGGCCCCTTGGCAGCACCGGTTGCCCTCTCGCGGTAACGGACCTCTGGGCGGATCCTCATGACATCCTGCCAAGACTGGCTTCGGCGCTACCAGGTGTTGCAAACATTGACGCGGCGCAACGGTTGGCCGGAGCTGCAAGTATAGGAACCAGCCCCTCCTCGCGGCTCTCTTTCCCCCTCGGGAGGGCCTGCCGAGGGGCCGCTGGAATCACCGCTCGCGGCCGATACCTTGCGCGTGGAATCTTGCATCTCGGCGGCAAGTCGCTACGATGAACGGTGCCAAGCGGGCGTAACTCAGTGGTAGAGTGCTAGCTTCCCAAGCTGGAAGTCGAGGGTTCGAATCCCTTCGCCCGCTCTTTCATATCTCTAGGCCACGCAAGACTTTGCGTACCTGCCAGCACGGCAGCGAGGCCTGTAGGCAAGACTGCGGTAGCGGACACACCGGATACAAGACCGGCCATTTCGCCCCACCGCCCACAGAACTTCTCCCAGGCGATGCGTCCCCGGTGGCGGGTGCTTTATGATCGCCGCACAGAGACCTTCTGCCTCGCAAACGCGCGAAGGCTGTGCGAATCCCCAAGGATTGCCACCACAAGCCACGCAATCTGGCCTTTGTGGCAGATCGACGGCAAACGCTTCTACCCGCGGCAGCTACGACTCGCCGGAAAGCCGCAACGAGTACCAGCGGATTCTCAACGAGCTGTATCTCAAGCGGCAGAACAATCTGCCCGAGCATAACGCTTGCCAGCTTCGATGCACTTGCCCTGGAATCCATCCAGACGGCACTGGTCTGCGAGAGACTCTCCCGTAATTCCATTAACAGCTACTCTGGCCCCACGAGGACGAACGTCCGAGGGCAATATCCGCCATTGGCAGCCTGTGCGGTTGACACACAAAATCGCATCGAGCAGTCGCCGACGGCAGATGGGCCGTCGCCCTCGCTTGGCCGGCTTGGGCAACAGCGGCTTGATGATTTGCCACCCGCCGATCCGTCACGTCGCTGGGATAATGCTGGCTCACCGCCCGCGGCTCCGTCTTCCTTGACCTGAACCACCAAGTAGCGAAGTCGTAACGGTTTTTTTGTTTCACGCAATTTGAAGACACGTTCTCAGATTCACCAGTGGAAGAAGCAACTGCTCAGGGGCGCCAGCGAGTTGTTCCGCGATGGCCGCGCATCGCGCGAATCGGGGGAGCAGTCGGCCGTACCGATCAAGCACCCGCACCACGTATGGGCACCAACATCTCCTACGTGCCGCTCCGCCGCGGGTTCATGTACCTGGTGGCCGTGCTGGACTGGTACAGGCATGAATATGCGCCATGGATTGGGGGTTCAACGGTTTCCCCCCACTCCAGCCGCATTGCGGCAGGCAATAGCCGGACCTACTTGATGTTGGTACCCGCTGCGCGCATCCCGCGTGCTGCGTTTTCGCCGTTGGCGGTGGGGTGGCGGTTTGGCAAGTCGGCAATAGCCGGTAATTGCACCGGCTGGGCTGATGGACCAGAATGTGTGCCATGCTGGCCCTACGGCGTCCGTGGTATCCATGCCCGCCAGGCTTTTCCCTTTAGCCCCGCAATACGCCATGAAAGATTCTTCGCATCCCCTCCGCCTCGATCGTCGCACGGTTTTGCAGTCGTTATCCGCGGGCGTGTTCGCCGCGGGATACCTGGGATTCGCCGGTGCCTCGCCGGCGGTGGCCGGGGCGGTGCGGGTGCTGCCCGATGGCAAGCTGCCCTCGGATGATCGGCTGGGTGAATTGAAGGACCTCAACGGTTACTTTCCTTTCACGCCCAGCAGCAGCCCGGAACAGTGGCAGCAACGGAAGGAAGAAGTCCGGCGGCAGGTTCTGCTGGCGTGCGGGCTGTGGCCGATGCCGGTGAAGCGGCCGATCGAGGCCACGGTTCATGGCCGCGTAGAACGCGAGGAATACACGGTTGAGCGGGTGCACTTTGAAAGCAGTCCTGGGCTGTACGTGACCGGCAGCTTGTACCGGCCGCGCGACAAGCAAGGGCCGCTGCCGATGATCCTCAGCCCCCATGGGCACTGGTCGGGCGGGCGGTTCCACGATCACGGCGAAAGCCGCGTGCAGGCTGAAATCAAGTCGGGGGCGGAGAAGTACCCGGTCGGCGGCCGGCACCCGCTACAAGCCCGGTGCGTGCAGTTGGCCCGGATGGGATGCATGGTGTTTCACTACGACATGCTGGGTTATGCCGATAGTGCCGGGCCGCTCTCGTTCGAGCTGGTGCATCGCTTTGCCAAGCAGCGGCCCGAGATGAACAGCCGCGAAGCCTGGGGGCTGTTCAGCGCCCAGGCCGAGATGCGGTTACTCAACGTGTTTGGCCTGCAAACCTGGAACAACATCCGCGCGCTGGATTGGGTGTTGACCCTGGACGACGTCGATCCCAAGCGGATCGGCATCACCGGCGCCAGTGGCGGCGGCACCCAAACCATGATCATGGCGGCGGTTGACGACCGGCTGGCGGCGTCGTTCCCGGCCGTCATGGTTTCCACGGCCATGCAAGGCGGATGCACCTGCGAGAACGCCTGCTACCTGCGGATTGACACGGGCAATATCGAGTTTGCGGCCATGGCGGCTCCCAAACCGATCGGCATGACCGCCGCCAACGACTGGACCAAGGAGCTTGAAACCAAGGGCCTGCCGGAACTGAAGCAGCATTTCAAGATGCTGGGGGCTGCCGACCACGTGGAAGGCAAGTACTTCGACTTCAGCCACAACTACAACTACGTCAGCCGGGCGATGATGTACGAGTTCTTCAACCGGCATTTGAACCTGGGGTTGGAGAGCCCCATCGTCGAGCGGGATTACCGGCCGCTGTCGGTCGAGGAGCTGACGGTGTGGACCGAAGCGCAACCGATGCCGCAGGCAACCGACGAGGCGGAGCGCAAGGTGATCCGCGCGTACTACCGCGATGCGGTCGCGCCGTTGAAGGAGCTTCGTCCTCGCGACCGCGCGAGCCTGGCCGAATACCGTCGCGTGGTCGGGGGGGCTTTCCAGACGATGGTGGGCCACGGTCTGCCGGCGGCCGAGGAGGTGAGCGATGAACCCGTGCGCGAGACGTCAGGCGACGGTTACCGCGTGGTCGCTTCGCTGCTGCGCAACAAGACGCATGGCTCGGAGTTGCCAACCGTGTTCATCCTGCCGGAGAACTGGAACAAGCAGGTCGTGATCTGGCTGCACGATGAAGGCAAGGCTGGCCTGTTCGACGGTTCTGGCAAGCCGGCCGCGCCCGTGCAGAAACTGCTTTCCGGCGGCGTGGCAGTGGCCGGGCTCGATCTTTTGTACCAGGGTGAGTTCCTGGCGGATGGGCAACCGCTGAAACAGGCCCGCAAGGTGGCCAACCCCAGGGAGTTCGCCGGGTACACGCTCGGTTACAATCATCCGTTGGTGGCACAGCGGGTCCACGACGTGCTAACTGCCGTGGCCTACTTCGGTAACCACGTTACCCGGCCCTCGGCCGTTCACCTGGCGGCCTTGGGGGAAGTGGGTCCGCTGGCTGCCGCGGCGGCCGGCATTGCGGAGGATGCGGTGGACAAGTTGGCGATCGGGACGGCCGGATTCCGGTTCGATACGATTACAGAAATTCTCGATCCGCGGATGTGGCCCGGCGCAATCAAGTACGGTGACGTGCCGGGGCTGTTGTCGTTGTGCGCCCCGCGGCCACTGTGGCTGGCCGGCGAAAAGGAGGTTCCGCAACTGGTGGCCGATTGCTATCGTGCGGCAGGGCATGAAGACGGGGTCGCCTTATATCGCGGCGCCGAGAAAGATGCCACCCTTGCTGCCGCCGCCTGGCTGATGCGCTAAGCGGCCGCATTTTGCGAACCCTCCAGGAGCGTTGACTTACGTGACCGATCAGCCCATTGATCTGAGGAGCGATACGGTAACTCGCCCCACGGCGGCCATGCGCGCGGCTATTGCCGAGGCCGCGGTGGGCGACGACGTATTCGGCGACGATCCCAGCGTCAACGCGCTCCAGGAAGAACTGGCCGCGCGGCTGGGCATGGAGGCGGCCCTGTTTGTACCCTCGGGCACCATGTCCAACCAGATCGCCGTGCGGGTCCATTGCCGTCCGGGCGACGAGATTCTCTGCGAAGCCGGATGCCACGTCTACAACTACGAGCAAGGCGGCTACGCCCAGCTCAGCGGCGTGGCGGTGCGGCCCGTCGAAGGCGAAGGCGGAATCATCCGCGTGGAGCAGTTGCACGGGCTGATCCGCGCGGAGAACGAGCACCTGGTGCGCACGCGGTTGGTTTGCTTGGAGAACACGCACAACCGCGGGGGCGGCCGCATTCTTCCCTACGACGAAGTGGAGCGGATCAGTCAATGGGCGGGAAAAAATGGCCTGGCGATGCACCTGGATGGTGCCCGGCTGTTCAACGCGGTGGTGGCTTCTGGTATCGACGCGGCGCAATGGGCCCAGCATTTCGATACGGTGAGCGTGTGCTTCAGTAAGGGGTTGGGGGCGCCCGTTGGTTCGGCCCTGGCCGGTCCCAAGGAACTGATTGCCGAAGCGCGGCGGCATCGCAAGCTGTTTGGCGGCGGGATGCGGCAGGCCGGGGTGATTGCGGCCGGCGCCCTGTACGCCCTGCGGCACCATGTCGAGCGGTTGGCCGAGGACCACGCCCACGCCCAGCAGTTGGCGGCTGCCATCGAACAGACCCAGGGGCTGACGCTGCAGCCGGCGCAGGTGGATACCAACATCGTCGTCTTTGAAATCTCGCCGAACATGGGGACGTCGGCATATTTTGTGTCGCGACTGGCTGAGCGCGGCGTGCTGATGATCCCGTTTGGTCCGCATTTGATTCGGGCGGTCACTCACCTGGATGTCAGCGGGGAACAGATCGCCAGGGCGTGCCAGATACTGCGTGAAACGGCGTCCGCCTGCGCCGCTGAAGACCACAGTGGCGTGGTGATGGATTCGGCGTATGTGTAAAGCGTGAGGGAAGTGCTGGTGATGGTGGGGCTACCCTTGCGGTTGGCCCAACCGGGGGGCGATGGCCGGAAAAACCGGCATTTTCGGCCCTGGCGGTAGCGCCGGTATTCCTTGCCATGCGCGCCGGCATGGGCCACAATAGTCGGAACGTTGGGCATGCTACCTGGGCCTGCGGTGCAATGCCATTTCATCCGCAAAGGCCGGTGGACGTTTCCCCACCCCGCTCGGCAGGCGATGTCGTGAATCGCCGGTGCAGTGAAACGTCGCTGCCCGGGTTTGGTGCGCGCATCGTCCCGTAAAGGGGTGCAGCCCCCCATGCCTTCGCCCCGCCCCCCAGAACGACCTGCCGTTTGTAGCCTCGGAGATATCCATGCGACGAATCATTGCCTGTTGTTCGTTAGTCGTTGGAATGGCAGCGGGTGCTGCTGTGGCTGATGAGCCGTATGAACTGGTGATTCCCAAGGGGCTCCCCAAGATGCGGATTCCGGCCGACAATCCGCTCACCAAGGGCAAGGTGGAGTTGGGCAAGCAGTTGTTCTTCGATCCTCGGCTCAGCCGCGACAACACGGTGAGTTGTGCCACCTGCCACGATCCGGAGAAGGGCTGGTCCAACGGGGAACGTTTTGCCACCGGCGTGCGTGGGCAGGTCGGTGACCGCAGCGCCCCCACGATCATCAATGCCGGCTACTCATACTTCCAATTTTGGGATGGCCGCGCGCAGCACGTGGAAGGCCAGGCACTGGGGCCGATCCAGAACCCCATTGAAATGGACCTGACCCTGGACGAACTTTGCGAAAAGCTGAACAAGATTCCCGGTTATCGCAAGCAGTTTCAGGCTGTGTTCAGCACCGATGCCACGCCAGAAGCCATCGCCAAGGCGCTCGGCGCGTTTGAGCGCACCATCCTTTCCGGCGATGCCCCGTACGACCGATTTGTGGCTGGCGACAAGAGCGCGCTTTCCGAGCAGGCCCAGCGGGGGATGGAACTGTTTTTTGGCAAGGCTCATTGCAGCGCCTGCCATAGCGGCCCGAATTTCACCGACGGCGGTTTCCACAATATCGGCGTAGGAATGGATGCCGACGAACCGGATGTCGGCCGCGAGGCTCACAGCAAGCTGCTGGGCGATCGCGGTGCGTTCAAGACCCCCACTCTGCGTGAGATTGCCCGCACCGCTCCCTACATGCACGATGGCAGCCTCAAGACGCTGCACGACGTGGTGGAATACTACAACCGAGGCGGCACCCCCAACGACCAGTTGGACGAGGAAATCTTTGAACTGGACCTCACCAAGCAAGAGGTGGACGACTTGGTGAAGTTCCTGGAAGAAGGGCTTTCCAGCGAGAATTACCCACTGGTCAAGCCGCCTCAACTGCCCGAGTAACCAGCGGTCAGCATTGAGACAGGCGGCCATCGCCTGTTGCGACCTGCCGCAGTCCATCACACTCGGCCTGAGTAGCGGACAGCTTGCGCTACTCAGGCCGTGTTTCTTGATCGCTGCTGGTTTCCGGGGTGAACTACCGGTGGGCATGCTGCCGGTCGAATCGCGGGCCAGCATGCCACCTGCGTGATTTCCCTATGCTGTGCCCCCGTTTTGGGGGTGCCGGGCGCGCAGGCGGATGATACCATGCCGCCAGGCCAGACAACGCTTTGGGCCAGTCGCACCAGCAATCGACCGTTCCTGCGGCCAAGGACTGCCGTTTTTGGGGAGCGGAGCCGGACCGAGGCCACACCGCCATCCACGACGCAAGCGGTGGGCCGCGTTCCGTAGGTGTGGTCACCCTATGCCGTTGCGGTGAGATTCCGTCCCCGAATCTGGGGGTCTTTCGCCTGAATGGTGGGCGCCGGCCACCGGAGCATGGAAGGCGCACCAGGGAACCCCCGTTCCACCGGGGACATGGCACACGATTCTCTTGGCAAAGAGTGGGTTCGCGCATTGGTGTTTAGCCAGTGTTTGCCGAGTCGGCTCCTGCCAGGGCGGGTGTATTGCCAGTCTATCGGGTGACGGTCGGCGAAGCAGAAGAGGCACTCCACGTGGCTAAACGACGTTGCCAGGAGGCCTTCGCATATGTATCCGCTACGATTCCAACCGTTGCTCCGCGATTATCTTTGGGGCGGGCGGCGCCTGGAGAAACTGGGAAAGCAACTCGGCCCCGGCGACCACTGGGCTGAAAGTTGGGAGGTCTGCGACCACGATCGCGACCAGAGCGTGGTCCTCGCCGGTCCCTTGGCCGGGCGCACCTTAGGCAGTCTCGTTGCCGATCGTGGCGCGGAACTCTTGGGCCGGCATGCTCCGCTGGACCGCTTCCCCCTGCTCTTTAAGTTGCTCGATGCGGAAAAGACGCTGAGCGTCCAGGTTCATCCCAACGACGAACAGGCCGCTAAGCTGGACCCGCCCGACTTGGGCAAGACAGAGGCCTGGGTGGTGCTCGATGCCAAGCCGGGCAGCGTGCTGTATGCCGGATTGAAACGAGGCTTCGATCGCCGCGCCCTCGCCCGAGAGGTGGAGCGCGGAACCTGCGAGCTTTGCCTTCATCAGTTTGAGCCCCAGGTGGGCGACTGCCTCTTGATTGAGGCCGGCACGCCGCACGCCATCGGCGCCGGCCTGCTGATTGCCGAAATCCAGCAATCCAGCGATGTGACCTACCGGCTTTACGACTGGAATCGGGTGGGCCCCGATGGTAAGCCGCGCGAATTGCACGTGGAGCAGGCACTCGACGTGATCGACTATCAACGCGGGCCGGTAACACCACAGAAGCCCCAGCCAACCGACCAGCCTCACGTGATGCGGCTGACCGCCTGCGACAAGTTCGTGCTTGATCGCTGGCAGTTCGACACTCCGCAAACGATCGGCGGCGATGACCGCTTCTACATCGTGTGCGTGACCCAGGGCCAAGCCACCCTGGAAGGCGACCCGCTTGGGCAACCGCTGAAGGCGGGCAGCACGGCGCTGCTGCCGGCCGCGCTGGGAGGCACGCGGATCGAGCCGATCGAACCCTGCCAGGCCCTCGTGGCCTACCTGCCGTGACGTAGGGCCCGTTTTACCGGTCATGGTGTAAGGCCGGTTCCACCGGCCGTAAGCCAGCGCACGCTCCCCCATGTAGGGCCGGTTCCACCGGCCGCGCACCGTTGTCTTGGAGGTATAACGGTTCCGCCGGATTGCTCCCGAAATGCGCCCCCCGGGTAGCTAGGGCCAGGGCACACAGCGTCTTGGCACGCGCGCCTGGGTCGATGCGTGTTGGAGGATGGTAGGGCCAGTTTTACCGGCCAATTGAACGGGCAAACCCGCGGCGCTCGCCCCCCACGTACCACCCGGTGAGCTTACGCCAAGTGTTACAATCCGACCGGCAGGGCGGCAATTCTTGGGGAAAATCGCGGTTATTGAGCACCGATGCTGCAAAACGTGGCCCAGCTTCGGCCGGATACGTTTTCATCCGCGCGCGGACGACGCAAAGCTAATCAACGCAATCGGTTACGGCACTGGTTGTCGTGTCCTTTCGGTCCGTCTGATCTTAGGGACGCCTTGGTTCGCAAACATCTTTTCCCCAAGTCCCGGCTAGCGCGTAGTGCCACCATTTTGCTGCAATATCAAGCTGCAGAGCGACTTAGGTTGCAGGCCTCGGCCGGCGGAGCGGCCCCGCCGAGCAACCGCTTGGAAAGCCGTTGGCGGCCGTCCTAGAATCGACCTTCCGCCAAGCGGTGGCCGAGGGCTGCCGGTGTCGCGAGGGGTGATTCGTATGCCGCGTAGCAAGAGGATGGATGACGTGTCGCAACAGGGCGTGCCTGTCGATGAGGAGACTTCCCAGCCGTTTGTGGCTCGATGGAATCGGCTGATCAGCACCACCAATTGGGAAAAGGGCCGCATCATCTACGAGTGGCGCGAGGCGCTGATCGCATCCGGAGCGCCCGCGGCCGAATATTCCGATGAAGCCTGGCGGCGAAAGGTCGAAGGCGTCAGCGGCCAACACGTAGGACGACTGCGCCGCGTTTACGAGCGGTTTGGTGGCGTGTACGAGAGCTATGCCGGTTTGTACTGGAGCCATTTCCAGGCGGCCCTGGATTGGGACGACGCCGAGATGTGGCTCGAGGGCGCCGTCCAAAGCGGCTGGTCCATTTCAGAAATGCGGCGGAAGCGGTGGGAAACCTTGGGGGCACCCGAGGACAAGAAGCCTCGCGACGAGGACATCATCACCGTCGAACTGGACGAAGGCGCCACGCCTCCGCGCGAAACCGTCGCGGCGGAACGGTTCGCTCCCACGCTCGAACGTGTGGCCGGCGGTCCCGATTACGGCGAAGGCCCCGACTTTGGCGATGAATCTCATCCCGGCAGCGACGAGCCCACGGCCTTCGATGAACTCGGCACGTCCGACGAAATGGAGACGGAACCGGCCGCCGGCAGCAACGGTCAAGCAGCATCGGTACGCCCGTTTGAAGACCTGCCCGAGCTGCCGCCCGATTTGGACGAAGCGTTCGAGCAGTTCAAACTGGTCATCCTCCGGCACAAGCTCGCAGGCTGGGAGGAAGTGAGTGCCAAGGACGTGATCACCGTGCTGAACGCGTTGAAGGTGCTGGTCAATTCGCCAGGGGACTAACTGACCACTGTGCTCCCCCCGCCTTGCTGGAAACATCGCCCGCGCCACGAACTGGCGCGGGTTTTTGTTTGTCTTGGCAAGCGGACCTGTGGCGCACCGTTTGCACGACGCTGGGTTGCTGCTTCGTCGCCAGACCAGTTCATAAGTGATGGTGTTGTTGCAATTGTTTTTGCTGTTCTCGCTAGTTTGCGCAAGCTTTCCGATTTGACAATGTTCTGGGGGACGGCGATCGCATGCCGTAACCTACTGTAAAATAAATAGATGCGGCGAACGGGTGCCGGGCAAGTTTGACTGGCCGCGACCACCTCGAAAGAATGATGCGAACGATCACATCGCAATCGAGGGGGTTCTAATGGACAACCTGAATATCACCTTCGAGTTTGTCGGCGGGCCAGATGACGGGAAAGTTGCGGTTGGCCGCCTGGGAGAAGCCAGCGATGCCGAACGTTACTACCTGTTCAGCAATGGCGGACGGGTAGGACAGCGGCTCAAGGTGGCTTCGGATCACTCCGTGAGCCGTCTGGCCAAGGACTGGCCGATCCGGAAGTTTCCCGGCACCTTCCAGCATCACTACTATGTCGTAACCGATCGACTGGAAGACATGGAGCAGGTCTGGATTCGGGCCGAGTATCAAGGGAATTAATGGCGTGCCTGGAAGCCGGGCTTACGGTGACGACGGAGCCTGACGAGGCGCTGCGAGATTCCCACCAAGGCTTGGCCACGCCAAGCCGGATAACCCCTTGGCATTTCGTCGCGGTTTGGGAGATCGCCCCACATGGCCAATCTTGAACGTCACTTGTTGGTGGCTTCGCCCCAACTTCGAGATGAGTGGTTTGCCCAAACCGTGGTGCTGTTGATCGCCCACAACGAGAACGGGGCGTTTGGTGTGGTGTTGAACCGGCCCACCCTGGAAACGGTGGGACAAATTTGGAACCAGCTAGGAGGCTCCCCGTGCGACAGCCAGGAACCAGCGCACGTGGGTGGGCCGGTCGATGGGCCCATCATGGCACTGCACACCGAGGAGTCGTTTGCGGATATTCGCGTGGTGCCCAACGTCTTTCTGGCCGTGCAGCGCGATAATCTCGATTGGGTGGTTCACCAGACCCAGGCGCCGTTTCGGCTGTTCTTAGGCACCGCCAGTTGGGGCCCCGACCAGTTAGAAAATGAGATTCAGGAAGGCGCATGGCTGGTCACGCCGGCCACCACGGAGTTGCTGTTCGCAGAACCTGAAGACGTTTGGACGGCGGCCCTGCGGAGATACGGTCGCGACTTCTACGAGTCGATTGGCATTCGGGTGTTTCCCGAGGAAGCAACCGTCAACTAGCCGCGATAAGCCGGTTTATCCCACCGCTTCCGGCCTTCGCCGCTTCCACGCTTTTCCTCCCTCTGTGCCTTCATCCCTCTGCATCTCTGCCAGTCTCCCACTCTGTTCCTTTGCGCCTCCGCCCCTTTGCGTCTTGGCCAAGCGGAAATGAAAAAGCCCGCGGCGTGAGAAACACGCCGGCGGGCCACTTGCGCAGAAGAGTTGATTGCAGGTAGGAACAACCGTGAGGTCGAGAAGCCCTGTACCGATGGCATCGGCAGACTTCTCAGGCAGACATGCCCGGTGGATCGAACATGGCTTGCCCTCCTTTTCAACTGCGTGGGCAGGTGGTGTCAGGTGTCGGCCGACGAAATTTGTCTTAACAAAGTACTGATCCGCCCGTCAAGAATTTTTGCGGCACTGCTGGCAAAAATGGCTCATGGGCGTGGTTTGACGACACCTTGTACGGCCTGGGCAGAACATGATGCATGCCGCCGGGGCCGCGGTTGTCACCGCTGCGAATCAGGCCGCTTCGGCCAGTTCATCGTCGTCCAAGTTTTCAAGCAAGTCCCGGGCAGCCTCGACGCCGCCCAACTGATCGATCAGACCCTGGATGCGTTCCAATTCGTCCTGCGAAATTTCGGCCAGTGCGGCGCGCAGGGCTTCCAGGCTTACGCTTCGATCCAACGCCATTCCAGTCTCCTTAGGGGAGCCATTACCGTCGCGATCCGCCGTCCGTGGCCGATCGTTCCTGGCGGTCTTGGTCCGGCCAACCGTGGGCCACATCTGTACTTGCGCAAAGGCGGCGGCTCTTGGCGGTACCCCCGGCACCTTCCTGGGCCGCTTTGGGGCTGGCAGCGGGAATCTGCTCAGCTACGGGAAGCATCGGCAAACCGGCGAGCCGATTTTGAGGATTCCTTACCGTGGCTGATGCATGAAGGTGATTCCCCTGGCCAGCGGTGCCTGCAGGTGATGGGGCCTGCCGCGACGCCGGTTCGAACGCGCGGCCTCTGCCCATTGCAAACTCTTGGCACGTAAACAGCTACGGCTATTCGCCACGCCCGACCGCGGCGTAAATCCGGCGTCGTCCCCCGTAGGCAAACCCGTATAATGACAGTGCGTCGGTGCCGTCCTGCCCTGATTGCAGATGCAATGGCTGGCCGCGGGCGGCGCACGATGCGTCCATTTTGCGTGGTTTACCTGGGAACTGTGGGTTGCCATCGTTCCCATTCCGATATCCTGTGCCCAGCGAGTATCCCGATGCCGCAAAGCTATATCCTGGCAGGTTGCCGTACGCCGATCGGACGATTCCTGGGAGCCTTGGCCACGGTTCCGGCCACAGAACTGGGAAGCCGCTGCGTGGGGGAAGCGCTCCGCCGCAGCGGTCTGGCTGCTGACCGGGTCGATGAGGTGATCTTGGGCAACATCCTCTCGGCCGGGCTGGGCCAGGCCCCGGCGCGGCAAGCGGCACTGGGAGCAGGACTGCCGCCGACAGTGGCCGCCCTGACCATCAACAAGATGTGCGGATCGGGCCTCAAGGCCGTGATGCTGGCCGACCAGGCGATTCGAGCTGGCGACGCGCGCGTGGTCATTGCCGGTGGCATGGAGAGCATGAGCCGAGCGCCGCACCTGCTGATGGGCGCGCGGACCGGGTGGAAGTATGGCCATCAGCAAGTGTTGGATTCGATGATCCACGACGGACTGTGGTGTCCGTTCCAAGACGCGATCATGGGCGAGTCGGCCGATTACATTGCCGCCAAGTGCGAAGTAGACCGCGCGGCACAAGACGCATTTGCGCTGGAAAGCCATCGCCGGGCGCTGGCGGCCCAAGAAGCCAATAAATTTGAGGCTGAGACCATTTCCGTGGAGGTAGCGTCGCGCCGCGGCAGTACGATGGTAGCGACCGACGAAGGCCCCCGTGCCGACAGCACGCTGGAAGCCCTGGCAAAGCTGAAACCTGCCTTTGCTGCTGGCGGTACGGTGACGGCCGGCAATGCTTCGCAGTTGAGCGACGGAGCCGCCGCCGTGGTGGTTGCTTCGGCCGACGTTGCCGAGCAGGTGGAAAGCCCAATCAAGGCCAAGATTCTGGCAACGGCGACCAGCGGGGTTGAGCCCAAGGACATTTTCATCGCTCCCGTCACGGCCATGCAAAGAGCGGTGGAGAAAGCGGGCCTCACCTTCAACGACATTGACCTGGTCGAACTCAACGAAGCGTTCGCCGCCCAGTGCCTGGCGTGCATGCGGCCGCTCAATATCCCTCATGAAAAAACCAATGTTCACGGCGGTGCCATCGCCCTGGGGCACCCGATCGGTGCCAGCGGAGCCCGAACCCTGGTCACGCTGCTGTATGCCCTGGCCGATCGCGGTGCCAAGAGGGGGCTGGTGAGCCTGTGCCTGGGCGGGGGCAATGCCGTGGCGATGGTCGTGGAGCGGGTGTAGCACCGGCTGGCGCGAACCACGACCTTTTGCCTGTTTCTCCTGCAGAGTCAGCCATGACGACACAGACCTTCACTGCCGACGACCTGCTGCACATGCCCCGTGACGGGAACCGGTATGAACTGGTTGCGGGAGAGTTGAAGATGATGAGTCCCAGCGGCTTTCAGCATGGATACGTTGCCCTGGAACTCGGAGCATTGCTGCGACAATTCGTTCGGCAACACCAATTGGGCAGCGTAACGGGCGCGGAAACCGGCTTTCGTCTTGCGTCCAATCCCGACACGGTTTTGGCACCCGATGTAGCGTTTGTATGCCAGCAGCGTCTGGAACAAATCGGCTATCCGCGCGGATATTTTCCTGGTGCCCCCGACCTGGCTGTGGAGGTGCGTTCCCCTGGCGACCGTCCGGCCGAAGTCGAAGAAAAAGCGCAGCGCTGGTTGGCCGCCGGAGCGAGGGCCGTTTGGGTGGTCGATCCGGTTGCCCGCGATGCGGTGGTTTACACGTCCGATGGTCAGCGGCAGCCCATCGCCCCCGATGGCCACCTTGAGGGCGGCAGCGTGCTGCCCGGCTTTCGCTGTTTGCTGGGCGACCTGTTTCCGCCTGCTCACAGATAGCGTTTCCAAACGAGAGTTGGCTGAGCCATGTCCACGCAAACCTTCACTGCCGACGACCTGCTGCACATGCCCCGTGACGGGAACCGGTACGAACTGGT
>CAZEEG010000086.1:0-5530 GCA_964511065.1 uncultured Pirellulales bacterium | reverse complement strand
TCACTGCCGACGACCTGCTGCACATGCCCCGTGACGGGAACCGGTACGAACTGGTGGCGGGAGAGTTGAAGATGATGAGTCCCAGCGGCTTTCAGCATGGATACGTTGCCATGAAGCTGGGAACTCTCCTGACGCAGTTCGTGGAACATGGTCAATTGGGGACTGTGACAAGCGCGGAAACCGGCTTTCGTCTTGCGTCCAATCCCGACACGGTTTTGGCACCCGATGTAGCGTTTGTATGCCAGCAGCGTCTGGAACAAATCGGCTATCCGCGCGGATATTTTCCTGGTGCCCCCGACCTGGCTGTGGAGGTGCGTTCCCCTGGCGACCGTCCGGCCGAAGTCGAAGAAAAAGCGCAGCGCTGGTTGGCCGCCGGAGCGAGGGCCGTTTGGGTGGTCGATCCGGTTGCCCGCGATGCGGTGGTTTACACGTCCGATGGTCAGCGGCAGCCCATCGCCCCCGATGGCCACCTTGAGGGCGGCAGCGTGCTGCCCGGCTTTCGCTGTTTGCTGGGCGACCTGTTTCCGCCTGCGAGTTAGGCGCCGCACGCCGGTACGGTGCCCTGTCCTTTAAGGCATCCCATCAACCCCTTGGATCATTATGGCAACGGACACGAACACCGCTCGCGAAGCTTGGGAACGGGCCTTGGCTGCCGCCGCAACGCGCGATGCGCAGTTCACCACCGTGAGCGGTCGCGAGGTCGATCCGCTGTACTTCCCCGCGGAGCCCGACGAGTGGTATGAGGAACAACTCGGCTACCCAGGACAGTATCCCTTCACCCGCGGCATCCATGCCAACATGTACCGTGGCCGGCTGTGGACCATGCGGCAGTTCGCCGGCTTTGGCACACCGGAAGAAACCAACGACCGCTTCCGCTTCCTGCTGTCCAAGGGCCAGACAGGGCTATCGACCGCGTTTGACTTGCCCACGCTGATGGGGCTGGATAGCGACCATCCCAATTCGCAGGGCGAAGTGGGCCGGCTCGGCGTGGCCGTGGATACGGCCCGCGATTTCGATCGGCTGTTCGAAGGCATCGACCTGGGCGAAGTCTCCGTCTCCATGACCATCAACGCCCCGGCGGCCATCGTGCTGGCCTATTACCTGGTGGCGGCCGAGCGGCAAGGGGTGGCATGGGATCGGCTCCGAGGCACGCTCCAAAACGACATCCTCAAGGAATACCACGCGCAGAACGAGTTCGTGTTTCCGCCGCAGGAAAGCGTGCGGTTGGTGGTCGATACCATCGCCTACTGCGCCCAGCACGTGCCGCAGTTCAATCCGGTTTCGATCAGCGGTTATCACATTCGCGAGGCCGGCAGCACCGCCGCGGAAGAACTAGCGTTCACCCTGGCCGACGGCTTCCATTACGTCGAGCAGACCATCGAGGCGGGATTGGCAGTCGACGACTTTGCCCCGCGGCTTTCGTTCTTCTTCAACAGCCACAATGATTTCTTTGAGGAGATCGCCAAGTTCAGGGCCGCGCGGCGAATCTGGGCCCGCCATTTGCGCAACCAGTACGGGGCGCAGAACCCGCGGAGTTGGATGCTCCGGTTCCATGCGCAGACCTCCGGCGTGAGCCTCCAGGCCCAGCAGCCGGAAGTGAACGTGATCCGCGTGGCCTACCAGGCCTTGGCGGCCGTGCTGGGCGGGTGCCAAAGCCTGCATACCAACAGCCGCGACGAAACGCTTTCGCTGCCGACCGAAGAAGCCGTGACGATCGCGCTGCGGACGCAGCAGGTGCTCGCACACGAAACGGGCGTGGCCAACTCGGTGGATCCGCTGGGCGGCAGTTACCAGGTGGAAGCCATGACCGACGCCTTGGAGAAGGAGGCGGAAGCCATCTTTACCGAGATTCAGGACCAGGGCGGCATGATCGCGGCCATCGAGAAAGGCTACTTCCGCCGCCGGATCGCCGAAAGCGCGTTTGCCTACCAGCGCGAAGTGGATGCAGGGCGGAAACTCGTGGTGGGCGTCAACGCCTTTACCGACGACTCTGGTTTGAACGTACCGACGCTGGAGATCGACCCGTCCGTCGAGGCCCGGCAGCGCCAGCGGCTGGCCGAAACCAAGGCGTCGCGCGATCAGGCCGTTGTGCAGGCGATGCTCGACCGGATCCGCAGGGTAGCCGCCACGCGCGAGAACCTGATGCCAACGTTGATCGATGCCGCCCGGGCCGACGTTACGCTGGGCGAGATGGTGGCCGCCCTGGCCGACGTGCTGGGGCGATACCGGCCGACGAACTAACAACCAAATGCCGGACGCGATACCTGCCGAGATACCGGCGAAAGTCCGCGCACTGCCTCAATTGCGCTATCGTACCGTTGTGAGGCATGATTCATTTTGCGAGCGGTTGCACCAGGCGATTACCAAAGAACTAGGGATCGGCGTTGAAAAGCAGCCGTGTGCAACTTCGGTTGAATTGAGCGAAGAACCGATACTTTATTCCGGTACGATTGATAGCCTTACGTTGTGGCCTTTGAGTATCAAATATCAAGTGTTGTTGGATTTTGGCAAGCCACTCAATCTGCCGCCGGATGGTTGCTCCAAACTGACTCTAGCCGAGAATCTCGAAGAATTGCGGCCATTCGTGGCCGGGCACACGACTCCGAATTTGCACCTGTACGAAACCGTTGCCAGAAGGGCGCAATCAGGTGCATGGTGACGGGCCACTGCTCTCGCACGGTGTCGAGATGGTATTGGAATACTTGAATTCGCACGATCAAGAGCAAGGGATCGCGACGTTCCTTGTAGGGCTTGTTGAATCCGAACTACGCTTTCAAGGCTCCGATTTACCACGAGCGCTGGTGTGCATGGGCGGGCAGAGTGTGGGAGCGGCATTTCCGTCAAACTGGACGCGACGAAAGCCAAAACCGTTTCGCGACACTGATAAGAGCATTTGATGCAAGCGCAATTGGTTTCCTGCGGCAACATAGGGACGATTTGAACGAGATTGCCAAAGTGCTTCGGGAAGCGAAAGACGAAGCATATCCTTGAGGGCCGATCCCGAGGATCGCCGCTTGATGAATTTCCCCGATGCAATCCCAATGCAACCGGGCGCGTGAACGATAGGCCAGTTGGTGCATACATGAAGGGTGTCTTTACGATGTCTCCCATCCGCGTGGTTCTTGCCAAGCTGGGGCTCGACGGCCACGACCGCGGCATCCAGGTGGTGGCACGCGCCCTCCGCGATGCCGGCATGGAAGTGATCTACACCGGGTTGTGGCAATCGCCGGCCGCCGCCGTGCGCGCGGTGGAAGACGAAGACGCCGACGTGCTCGGCGTGAGCCTGCTTTCCGGTGCCCACATGACCCTGGTGCCCGAGCTGATGCAACGGCTGCGCGATCGCGGCCTGGACGACGTGATGGTGCTGGTGGGCGGGATTATTCCCGAGGCCGATGTACCCAAGCTGCGCGAGTTGGGCGTGGCCGGGATATTTACGCCGGGCGTATCGCTCCAGGAGATTGCCGCGTTCATTCGCGAGGGCGTGGCCGCCAAAAGCCAGTAGCATGGGGGAACCACCCGCGAATGCGAACTGGCAGGGTGAACGCCCCGCTCATGGGTTACGGCTTCGCGTCGAGGTGGTTCAGTCCCGTGCCGACGACCTCCGCCCTATCAAAATCGCTAGCGCTAGGGGTGAGCGGCTCGGCTGGCACCGCCGGCAAGGCCTCGTCGGCCACCACCGGCAATCGCACGACCACGGTCACCCCGATGGCCGCCAATACCAACAGCAGCGCGATCCCCCAGCCGGGGAAATTGCCCCATATGATGCTTGCGGTCACGCCCAAGCCCACCACGGCCAGGGCAAGCCACTTGACCGGGCGGCGGACGCCCCCTCGCTGCTGCCAATCGCGGAGAAAACCGCCCAACAGCCGGGAACGCAGCAACCGTTGGTTGAGGCGGGGGGACGAACGTACGTAGAAGTAGCTCGCCAGCAGCAAGAATGGGGTGGTGGGCAGCAGTGGCAAGAACGCGCCAACCGTGCCCAGCCCGACAAAGAACGTGCCGGTTGCTACGTATACTCCTCGCCGCAAGGGGGATAGCTCTTGTTGTTGCTCCCGCGGTGTCATGGTGCAACGGCTCGAAGGTTCGTCCCGAACACGGAGTTGAACGGCGGCCCGGTGAATGAGGGGGGGCCGAGGGGGCTGTTCGCAGCGGCCCGCTGCGTGCATGTAATCATACGGCAAGGCCCCCCCTGTGCAATCGCACCTGCGGCGGTGCAGCAGGCGGAAGGCGGCAAGGGGTGAACGATTGGCAGCGGCGGTTCGTAATGAATTCGTAATGAAGTGAGAAGTGATTTGGGGGGGTATCCGGGCCGCACAGCCCGGCGGAACCGTATCACGCGGGGGGCAGGACGACGCCCGTATTCCGCGAACCGGCCCCGGCAGGGTCGTGGCACACGGTGAGTCATGGAATGCCGTGAGTCATGGAACGCGGCGTGTGTTGCACTTGGGGGAAGTGATTGAGCACGGCTTTTGGAGAGCCGCGGCAAGTGGGGCAAGCCGCCGCAGCAGGGCGGCCGAATTTTTCTGGCCGTTTTGGCGGTCCGCGGCTGGGACTTGTTGCCTGGTGGTTCCGTAGGCCCTAAAATAGCGGCACATCCCGTAAAGTCGGCCAATCTTGCGCCATCCTCATACTTGCCGGCACTGAGCCGGCAAAATAGGTCATCTTTGTTGCTTACCCCCTAGAGCAACGAAGAATGGAGTTGGGTCCTGGTTGGACTGGGCTCCGGACCTGTGAAATCAACAACAGACTCGGCCTATCTGCAACGTTCCCTCGCCAGGTTTTTCCAGGTACATCTTTATGCGCAATCCGTTTTCGCGTCGACTGTGGATGGCCGCGTTGGCTTTGACAGCGCTCGCGGCCAGTGGCGCTTATGCCCAGGACGACAACGCCAAGTACAACAACCTGATTAAGGACGCCAAGGTCCAATCAGGGTTGATCAAGTTGATCCAAAAGGACGGGTCGGTATACGCCGAGCTGACCTCGGGCAACTTGAACAAGGACTACATCATCATCACCTCCATCGCTCGCGGCATCGGCCAGGGCAGCCTGCTGGGCGGGATGTCGTGGGGATTTGGCGATGATTGGCTGTGGCAGTTCCGCAAGGTGGACGACAAGATCCACGTGGTCCGCCGCAATGTTCGCTTCACCGCCAAGAAGGGGTCTCCCGAAGCCAAGGCAGTCGAACTGGCCTATACCGACAGTGTGCTGTTCGCCTTGCCGGTGTTCGCCAAGAGTCCCTCGGGCGGCCTGGTGATCAATCTCGATTCCGTCTTCATGAGCGACCTGCCGCAGATCGGCCAGGTGCTGCGGGGGTTCAGTTTCACCAGCAGCCGCAGCACGTGGTCGGCGGTGAAGTCGCTGCCCGATAACGTCGAACTGGAAATCGCCGCCACCTACGCCTCCAGCGGCGCCATCAACCTCGATACCGTGCCCGACTCGCGCGGCGTGACCGTCAACGTCCATTATTCGATCAGCGCGCTGCCCAACACGGGATACCAGCCGCGGCTGGCCGACGACCGCGTGGGCTACT
>CAZEEG010000085.1:0-24793 GCA_964511065.1 uncultured Pirellulales bacterium | reverse complement strand
GTTTGGGCGGGATTTTAGCCGTGAACAAGACCCGCGTCAAGTCGCTCTTGTAGAGTCCCTCGTCGGCGCCCCAGTCCACCAGCACCATCGGCGCTTCGCCGATTTTCCGTTCGGTCGGACGCGCATGGGGTAGCGCGGCATTGGACCCCACCGCGACAATCGGCGGAAAGCTGCATCCCTTGGCACCTAGACGCCGTAGTTGATACTCCAACTCGTTGGCGACCTCGCGTTCGGTCTGTTCGGCCCGTAAGGACGCCCGGAGGATCGCGAATCCGCGCTGGGCGTAATCCACGGCCCGCCGCGTAGCCTGGATTTCGTCCTTATCCTTGATTTGCCGCAACGCCTCGACGAGCTCGGAGGTTACACGCAAATCGACCTTGGGCAGATCCTGCTCCAGTTTCCGAAAGGAACTGATGGAGATGGAATTGCCTTCGATTCCCAAATAGGCCACTTTCTGCCGTTTGATTAGCTTGACGGTGGCTGCGACGAGGGTTTCGCTCGTGGGGCGGATGTGAACCTTGAGGCCTTTGCACTCCTGGGAAAGCTGCGTGGTATAGCGAGAATCGCTCACCAGCACCAGTTCCTTCTGCGTCACCAGCAGGTAGCTGCTGTCTCCCGTGAACCCCGTGAGGTAAGTCACGTTCTGCTCATTCGTTACGAGCAGAGCTTCCAGGCCCTCGGTCACCAGGGATCGCTGTAGTTTCTGCTGGCGTGCTTCGTAATCCATCGAACTTTCCGCTCGGTGGCTATGGGAGGTAGGGCTGGCGCGGCACCGCTGCCAGTGCCGCGAGATTGCATTGGAATCGCAAGACCTACTTGTTGCAACCACTTATTGCTGGGGGATGTGTGACGGAGTTGCCGTCGCTTCACCAAAAATTGGCAGAATCGGCAAAATGCCTTCAGCCGTGCGCCGGCCCTAGCCGACAGAACCGTTAAGGTTTCGCTGACCGCGAAGTTCACCCCCCGAATCGCCGGGGGGAGCGGCGTGAGCTGGATTCATTCTTTGGGGGGAGATGATCGGATGCGTCGAACTGCCTATGCCAGCGTAGCCGTATTGGGGTTGTTGCCAGCCACACTCCAGGCCCAGTGGCCGTTTTCATCGAGCGCCAGTCAAAGTGCGCCGCCCGCGGCCCAAGTGCCCGCACCCGGCGGTGCCAGCGCGGTGCTGCCGCAGGGGGCACCCGGTGCAGCAGCGCCAGCGACCACCCCCTTGCCGGCGACGGGTTCGGCGCCCATGGCCGGTCCCCTTGGGGCTTCCGGCCCTGTGCCGATTGGTCCGGCCGGGGTCTACACTCCGCCCAAGCCGGCCACCAACAGTTGTGCCACCTCCGGTTGCGGGTGCTGCTCGACGGGCATGCGTCCCAGCAATCAGTACCGACCGGCGACCTCGTTGGCGGGTGGGTTTGGTGCCGGCACCGTGCCGACTTCGCCCCAGTTTGGCGGGTATCCCAGCGCACCGGTCCAGTCGCTTTACACTCCGACGGCACCAGGCGGAGCAGCGATGCCGGCCAGCTATCGCGAGGATGGCCAGGCCGTTGCCGTGGCTCGCAGCACGCAGCAGCTTCCACCCACCGCCCCGCACGCCGGTTATCAGGGCAGCGCTTTCGACCAACTGCCGGTTGCCGCGCCCGCCGACACCAGCGCGGCGGCGGTGCCGGAGAAACCCTCATGGTGGCGGCGCGTCATTTTGCGCCAGCGGACGGTGACGCCGTCCGGCGACGAATTCGAGGGCAACTTTTCGTCAACGCCGCCGGAAAACGTGCCATACGACACGAAGCCGATCGTGAGCGAGGAGCCGAAGCCCAGTTCGTCTGGCCCGGGCGTCGCCAAACGGATGTTTGGCTGGCTACCGTTCGTGCGGTAACGGGGGCCGTAGAGGTACGTTAGCGACTGCCCGGCGACGCAATCCATTCGCAGCGCGGAATGGACGGGTGGGAAGCTGTTCCAAGCTGCCGTCAGTCGACGAAGATGAATTCGTTGCTGCACAGCAGGGCATGCGCCAGCTTTTCCCAAGCAGCGACCTTGCCGTCCCCGCTAAGTTGCAGGTAACGCAGCGCGATCTCCTGTTCCGCGGCGTCGGGTTCGCGTCCCAGCGCCAGGAGATACAACTGCGTCAGTTGCACCAGCGAGGCGTCGGGCGTCGTGGCGGTCGGAACGGTTTCTGCCGGAGAGTCCGGCCCGGTTTCCTGCGGGGCCGTGCGCAGCAGCCTTTCCGTGCGGCGGGCGGATTCGGCCGCTAACCCCTGTGCCTGCTCCATCACAAACGGCGCATTCATCAGATAAAGCGCCTGCTGGGCCACGGTGGTTTCGGGCCGGCTGGGTGTGGAGGCGTCGGGGCTGGCGATATCGAATACGCGGAAAACCGACGGTAACTCCTGGCGGTTGATGAGCCCGTACACCGTGCGGCGCGTCGTGTACGGAGCCTGGAACAACTCGATCGGCCTTCCGCCAAGTTGTTGATCCAATCGGCCCGCCACGGCGAGCATGGCATCGCGGAGTGGCTCGTATTCCAGGCGGCGGCGATTGGCCTTCCAAAGCAGCCGGTTTTCTGGATCAACCTTGCTGTAGTCGGGCCGGGAATCGCTACGCTGCTGCCAAACGGCTGAAAGCAGAATCTCCCGGTGCAGCGTCTTGAGCGACCAGCCAGAATCGATCAACCGCTGCGCCAGATAGTCCAGCAATCGGGGATGCGTGGGCGGATCGCTCCGCGAGCCGAAATCGCTCGTTGTCCGCACCAGGCCATCGCCAAAGTGGTGCATCCATAGCCGGTTGACGATCACCCGCGCGAAGATCGCGTTATCAGGCGAGGTAATGGCGGCGGCCAACTCGGCGCGGCCGCTGCCTTGCGTGAACGGCTTCGGCTCTCCATCGGCGGAAAGCACGGTCAGGAATCGACGAGGTACCGCATCACCGCGTCGGGCCGGATTGCCGCGCACAAAAATGTGCGGCTGGACAGGGTGTTCCTTATCCACCAAAACCATCGCCCTCGGCGGCGCTGCTGGCGAAGTGACCCGATGCGTGTCAACCGCCCTGAGAAGCTGCTGCGATTTGTTGCGGTCAGCAACATTAAACACACGCGGGGCTTCTTCCAGGCTCACAAAACAGGGCGCCTTCGGATCTAACAGCCACTGGGCCAGGGGAGCCAGCTCTGACAGGTCGGCGGCAGGCGCCGATTCGGATGAGGCGTCGCTGTCAGCAGCCGTTGCCGCCGCCTGATCGTTATTGGGATCGCCCTCGGCCGCTGGCTTGTCGGCGGTTTGGTTTTCATCGGCCCGGGGCTTCAGCGTGCTGCCGGCATCGTGGAGCAATCGGGCATACAAGAGGGCCAGCTCATTCCGATTGGCTGGCGGCTTGGCCCGCAATCGCGCCAGGAGCGGTTGCGGCGTATCGTCTGGCGGAGAAGCCAGGAAACTTTCAAGCCGCTGGGCAAATTGATCGCCGGGAACATCGCCCAATTGTCCCCAGGCCTTGAACCAGACATGGTTTCGCCCCGGCCCCTTGGCGAAGTTTTGCCAGCGCGTCACGAGCATGGGGCGCAACTCGCCTGCCTGGAGCGACAAGGCCTCCAGGTGCGCTTCCACCATATCGGGAGCGACGGCAGTCAGAAAGTATTCCCCGGCCTTGCTGCGGAACTCAACCAGCATCGACTCGTGGGTCTTGCGAACAAATTCATCGTACTCCGCCTGCCGCTTATCCAACTCGCGCATGAACTCGCGGTAAGCGGGAGTATCCTCCGGTGTGCCAACCAGCGGCAACTCCTCCGGCTCCTCGCAACTGGCAAATACGCCGTACAGCGCGTAGTAATCGGCGGTGGGGATCGGATCGTACTTGTGATCGTGGCAGCGGGCACATGCCACGGTCAGCCCCAGCAGGCCCCGGGTGACGACGTCGATGCGATCGTCGATGATGTCGTGCCCGTTAAGGAAACGGCGGCCGATGGTCAGAAACCCGAGTGCCGCCAACGAGCGGCCATCATCGTTAGCCCGAGGGTAGAAATCGGCCGCCAACTGCTCGCGCACGAACTGGTCGTATGGCAAGTCGGCGTTGAAGGCGTCGATCACGTAATCGCGATACGTGTACGAATACGGGAACTGCGCTTGGCCCAACAGCACATAGCCCTTGGTGTCAGCATAACGGGCCACGTCGAGCCAGTGCCGCCCCCAGCGTACCCCGTATTGCGGCGAAGCCAGCAGTCGATCGACTTGTGCGGCAATGGCGACTTCATCGGGTGCCGGGTCGCGCTCGAAGGCCTCCAATTCCTCGGGCGTCGGAGGCAAGCCGACTAGATCGAACGACAGACGCCGCAGCAACGTCCGGCGGTCGGCCCGCGGCGAGGGCGTCAGACCGGCCGATTCCAGCGATGCCGCGATGTAGCGATCGATGGGCGTCTGGATCCAGCCCGACCAATGAAAGCCGCCTTCGTCCGCCTGGGCCTCGCGAAGCCGCTGCTCGGCATCATTGGCCATTCGCGGGTCCAACGGTTGATAGGCCCAGTGGTTTTTCCGGGCCGCTTCGATGGAATCGGCGGCGGTCAACGCGGCCCCCTCGGGCCAGGGGAGTCCTCGACGGACCCACTCGGTGAGGGCAGACCGTTCGGCCTCTGGCAGTTTGCCCGCCGGAGGCATTTTCACATCGCCATCGTAGGCCACCACTTGCAGCAGCAGGCTCTTATCGGGCTGGCCGGGGACGGCGGCCGGACCCGAATAACCGCCTTTGAGCAAGGCTTCGCGGTTATCCAGCCGCAGATCCGATTCCTGTTCATCGGGTCCGTGGCAACTGTAGCAGCGGGCGACCAGCAGCGGGCGGATCTTTTCTTCAAAGAAGCGTTCGTCTTCTGCCGTCCACTGGGGCTTGGATTTGGCGTCAGCGGCGGGCTGTTTCGATTCCTCGGCCGAGGCCCAACTGGCTCCCACGGCAATCAGCCAGGCGCAAACCACCAGCCAGATGGCCGCACGGCGCTGAGCGGCCCGGCGACGTTGCTGCGCCTCGCGCTGTTCACGCGAGGGGCGGCGGCGCGATCCACGGGGGTGAACGGCGGGCGCTAAGTTCAGTCCCGTGAACCATCGCAAACTGTCGCGCATCGACCAGGCGATACGAGGGTGCCAAATCACGAAAGACCGGAGCATCGAGAATAGCCGATTCACAGGCGTGTTCTCAGCAAAAAGGGGAATGGCACAGTCGGCGGGGGCAGCTCAAGGCAGGCGCATGAGCCGGGGCAATGATGGCAAGTATGGTTGCGGGGGGCCACGGTGGCTCAATTCGCGGTGGCTCAATTCGCGGGAAAGGTTACCCGCGTGGAACCATCGGCGCGTCGAAGCGCTGCGGGCCTTCCGCGGCCAAGGCGTTCGTCCGACCGGCCCGCGCAGCGGCCGATACCGTAGCCAACCATTGTAACACTGCATGATTCAAGGCCAATGCAGCGTGCCACCCGGAGGAAGGGGCAGCGCAGCCATTGCCCCGGGGGCCGGTGGTTCACGATAGCGGCTAGCCCCAGCGCATGCCGCGGTAATGGTTACCGAGCGTGAAGCTGACAAGTCGCACGCAGGAGTGTGAATGCCATCCGTCGCTCAAGCTTTACCCGCCAGAGGGCCGAACGTCATGGATTGTTGGCCGACTTGCTGGGCTTTTCGTTGGTGAGTGGATTCACCAGCTTGGCGGTGATGTCCTCGGCACCGACCAGGCCCGGCCCGCGTTCACTAGGCGGTTGGGCCTGCTTGCCGATGATGGTCACGTCGTCGTCGGGGCGCAGAAGTTGAATGTTGCGGACGTTGCCTACCAGTTCCACCGAGATTTCGGCATCGTCGGCAACCTTGAACGTGACCGATTCCTTGGCGGAGCGGCCAAACTGGAGGGTGTAGGTATCGCCCTTCTTACCGCGAATGTAGCCGGCAAAGTAATACGGGGTGAGGTCGCCCTCAGCCTCACCTTCGGCTTGGCTACCGGCTCGGATGACCTCGTTGGGCGTGAGCATTTTCAGTTCTTTGACGGGCTCGGTGATCTCACCTTCTTTATCAATCTTGGTGGTGAAGGTGACAAACATGCCGTTACCCAGGAAGTCGGCCTTGGCCGTGCCACTGACCGCGACCTTGGTTTGCGGCGTTAGCGCCACCACGTACCCGGCAGGGCCCGATTGCACCAGCATCTGGTTGCCCCGCATGCCCTTGAACTTGCCGGCCACGGTGACGTTTTGCAGCATGGGCTGGTTGGGATTCTGCCGTTGCGCGTGGGCCGTCTGTTGCGAAAGCACCAGGGTCACAACGCATATCAGCGCCAGACTCCGCCACAGGTATTTCATGGGACGCCTCGTGGGATGGTTTGGAAGGTTCGCAGCCAATTTCCGCCGCCGCTGCAGCGCCCGCCACTCCAGCGGCGCCACAGGCCGAGCGCCTTGTCGCCAGGCGGCTAGCGGCTCTCGCCATGTGGGCAGATATTCCGGGTGAGCAGTTACTCCGGCACAATCATTCGGGCGGCCAGCAGACGGCGAGGCCAGTTGGACAGGGCTATTGATTGTGGCGCCGCCAAGGTCCGGTCGTCGAATCTTCGGCGCTGGAAGTCTTCCGTTTTCCAGCGCAATGGGTCGCCGTTCGAAGGACTGGCACGAACGTGAGCGGACATTAGCTGCGCAGGTGTCAATAAAAGCCGACATGCCCCCGGTGCCGACATCGTTCTAGCATAACGCCCGTCAAATGGACGTTGCAAGCAAACCTCGCCGCAGATCACGCGGAAATGGATCGAGAGGAACCGGCGTCAACTGCGCCATGGCCAACTGGACATTCCGGTGGCCCCAAAACGGCAGCAGCCATTACCGCTGCCCCCGGCTGATCCGATCGCGACAGCCCGAGATCGCTCAGGGCTGACCCTTCCGGGCCACGATGGGCCGCTCCCCTTGGTTGCCTTCCAGGCTGCCATGCCCCCAAACGGCAACGCGGTCGGGGCGTTCGTCCACGCGGTAAGGTTCGCCAGTCCGAGGGCTTACGCCCAGGGCTGGCGACTGCTCGCCCCGGGCGGCGGCCAAGGCCACGGCCCAGGCTTCCATTCTTGCCCGATCGAAGGTCAGAAACTGGTGCAACCGGTCCAGATCGTTCAATAACACTCCCATGGCGATGACGGGATAGGTGTCGGCATCGGGCGGCCCGGCCAGCACACGCAATGCCTCAAATGCCTGTTGGCGGTCGGGGAAATCGTCGCGGGAATCTCGGGCAATGCCGTCTATCGCACGAAGGTAAAACAATTGATCGCGGTCGATCTGCTCGGGAGTCATCTTGCGGACACGGCGGACCAGGTCGGCCTCGTCGGCAGGTGGCGGGTGGTTGCTCTGCACCGCTTGGGGCTGGCCGTTGCGAATGAGTTCGTACATCTGCATTCCTAGAACTCGCTCGGTGTAGCAGACCTCGGCATCGGCCGGCCACTGGGTCAGCGACTGCTTGACACTTTCCTCCAGTTGCTGGAGGTGCCTGGATGTTATTTCCGGGTGCTGCGCCACGGCTTCTAATGCCAACAGCGCCTCGCCGCGAAGATGCACCGACTCCAAGCGGCAAATGGGATGCGGCTCACGGGCCAGGCAGTCCACCCAGCGGATCGCCGCGTCGACGGCCGCAACGGCTTGATCGAGGTTGGGAGCCACGCCCGGGCGATCCGTCGCCGCTCGTGGACCGGCGCCGGCATCTGCAACATCCGCGGCGGCTCCACTCGCCGCTATCGGTCCGAGGCGGCCTAATGCCAGCGCGGTTGCCAATGCCTCCAGCCGCACAATCAGCCGAGCCTGCCCAATGCAATCCAACTCGGCCAATAAACCGGCGGCCGGGTCGATGCCAAAGGAAGCATGCGGCAGGGAAAGTGACTCGCGGGCTGCCATGCGCTGGGCTTCGAAACGGTCGAGCAATGCCCGGGCAGTCTCCTGCTCTGTCAGGGAATATTCCAAGCCAGTGGCCAACAGCGGTGCCGCTTCGGCCGCGAGTGGCTCGGCCTTTAGCCCGGTAAATTGTCGGGCAAGCACCGCGGCCGCGTTATCGGTGGGCGGAACGGTCTGCGCTTGCCGCTGCCAGGGCAGTTGCCCCGCCTGTTCCAAGCGTTCCAACTCCTGGCGCAGCTCGGCATCGCCGGTCGCCATCGTGGCGGGCAATTTGGTCAGTAACTCCCGTTCGCTTGGTTGACTGGTCGATGCCTGGCGGGAGCAGCCGGCACCATACGCCAGCAAGCTTGCCGAGGCGATCGCCAACAGCCATTGCGGGGAATGGATCATGCACGGACCTCCTTGTGGCGGAATGTTAGCTGCTGGCCAGAAAGTAAGCGACGACGGAGAACCTCCGTCCGGGGGCCGCTGCCAGCTATCGCCGTATCCCGTTGCGGCAGTGCTGGCAGGCAACTACATCAACCGGCTGTCGCCCATCGGCAAAGCATCACGCCGTTCGTACTCCTGGATTGAATGCTACCGGGGCGGCGTACGTGGCAGAAGCCTGGATCACTCGATTGGGCCAGTTTTGCGATTTACAGCGGTTTTTCTTGACTTGATACCTGATGCGAGAGCAAAGTAGTAGACGCGGGTAATTCTAGCTGGGAACGAGGAGAGTAATCGATGTCCCCCCTACGTTTGCGGCCCATGGGGCACTTGGTTCTGGCTGTGGCCACTTTGTGGGGTGCCGCACCGGCGGCGGCCCAAAATGTGGCGGAGCGTGTCGAGGCCCATCTTCAAAATGGCGAATTTGCGCCGGCTCTGGCGGCAGCCCGGCAGGCAAATGCTGGCCAGCGCGATCAGCTTTTGATGCAGATTGCCGCCGCCCAAGCGCAAGTTGGTAATCGCCGGGCTGCGATCGACACCATGGCCGACGTCACCAGCGATACGGCACGTGCCGCGGCCCTGGAAGGTATCGCCAATCGCCCGTTAGGTAATTTCGGCCGCGGCGGGGCGGGCGAACCGGATTTCGATGCGCTGATCGACCTCATCAAAGGCACGATTGCTGTCGAATCGTGGGACGACCAGGGCGGAATGGGCCGCGTCGAGCCGTTTGAAGGCGGCGTGCGCGTCGATGCCCGCGGTGTCGTGCACTCGCTGCTCCAAGGCAATGCCCTGGAACAACTTAGCAGCTTCCGCCACTTGGCGCGCATCCAGGCTCGGAGCGATAATTCTGACGCTCGGGCCGATTCTGGACTTCGCAAGATTTCGCTCAACCGGTTGGAAAAGTATGTCCAACTGAAATTGGCCGCTGGCGAACCGCTGGAAGACGAGGTGCGCTACCTCGCTGGCCTGCACAAGATAACGCACGTGCTGGTCTATCCTGAGTCTGGCGATATTGTTCTGGCTGGCCCCGCTGGCGACTGGACGGAAGATCGCGAAGGGCGGACCATCAATCTGCGAACCGGGCGACCGGTGCTGCACCTGGACGATTTGGTCGTGGTGTTGCGGCACATGACCAGTCAGCGCAATGCGCCGTTTGGCTGCTCTATCGTTCCGCTAAAGGAGAACCTGGCGCGCACCAAGGCATTCTTGGCAGAATCGGCGCAGAAACCGCTCAAGCCGGGCCAACGCAGTGCCTGGTTGAAAGAACTCCGCGACCAGATGGGCCAGCAGGCTGTTGAATACTATGGGATCGACCCGCAAACCCGGGTCGCTCGGGTGCTGTTTGAAGCCGATTACCGGATGAAACTGGTGGGCATCGGTCTGGAGGATGGCACCGTAGGGGTTCCCAGTTATCTGTCGATGGTGAAGGTGGCCCCCGGCGAAGCGCCCCCTCCGCTGGGCGTGCTGCGGTGGTGGTTCACCCTCAATTACGACGCCTTGCTGACCTCACCAGAACGCAATGTCTTCGAACTCCGGGGACAGGGCGTGAAGGTGTTGAGCGAGAACGAACTGATCACCGATGAGGGGGAACGGGTTCACACGGGACAGTCGGATGCGTACACCGCCGGCTTCGCTCAAAACTTCACTCAGCATTTTGGCGACCTGGCGGCCAAGTACCCCATCTATGCCGAGTTGCAGAACATCTTCGACTTGGCGTTGGCTTCGGCGTTGATCCAAGCCGAGGACCTGCCGGGCCAGGTGGGCTGGCACATGACCTGCTTTGGAAAAGATGGCGCGTACCAACCCGCAATCGGTTATGCTCCTGAAATGGTGGAAACCGTGATGAACCACCGTGTGGTGAATCGCGTTCACATCTTGGCTGCCGCCAGCGGCGGAGTTCGTGTCGATCCGGCCGACCTGGTAACACGCGAGGCCATCAAGACCGATTCAAGTGGCGTTCTTGGTAGCCGTCGCGACCAGGCGACTCCGGAGGAACTTGGCCGCCTCACGTGGTGGTGGGACTGACGGTTCGCAGCCCGATCCGTAGTCGCACGACTCGGTAGCCCGCACTCTTATCTCATCGTTAGCCCCGGTGGAAGGCGCCCGCCATCCTCCGGGGCTTTTGCATGCGCTACCGCGGGGATCCATCGTACTTATGACGTTGGCCTTCCTGGCGCATTTCATGACCTTCCAGGCCATCTCCCCCCAATACGGGCCAATTGGGTGGTCATGCCCTGCGTTGCTGCGACATACCAGTCCTCGAGGGGGATGGATGGCAGCAATGTGCGGTGCCAGCAGACCGCCGACGCTGGCAGTGCTGGCGGGCCAATTGGAGCGATTGGGCCATCCTTGCCAACGGTAAGATTAGAGCGTGCGCGGACAAGTGGGTCCTCTGCACGAACTTCAATGTTTGGGAAATTTGTTTGCGTCTTTGTCCTATTTTCCCAATAGCGGGGTATTTTAGTATTGCAGACGATGCTAGCGGTCAAAGTGGCCGGGTAGGAACACGACGAACTGTCGTGATTGAGTCGCCGCTCGTAGGTTTTGCGGCTTACATTATCCGCAGACACCCGAAACGTCCTACATTCCTCAATTTTACTTCAACATTCTTGACAGTGACGGCCGGGCTGTTACCCTGCTACCTAGTTTATGCATTCGACCTGTGCTGTGTTCTCTGTGCAAAGTGTCACTACAGGGCTTTTTGACGCAATCTTGAGAGTCAGCACAGACCCCCGGATCGTTGCCGCCGGTGACGGGGCTTCTGAAACCAAAGGCGGCATTCGTTTCGTTTTCGCTTCACTGTTCACAGTTGATTGTGGAGGCTCCAGAATGAACCGTGCCCTGATCTTTGGCATCGCCCTGTTCCTGGCGGTCGTCGGCATTGCCCTGATGACCGTTGACACCACCGCCGAAGCCGGCCATCGTTGCCGCTGCAAGTGCAGCCAGAACGATTGTTGCGCTCCCTCGTGCTGCGCTCCTTCGTGCTGTGCTCCGGCTAACTGCTGCCCGACCGCCTGCCCGCCCGCTTGCTGCGGTTGCGCTGGTGGCGTTCACGCCGCTCCGGCTCCGGCCCCCGCTGCCGCTGCCGTTCCGGCTCGTGCCCAGTTCGGCTTCCGCACCGTCAGCTTCCAGCGCTAAGCTCGCTTGAAGTTGATGGTTCCTCGGAACCATCCGGTGCTCACGAGGTAATGCCCTGTTTACCTCGCGGCCACCAAACAAGCGGCCGGGTTTCTCATGTTTGAGATGCCCGGCCTTTCTTTTTTGCGCTCAGGGAGGGTGGGATATCGCCACCCTCGCCAGGGACGACCAGGATAACGCTCCGCTAGGCTAACGGTTCGCCCACGTCGGCCGACATCGCCTGGGTATCGCCCAACTCAACGGTGGGCGAAGGCGCGACAACATCCCAGTTCAGCAGTTCCCCCGGCTCGTCGCCCGTTTCGCCGTACTGGCCCAGGTGGAACACGTGCTCGCGATAGTCAAGCACATCGAGCATGGCCAAGGTCTGGATGGCCCGAACCGTCACCAGTTGTTCGCTGATTCGCGAAGGATGGCGCAGCAGGTTGCCCAGGATGGCTTCGCCCTTGGCCGCGGCGTCTTGCCCCAGTTGGTCCCACGACAGCAGCGCCCGCTGCACACCGTCGCGATTGCCGACCACGGCGGCCCAGGCACATTTCTGGGCGGCGGCATCGGTACCGGGGTTCTCCTGGCAATAATGCGCCCAATAACGGCGGAATCGCCGCCAAAGTCGCGGCTGGGGGAAATACCGCGGCGGTGCCAGGTTCTCCATGATGGCCATGGTGAATACCTCGTTCAGCACCTCGCGCGCTGCCAGGTGGCTCCGCACGTTGCGGTAATCGCCCAGGAACGCCACCGTCGCTGCCCTGAGATGCTCACGGGTGTTGAACGCTTCGTCCGGCAGGCCCACGCTGGCGGCCGCGCGAGCCAGCAGGCCGTCGTCGAGCAGCCTGGCCAGGCGGCGCATGTCGGCTTCGGCCCGGCGCCGTTCCTGGCGAAGCGGCAATACGTCCTGCGGCTCGGCATCGAGGAACCGCAGATCGGCGTCCATCTGCGGATCCAGCGGCACGGTTTCCTCACCCGGCCGCGTAACACCGAGGTATTCCGGGTCGATCATCGCGCGCAGCCGGATCGTGGCATACACCACCGGCGAACGCATTCGGCCGATCTTGCGGACCGCGGTGACGAAGTCGGCTTCCGCGGCATCGGCGTCGGTGCCGCGGCGAAGGTTGCGCACCTCGCCCACCGCTTTGGCAATTTGCCGAAAGAACTTGCCGACATACTGGAGCGACCGGGCCAACAGAAACAGCGGCAGAAACAGCGCGCGGCCTCCAGAGAGCCAGGTTTCGTACACGGTGAACAGGTTCAGGATCCGCTGCTCCTTGGGCAGCCGATGCAACGGATATGTGCCAAAAATGCGGCGGATCATGTGGCTGCGGTCGCGGCGCAGCCGGGCCAGCATTTCCGGTCCAAAGCGTTCTTCCACGTCGCGGTCGCGGGTGGGATCGAAATCCAAAAAGTGCAGCGCGGTGAACGCTGTCGTAACGTACATGGCGGCGTCGGTTTCGCCCTCCCCCTGGGGATGCCCGCTGGCATGCAGCCACGATTCATACCGTCTGCGCTCCGCCGGAGAAACCAGCGGCAACTCGGCCAGTGGGATGGCATGCCGGTTGTAATCCACGATCAGGCATGCCACCGAGTGCGCAATCGACTTGGAGATGAAGTTAAACCACAGGTACGGGCCGCCCAGCAGCGACTTTTGCCGCTCCAGGTCGAGCAGCGAAAGTTGTTTGCGGAACTGCCGGTTGACGCGGCCCGAGAGGCTCAGCACCTGCTGCACGGACGGGTTCCCCAGCAGTTGGCTGGTGGTTCGGGTGTCGTTGTCCACGTACATCGCGCCATCGAGTGAATCGCGGTACAACAGCACCACGCGATCCAGCGCCGTGGAGCCTGACCGGAAATCCTCGCCAACCCCCAGCAGCGCGGTGTGGACCCGCTGCTGAAACTGCTCGATTCGCGATTGTTCGTCCGCCTGGCTGAGTGTGCTTTCGAGTTCCCACTCTGGCTGGAGCACGCGGCGGTAAAGCACGTTGATCGAACGCTGCATGGTGCGGCTGCGGATCAACTCCGTCAGCGGCAGAAACTGGGCCTGCGCCGCCCGTTCGTAAAACTCGGTGGCCTCGCGGGCCAGGCGCTTGAGCCACCAGCCAATCCCCAAGACCACAAAGCAGATCCCGCCCAGCAGCATGAGCGTTGGTCCGACGGTGCGGTTGAGAAATTCGTGGACCGGCCGCAGCAGGTGAGTGAACGCCAGCAGTTGCTTCGTGACGAGGAAAATCCCGCCGAACAGCGCCAGCCGATAAGCCGGACGGAACGAACTGCGGACCATCATCGTGCCGATACGATCGACGAACTGGGAAGGGCTGACCGTACCGTACAGATCGGCCAGCCACAGCCAGCGATCGTGATGGCGTTTGAGCCCGGCCGCCAGCGACCGGGCCGCGGCGGCAGCGACTTCCGCATCGCCCATGCGGGATGTGATCCGCGGGATATAGGGTCGAATGACGGGCATCCAGCGCAGCGGTACGCGAGCCAGGATGCGAACAACCCGCGCCAGCCGCCCGGTGAGGTCTCCGCCCAGCGAATCTTCCACTTCCTGGGGAGTCATGGCAGCCAGGCGGCGAAGCATGGCCTCGGCGGGTACTTCGCGGGCAGCCGTCGTGCGCATTTCGGCCTGGGGAGGGCGACGGGCCAGGCCTGCCTCGCGGCACAAAGCCCAGCCGTCCAGCCGCAGTTGGACAATCCCGGCCGCTGTGGCGTCGTCGGCCTCGGCCAGCAGGTGTTTCCACGACTCGCGCAGTTGTGCTCGTAGCCGCCGGGCCCGCTGCAGCACGCTCGCGGAATCGTGCCGAGCCCTCAATCGCTCGGCACGGGTGGGATACAAGATCACGTTCCGGTTCAGTAGCCGTCCATATTGGCGTGCCAAGCGGTCGATCCCTCGGGTGAGGAACCCGACCACGCGCACGTATCGGGCAAAGCGGATGAACCGCGCCAACCGCATCGCCCTGATGCCGCGCGTCGTCCCGGCCAGGTGCGAGTGGAAGATCAGCCCAAGCGGGATGGAAGGCACCAGGTCGATCAGGAAATGCCGCAGGAACCAGCGGGTTTTGCCGGGCACCCAGGTCAGCTTGTAGAAGAACTCCCAGATAAAGATGGCGCAGCAGGCGGCATCGGCCACGTGCAGCCAGAACAGGGCCGTGGTGCTCATTTCGACGGTCATTTCGACAATGAGCAATCCCAGCACGACGAAGATCAGCACGATCACCAGCAGCTCGAACCAACCCACCAGGCGCCGGCCAAACTGTCGCTCCAGCGTATCCTGGAGGGCGCGTTCCTGGTGCTCGGACCGCAGTCGCCATAGCTTGCGCTTTAACCTTCGACGGTCGCGGCGAGGACAGGCCACCTGTTGCATGTGCCAGGTGATATCGCTGATGACTTGCTGAAGTTGCAGCACACCGCGCGCCGCGGGCAGATCGTCCACGGCCGCAAGCATGGTATCCGCCCGATCCGTCAGACGCTTGGTCCAGGTGTCGACGAGACTGGCCGGCGGCGGAAACTCATCGACTGCTCGCCGAAATGACTCGCGAAGCCGCGCGCGCACTTCGGCGAAGGCTTGGTGAAGCAGGGTCGGATCGGCCGGGTGTGACTGGAGTTCAAACTCCAGCAGCGTGGTGTGCATCAACGCTTCGAAGCATGCCTCGGGGCGAGGATCACGGCAGATCGCCGTGGCTTCCGCCTGCCAGTTGGCGATCTCATCGTGGACAAATGCCAACGAGAGGTCATCGGCCGATTCGATGGCTTGCGCCAGGCCGGTTCCCTCGGCAATGGCCCGCCATTCGGCAAGATCAGTCAGGATCACGTGACCATGCGAGCCCCCCAACTCGGGCCGCGTCCGCGCGGCCACTTCGGCGATTTGCAGGAGTTCAAACTCCAGGTCGCGGTATGCTTCGGCCTTGGTGCGGGGATCGGTGCGAAGGTCAGAACGCAGCACGCGTAGCCGCCGCTCCAGCCTGGCCACTGCGATCAGCAGGTCGTGTTCTGTGGCATCCTGCGGCAAAGCCGTCGCGGAAAGCTCGGCCGATGGCGATTGGTGGGTGTTCGCCTGCGTGGAATGAGGATTCATCAGCGCGCATGTGGAAAGGCGGCCCCGGATTACGCGCGCCGCGCTTGTCGCCGACGGTCGGCCGGACGCCGCAAGAGGAACCTGAAGTCCACTGTACGGGCAACCCCCCGCCGGGGCAAATAGCAGTACGTATGGCGACCCTTGCGGAGGTGCGCCGGTGTTTGAAGTTCAAAACTTTGTCGGTAAACCGGCTCTGTCCTAACGCCAGCGAGGGGTTCGGCTGGTATGATTTGGGTAGGGTGCAGCCATTTTCTGGACAATTCTGGTAGGACGGATCGGGCGGTACGGCGGACCTTGGTACGGGGCACGGCAATTGGGGCCAGGGCAAAGGGGGGGCGACAGATGCGAAAACGCACCGCTGGGATTACCGGTCCAGGCTAGGCGCGGCGGTGCCCCTGCGGAATGATAGGGGCGACTGGGGGGAACCACGACTGGGGAGAACCTTGTCGGGCCGGAGAAGGGCTACGAGTCCACGGCCGCTGATTCACCGGCCCGGGGGGAATTACTTTCAACCCAAGCTCCGGTCCCCGGTTCGCTTTTTCACGGTACACTTTCCTTCAACGCCGCAACTACATAGCGCCTACTGATTTGCATGCAGTCGCCGATCAACGTCGCCGTGCTGGGGGCAACCGGAAGCATTGGCCGCAGCGCCCTGGAAGTGGTTCAAGCCGACCCTCAGCTCAGGGCCTACGGCATCACCGGTCACTCTCAAACCGACCTGCTCGTCCGCCAGGCCAAGGCCGTGGGGGCCGCCAAGGTTGTGGTCACCGACCCGGCTCGGGCAGGCGATCCGGTTTTGGGCGAGTTGCCACCCAATACTGAAGTACTGCGTGGCGAAGAAGGAATACGGCAGCTTGTGATCAGTAGCGAAGTGAACGTCGTGCTGGCGGCCATCGTAGGAAGTGCAGGCTTGCTGGGAACGTGGGCGGCCGTTGAGGCGGGTAAGACCGTCGCCCTGGCCAACAAGGAGTCGCTGGTGATGGCTGGCGATTTGGTGATGCGGCTTGCCCGGGCGCGCGGAGCCACCATCCTGCCAGTCGACAGCGAACACAGCGCTATTTTTCAGTGTATGCAGGCCGGCGAGCGTGCGGAGGTACGGCGGATTGTGCTGACGGCCAGTGGCGGCCCCTTCCGGACCACGCCGCTGGATCAGCTTGCGGGCGTGACGGTGGAACAAGCCCTGGCACATCCCACCTGGGACATGGGGGCCAAGATCACGGTTGATTCGGCCACCATGATGAACAAAGCCCTGGAGATCATTGAAGCCCGCTGGCTGTTCGATCTTCGGGTGGATCAGATCAGCGTAGTGGTGCATCCACAATCGACGGTGCATTCGTTTGTGGAATTTGTCGATGGATCGGTGATTGCTCAACTGGGGCCGCCCGACATGCGATTGCCGATCCAGTATGCTTTGACGTACCCTCACCGCCGGCCGGGCGTGGCGGCTGAGGTAGACTGGCTTCGCCCTTGGACCTTAGAATTTGAACCACCCGATCCGGAGCGTTTCCCGGCCCTAGAATTGGGGATGGAGGTCGCTAAGGCCGGCGGAACGGCAGGCGCCGTGCTCAATGCGGCCAACGAGGCCGCCGTGGCGGGCTTTCTGGCGGGTGAACTGAAATTCACGGAAATTGTTCCGACGTGTCGTCGGATCCTGGAACATCATCATTACGATCCCAACCCCTCGCTCGAACATCTGTTCGAGCTCGACCGGTGGGCTCGTGCGGAGGTAGCTCGGTGGGTATCGAACTGATTGCAGCCATTTCCATGGATTCGGCCTGGGTCCGGTGGCCGCTGGTGATCCTGGGCCTGGGAATGGTGATCTTCATCCACGAATTGGGGCACTTCCTCGTCGCCAAGCTGTGTGGCGTGAAGTGCGAGAAATTCTTCGTGGGCTTTGATATCTACGGCCTTAAAATCTCCAAGAAGTGGGGAGAAACCGAGTACGGAATTGGCATCCTGCCGCTGGGCGGATACGTGAAGATGCTCGGCCAGGACGATAACCCCTACAAGGCCCGAGAAGAAATGGAGCGGGCCAAGGCGGCCAAAGTCCAAGAAGTGGCAGGCACCGTCGCGCGGGACGAATCGGCCGAAGAAAAAGCCGAGCAAGAACTTGCCGCCGAAAAACCCCAGTACGACCCCCGCAGCTACCTCGCCCAAAGCGTGCCCAAGCGGATGGCGATCATCTCCGCCGGCGTGATCATGAACGTGATCTTCGCCTTTGTGATCTCCGTCTGGGCCTACGGCATGGGCGTGGATTACCAGCCTGCCGTGGTGGGCGACATGGTTCCCGGTGATCCTGCTTGGAAGGCCGATCCGCCGCTGCGGCCGGGCGACGACATCATCGACGTCAACGGCATCAAGCAGCCCCGCTTTGTCAAGGACTTGCGGACGCAGGTCATCTTCGCCGATATGGCGCAGGGCGTACCGCTGGTGGTCCAGCGGCCCGGCGAGCCCGAACCGTTCACCGTGACGGTCTATCCGGAAAAAGCCGACAACGATTACGCTCCCAGCATTGGACTCCAGCCGGCAGCTTCAACCAGGTTGGCCAAGAAGCGGCCGACCCTGCCGGGCACACCCGCGGCCGACGCCAAGCCGGCCTTCCTGGGTGGCGACCAGATCGTGGCCATCGACGGCGAAGAAGTCGATTCTTACGCGACCCTGACCGGCCTTTTGGCCAATCGGGCGAACAAGTCGATCGAGGTCACCGTGGAGCGGAAGGCCGATTCCAAGGATCAAGCACCCCAGCGGCTGAACATCGTGGTTGGTCCGAACCCCATGCAGCGGTTGGGACTGGCCATGAAGATGGGCGAGATTACGGCCGTGCGGCCCGGCTCTCCTGCCCAAAAGGCAGGGCTCAAGCCCGGCCAGCGGATCACACGAATCACCATCAGCGAAACCGGGGAGGAGGTTTCGCTGGACCCGATTGTGCTGCCGCAAGCGCTGCAAAACCTGGTCGGCAAAGCAGTGGATGTTACCGTGGTGGGCGAGAACAACACGGTCCAGACGTTGAAGGAAGTACCACTGGAAGCCGTCGCCTGGTCGGAGAACGTCATCCGAGAAGGCGCGCCGATGTCGGCCCCGGTGCTGGGCATTGCCTACCGGGTGTTGAACCGCGTGGCTGAGGTGCTGCCCGGCAGCCCCGCGGCCAAGAGCGGCCTGCTTAAGCCCGACGACGAAATCACCAAGATTCGCTTCATTCAACCAGACGTGGATGAGGAACAGTTGCGGCTCCGCCGGGATTTCAGCCTCGACCTGGGCCCCGAGAAGCCCAACTGGCCGCACGCCATGTATCTGCTGCAAGCCTCGCTGCCTGGGACCAAGATCGAACTGACCGTCAAAGGACAAAAGGAACCGGTGGTGCTTTCGTCAGAACCTTCCGACGAATACTTCGTGAGCCAGCGAGGGTTCAGCCTGGAGTCGATGACGTACGTGCGGAAGGCATCATCGTTTAGCGAAGCGATTTACCTGGGCGCCCGCGAAACCTGGGAATCGCTCACGATGGTGGTGCAGTTCCTCCGCAAGGTGGGAAGGCAGATTTCCTTTGAAGCCACCGGCGGTCCCTTGAGTATTTTCGCCGTGGCCGGGGCCTCGGCCGAACGTGGTTTCTCCGAGCTACTGATCTTCCTGGCCATGCTCAGCGCGAACCTGGCCGTGATCAATGCTCTGCCGATTCCCGTGCTCGACGGCGGCCACTTCCTGTTCCTCACCCTGGAAGGCATCCGCGGCAAGCCTGTTAGCGAACGGATCTTTGTCGCCTGCACCTACATGGGCTTCATGTTCCTGTTGTCGCTCATGGTGCTGGTGATGTGGATGGACATCATGAAATTCATGTAGTCCACATGGTGCCGCCGCATCGACCGCCGGGTAGCGCCCAGAGTAGCCGCAGCGCTGCCTCATGAAGCCGTAGCGCGGCGTTGCGAAGCACCAGCGCTGCGTCATCGTATTGCCCCCCGATAAGCCTGGGGGGGAGATGCCGTGGCTGGTGTGGGCTTGGCAGCGCACCTTGCTCAGTCGCTATCCACCACGTGCTTGCCGTAGTAATACGCCAAGGCGGCGATCGTGGACTGTACGGCCGCGGTACGCTCGCTCTCGGGAAGTTTGCCTTCGGCCACCAGCAAATCAGCCAAGTGCTCGAGGGTTTCCCGCTTGAGATCGCTCTGGGTGATCAGCATCAACCGGCGGCAGATGAGGTCGTCGAGTGTTTTGACCCATTCGTGTTGAATCACCCAGCGTACAAACGAAATCGGTAGCGGTGTTCCGATCAACGTCTGCGCGGTGGCCGATTCGGTCGCGTGATCGGCGGGTGCACTGCTGGATGCAGGCCTGCTGGAGGCGGCCCCGGCCAGGATGGTATCGACGCGATTGCCCACCAACTGCCACATGGCCTGTACCGCATCGAGCGATAGCCCATGCTTGGCGGCCAGTTCCCGTTGCACGCTGGGTAACGAATCGCCGCCGGGATAATTGGCCCCGCCCGGCAGCGGCCGTTCCTGCGAGGTGGTGATGACAGGTCGGTTGATCGTGCCCAACACCTGGGAGGCTGCCGATTCGGCTAGCGAGCGGCACGTGGTCAGCTTGCCGCCAATGACTGAGAACGTCGGGACCGGCGCCTTAAGATTGCGTTCCAGCCAGTGTCGGCGGGTGATGGCGGCGGGGTTTCGCGGGTCGGCGGCCGGCAGTGGGCGCACGCCGCAGAAGTGCCAATCCACTTCGCTGCGGTCCAGGCTGCCTTCGCCCAGCACCTCGTTGACCGTGGCCACCAGGTAATCCACCTCGGCATCGCTGGCCACGGCTTCCAGCGGGTCGCCCTCAAAGGGCAAATCGGTCGTTCCAATCAACACACCACCGGCCCAGGGCAGGATAAACACGGGGCGGCCATCGGCTGCTTCGGCATACAGGCCCCGCTCGCCCAGTTTCTCGGCCAGTTCGCGCTTACAGGTGTGCAGATGGCTGCCCTTGGTGCCGCCCATCAACCGCCGCGAGTCGATCTCCAACCGGCGCAGCGTGTCATCCACCGAAGCACCGGTGGCATTCACAATGCACGAAGGTTCGATGGACGCCACCGCTTCCGTAGAATCCGTCTGGCGAATGTGTACCGTGCGATCCTCACGCACGGCCTCGTGGTAGGTCCACAATCGGAATTCCACGCCCTGGCTGGCAGCCTCCGCCCTGGCATCTTCGAGCAAAGCCAGCGTAAACCGCTCGGGATACTCCACCAGCGCGTCGTAATAGGCGCATTGCCAACCATAGCGGCTGGCGTCGACCGGGATGGCTTCCGGATGGTCAACCGGCAGCGTGCGAGGCCGCGGGATGGTACGGTCTTGGGCGTATTTGTAGTACAGCCACAATCCTAGCTGCACCAGCCATAGCCCCCGCCGGGGCGAGCCTGCTTTGCGCTTCAAGCGGAAGAATTTCAAGGCGGCCGCGCCCATGCCTGCTGCCCGGGAGGTCACGGGGATGAACAGTTCAATCGGCCGGACAAACTGCGGCGCGAGTTGCAGCAGGCGGCGGCGTTCGGCCAGTGCTTCACGGACCAGATCGAACTCGCCGTATTCCAGATATCGCAATCCGCCGTGGATCAAATGGCTGGATCGGCTGCTGGCGCCGGCGGCAATGTCTCGGCGGTCGACCACCCAGACCGGGACCGCATTGAGCACCAGTTCGCGCGCCAGGGCGGCGCCGTTGACACCGGCGCCGAGAATGAGAACAGGCTGCATATCGGAGGTCGAAGGGCCTCGAAGTTCTTCCAGGGTGGAACGCCGCTAGCGAGGCATTCTACTGCCGGCCCAACTTCCGCTCCAGGTGAGCCACATTGGCGCGGATGCCTTCAAGATTGGGGTTCAACTCCAGCGCCCGGCGGAAGCATTCCAGCGCCGCTTCGATGTCGCCGCGCTGCAGATGGCAATGGCCCAAACCGGCCGCGGCGCCGAAATGATAAGGATTCAATTCGAGCGCGCGGCGGCAATCGGTGATGGATGCCGCGTACTGGCCCAGACTGTAAAACGCGATCGCCCGTTGGTTCCAGCCTTCGGCAAAGTTGGGCGCTTGATCCAGCAGATCGGTCGCCAGTCGGATAGCCTCGTCGAATTGCCGCGAGTTGTTCAGGCGGATGATGATGCTTAGCCGCTGGCGCTGCTCATCGCTGCCGTCGCGACACCACACGGCACGGCAACCGTTCTCGGCGGCCAAGCGAACTCCCCGGTCCTCATCCCGCAGCGCCTGGCCCAGCACCGTGTTGGCCGAACGGAAGTCTCCCAAGAAACCGAGGGCGAGGATGGCAGCCCGCCGCGTTTCGCGGCGGCCATGGTTGGCCAACCGTTCCAAGGTCCCAAGCATGTACTGCCGCGACACCGACCGAATGAATGCGGCCGAATCCTGGCTGACCAGGTAGTCCCGGTAAATTTGCTCGAGATATGGAGTTCGCGGACTTTCGACCACGTCGCTAACCTCTGGACCTTCGAGTGTATTGACGGTTGCGCCGCCAATGTCCGGTTGCCGAACGCTCGGCGGCGGGAATCTCACGTTTTTCAGCACAATCCGCCGTATTCAGGCGGACCGGCGTGAAAGGAAGCGGAAATTAAGCAGGTGCCAACTATTCCCAACAAGCCATGTGGCAAAAACGCCACACCAACCAATCTTCTGAGTCTAATCAGCGATACTCGACTCTCCAACCAAAAACACGGCGGCCCGTCGCGCAATCTGCCGCAATGGGACGCGCTTTCGATGATTCGTGCGTCTTAGCGAAAGAGTACCGGCCACTGCTTCGGTGGCCCAAGCTCGTTGGTCCGTTGCGGGTGATCCAACACTTAGCGAAATCGGTGCCGGCTCCTGGAAGTCCTCCCCCGCGCAGGCGGTGCTGTCGCTCCATGGCAGGCGCAGCTTCTGATCAAGGCGTCCGAAGTAAACTGCGCTTTCGGCACGCTTGTCCGCTGCGCGGACTTGCTGCGCACGGTTCGCGACTCGCCCCACGATGGGCTACAATCGGCGCACTTGTCTTGAATGATCTCCGCCCAGGCGAGGTGCATTATGAAGCAGGAATGCTGCAAACGATTCGGCCGAAGGTTTGCCCTGCGGACCGTCGCCGCGATAGCGGTGCTTGCCGCAGCGGCCTTGGCCCGTGCCGATGATTCATACCCTTGGCAGGTGGGCTTGGCCAAGGCGGTGATCACTCCCAGCGAATCGATGTGGATGGCCGGTTACGCGGCCCGCAAATCACCCTCGGAAGGCACGCTGCACGACTTATACGCCAAGGCGGCCGCATTTAAAGATTCGCAGGGGCGGCGGTTGGTGATCGTCACGCTCGACCTGATCGGTGTTCCTGGCCCGATCAGCGCCGAGGTGCTTCAGGGCGTGAAGCAGAAATTCCAGCTCGATCCGCACGAGCTGTTGCTGAACGCTTCGCATACGCACTGCGGACCCGAGTTGCGCGAGAACAAAGTTTATTTTTATGGGCTGTCCGAGGAGCAGGGGCCCAAGATCAAACGCTACGCGGAGCAACTCACCGGGCAACTGGTTGAAGTCGTCGGCCGGGCACTTGAGGATTTTCGGCCGGCCCGCCTGGCGGTGTCACAAGATGCGGCCACGTTTGCCAAGAACCGCCGGTTCCCCACGGGAAGCGGTTTTGCCAATCGGCCCTACGACGATGGCCCGGTGGATCACGAGGTTCCGGTGCTCGCCGTTTGGAGGCCGGGTAAGGGGAATGGCCAAGAACAGTTGGCCGCGGTCCTGTTCGGCTACGCTTGCCACAATACCACGCTGAGCATCCAGCAGTTTTGTGGTGATTACGCCGGCTTCGCCCAATTGGAGCTTGAGAAACAATTGCCCGGCACCCAGGCGATGTTTGTCATGGGCGCCGGTGGCGACCAGAATCCGGATCCCCGCCGCGAACTGAAACTGGCAGAGCAGCACGGCGCAAGTCTCGCCCAAGCCGTGCAACGGGCGCTGCAGGCCAAGCCCTTGCCGGTTAGCCCCACATTGCGCAGTGCCCGGGCTGATGCCGTACTCCACTTCCAGCCGATTCCGCCGCGCGAACAACTGGAAGTGGACTTGGAATCGAAGAACGTCTATCGCGTTCGCAAGGCGAATTATCTGCTCGACCAGCTGAAAACCGATAGCGTGATGGAAACCTACGCCTGCCCGGTGCAGGCCGTTCGCCTGGGAAGCGAAGTGGTTTTGGTCGCCATTGGGGGCGAGGTCGTGGTCGATTATTCGCACAAGCTCAAGAGCCGGATCGAAGCGCCGCTGGTTTGGGTCGCCGGCTACTCGAACGACGTGTTCGGTTATCTGCCATCGAAGCGCGTACTGCTCGAAGGCGGGTACGAAGGCGGCGGAGCCATGTTGTACGGACATTTGCCCGGTCCATTTGCTGAGGATGTGGAAGATCGCGTCTTAGCGACGATCGATCGGGTGTTGGAACAAACGCAATCGCAGGCGAAGCAGCCATGACCCAACCTCGTACCGACGCCATGTTGCCGGCCGATTGTTTCGCCGGGCGCACCATCTGTATTACCGGAGGCGGAACCGGCCTGGGACGTGCCATGGGCGAGCGGCTCATGGAACTGGGGGCAAATCTCGTCATTTGTGGCCGCCGGGGCGATGTTGTCGAGCAGGCCGCCGCCGAGATGGCCGCTGCGCACTCGGGCAGCGTGTTGGCTCAAGCTTGCGATGTGCGTGAACCCCAGCAGGTTGAGAACCTGATCGCTTCCGCCGAGGAGCGGTTCGGCCAGATTCATGGCTGGATCAATAACGCTGCCGGCAATTTCATCGCGCCTACGGAAACCCTCAGCTACAACGCCTTTCACACGGTGGTCAACATTGTGCTCGGAGGAACGGCAAATGGCATGCTGGCTGTTGGCAAACGCTGGATCGCTCAGAAGCAACCGGGCGTGTTCCTCAACATTGCCGCCACATATGCGTGGAGCGGATCGGGCTTTGTCGCACCTTCGGCGGCAGCCAAGGCGGGCGTGGTCGCGCTGACCCGGTCGCTTGCGGCGGAGTGGGGCCGATACGGGATCCGCGCCAATGCCATTGCACCCGGCCCGTTCCCCACTGAAGGTGCGTGGAGCCGGCTGATTCCACCTGAGGTGGCTCCGCTGATGGATCCGGCCAAGACGGTGCCCGTGGGCCGAGTCGGCCAGCATGGCGAGTTAGCCAACGCGGCGTCGTTTCTGCTTTCCGATTTCTCGGCTTACATCAATGGCGAGTGCCTGGTGATCGACGGCGGCCAATGGTTGCAAGGCGCCGGACAGTTCAACCCGCTGCTGGCCCTTGAACCGCAACAATGGGCACAGATCCAGGCACGGACCAGGAAGAAGTAA
>CAZEEG010000084.1:0-24907 GCA_964511065.1 uncultured Pirellulales bacterium | reverse complement strand
GCTTTGCCAGCGGGGCTAGCATGCCTGCTGCTGGCAGCGGGCTACTTTTGCCCACGTGGGCGGCTTTCTTGTTATAGCTTTCCGCTCCTTCTGCCGAACGTGTAGCAGTTGGCCTCCCCTTGGGAGCCCAATTTTCTTATACGTAGCCCCTTCTGCGCCGCCCCGGTGCCCGAGGCAACCGGTCCCCAGGGCAATCGAAGCACGGTGCGGCGTCACCCTTTGCGCGACGGTGACCATCCATGACCTTTGCGAAGCTCCACCCGCTTCTGAAAATCACCATTTGGGCATTCGCGGTGGCCGTTTCTTCGGCGGCCGTGCAGGGTATCACCTGGCTGCTCAACATCGACTTTGCCCTGCACCTGGGTGCCGGCAGCGGCGTGATCCTGGCATTTGCCCTGGGTTATCTGCTGGTGATGATGTCGCTCGACCAGCGGCCGATTACCGATTACGGCCTGTTTGTCGGCCCGAGGTGGAAAAAGTTTCTGCTGGGCGGCATCGCCTTGGGCGTTGTGACCTATGGCGGCTACATGGCCGTGGCAGCGGCGGCCGGGGCATACCATGTGACGGCCAACCCGGCCCCGGCCAAGGCCTGGCTGTACGTGGTGCCGGCCATGATGATGGCGTTGCCGGTGGCCATGGTGCAGCAGGTGCTGTTCAGCGGCTATCTGCTGAGCGTGCTGCGCGATCGTTATCATGCGATCGTGGCCGTGTTGATCACGGCCTTCATCTTCGCCGTCCCGGTGCGGTTGATCGATCCGGAAAATGCATTCACCGCCCGCAGCGCTGCCACCATTCTGGGCCTGTTCCTCACCGCCACCTTGTTGGGCATGTTGCGGCTGCTCAGTGGCGGCATCCTGTTACCGGCCGGGTTGCTGGCCGGCTGGATCGTGGCACGGCGAGCGATCCACAAGGGCGATCTGCTGACCTATGCCGACACCACGCTTTCGCCCTGGTTCGCACTCAACCACGACCCGCGGCAAGCGCCGCTGATGCTGCTATTGATCGCGGTGGCGATCGCCGGTTGCGGCCTGCTGCTGTGGCGGCGTGGGGAGGGCAAAATCCCTGAAACCGACGCCACCATCGATCCCAACTTCAAGCGCATTTTCCCGCTGTCGCAGGCGAGCATGCTGGCGCCGCTGGACGTCTGGATTCCGCGTCTGTTCCACGCCCGCTTTGCCATCGGTCCTGCCTACATACCGCGGCTGATCGCCACGCTGGTGATCAGCACGGCCAACACGCTGCTCACGCTGCCGGAGCGGCTGCTGTTGCCGCTGCTGGTGCGCAACCGCGAGGTGAAGCCGCCGGTGTTCATCCTGGGCGTGCATCGCAGCGGTACCACGCACCTGCACAACATGCTGGCACTCGACCCGCAGTTCTGCTCGCCCCGGGCCTATCACATTATGAACCCGGCGGGCTTCTCCTTCTCTGGCTGGCTGGTGACGCCGCTGCTGGGGCTGTTCATGCCCTGGAAGCGGCCGATGGACTCCGTGCGGTTCCACCTGTTCGCTCCGCAGGAAGAAGAGTTTGTGCTGCAAGGGGTATCGCACGCTTCGCCCTACTGGGGCATCGCCTTCCCCCGGCAGTGGGCGCATTACGACCAGTACATCTTTCCCGACCGCTTGCCAGAAGCTGAAAAGCGCCGCTGGCAGCAGGCCTACCTGGGCTTTGTGCGGCGGCTCTGCCTGTTCCGCGGCAGTCGCACCCCGCTGTTGAAGAACCCCTACAACACGGGCCGGCCGGCGGCCCTGCGGGAGTTGTTCCCTGGCTGCAAGTTCATCCACATCTCGCGCCATCCTTACACCGTGTACCGCTCCAACATGCACATGGCCAAGGAAGGGCACGTGGTTAGCCAACTGCAAGACCCCGACGAGCGCGACAACTACCAGACCCGGTTCCTCGACAACTACCACGCCATGGAATCGGCCTACCAGCAAGAAACCGCCGGCCTCCCCAGCCACCAGGTGGCCGAGGTGCGGTTTGAGGACCTTGAAGGCAACGAACTGGAGCAGATCAAACGGTTGTATGCCGAGTTGGACTTGGACTTCAGCCCGGCTTTCGAGCGGCGGCTTACGCGCTACCTCGACAGCATCGCGGGCTACAAGAAGAACCGGTACCGTCCACTGGCCGAAGACCTTCGCACCACCATCGACGGCAAACTGGCTTGGCTGATGGAGCGGTACGGCTACACCACCGAAGGCGGCACCAGGCCGCTGCCCACGCCTGCCCGGCCGCAAGGTGCCAACCAGCGGGCCGCATAACGGCGGCGTTGCCAAGCGTATGAACGACACTGATTCCAGCCCGATCCTTGTAGCCCACGTTCTGAGCCCATGGACGCTTACCTGGTTGAAACCGGCCGGACCATCGCACCGTTTGAGCGGCCCGTTGGACAGATGCGGATACATGCCGGCACGCTGGCCGAGGCCCAGCAGCGGACGCTAACGCGGCTGGGATTGAAGGTCCACCGGGTGGCTTCGCTGGAGCAGGTGGACCGCTTCCCTTGCCTGGTGGCCGACGACGATCTGTTCTTCACCTATCACGCGGCGAAACGGTTCCTCCGCGCGGCGCGGCAAACGGCCAGGCAGGAAGCCGCCGCACCGCTGCAGGCGGCCCTGGAAGTGAGCGAACTGACCGAGCGGTTCTTCCCGGTGCTGCAGGGACCGCAGCGTGAAGGCGAGGGCGGCCGGGTGTTTCGCAGCTATGGGATGTACTATCTCTCCGGCCCTGCCCAGGCGCAGAACCTGGATGCCTCCCGGCTATTGCCAATTCCCTACCGCTACACGCGCATCACGGCCCGGGCCAGCCGGTATTTTGAGGAATCGGGGCGGTTCGTCGTGCCGGTCTCGCAGGTGTTCATGATGCCGATTCGGCATTGGGCCGCCTTGCTGCCAGCCAACCTGCTGGGCATGACCAGTTACGTGCTTCGGCACGCCGTGGAGCATCCGCTGGCGGCCGCCGCCTTGCCGCTGAAGGCCGCGTGGCGGTCGGGCAGTTTGCGGCCAGCGTGGTGGCTCAGCAAAACCTACTTTGCCGGCAAGGGCTGCCGCGTGGCGCCCTCGGCCCACGTGGAAGCCAGCATCCTGGGGCGGCGGGTGAAGATCGCCCCGGGGGCCGTGGTCCGCAACAGCATCCTGGGCGACGGCGTACAGGTTGGCCCGGCCGCCGTGGTCGAAGGCGCCGTGCTGGGCGACCGCAGCATGGTCAATGGTTCGGTGCTGGTGCGAACCGTGGTCAGCGAAGAAGAAGTCAGCCTGGGCACCATCTTCGTTCAGATGTCGGTGCTGGGGCGCGGCTCGGTGCTTTGCCCTCAGGCCGGCTTTCTCGATACCAGCCTCCGCGGCGATGCCCAACTGAACCTGGACGGACGACGCGTAGCCTCCGGCAGTCGGCTGTTGGGCGGGTGCCTGGGCGAAGAAGCCTTCCTGGGGCCGGGCGTCCACGTGGGAAGCGGCTTTGAAATCCCCAACCGCTGCATTCTCCTGCAGCACCCGCACGATGTGGTCCGCGACGTCGATGAAACGGTTCCCCGCGGCGTTTGGCGACTGGACCGCGGCCGCCGGCGGCGGAATCGCGAAGCGACGGACGAATCGCGCGCCGCCTGAGGCAGGTTTTCTCGCGTACCACCACTCTTTCCGCCTTGCGAGGCTGGTGGAACCGGTCCTACGGATGCAGCAGGGCGGGTACGACCGGATCAATCCAACAGGCGCACCGTCGCCGCGAGGCCGGTGGAACCGGCTCTACGCGTTCTCACGGCGAACTTCGTACCGCAACTCGACCAGGTCTGCGTTGATCTGCCGAACCGATGTCAGATGAAACGGTGGGCTGGTGGCGCGCCGCGGAAACAGGGGTTTTCCCTGCCCTAGCGTGACCGATGCCACTTGCACGATGATTTCATCCAAGAGGCCCGCGTCGAAGAACTGCCCGGCAAGGTCGCCACCGCCCACAATCCAGATATTCTTCGCCCCCGCCGCTTCACGCATTGCGGCGTGTACCGCCCTCACGTCGCCTTGGACAAAGCGGATCTCGGCACCTTCCATGGCCGGTAATACCCGGTGGGTGAAGATCCAGGTTGGCTGGTCATAAGGCCACGGTGCCCCGACCTCGGCGGTGACCAGGTCGGCATTCCGCAGCATCCATTCATAGGTGGCCGAGCCCATCGCCAGGGCACCAACGTCGGCAATAAACTCGGGATAGCTCGTATCGTTTACGTCGCCCAGCGGAAACAACCAATCGAGCGAGTCGTCTTCGGTGGCGATGAAACCATCGAGGCTCGTCGCCGTGTAGTACTGGGTTTTCATGGAGGCAGCCATTGCGTTCCCCCAACCGGCGAGGCACTTTTCCGCCGTGTTCACGCGCACCACGGCGCTGTATGCCGCGCGCGGTGGATAGGATCGTACCATCAACAGGCGCAAAGTCGCCATGTGGCCGGTGGAACCGGCCCTACACGTCACTTCCTCATGTTGCTTAAGTGCGGCAATTACAATCGCCGCCGTGCGATTGGGCCCAATCCATCAGTTCCCGATCGGAAGCGTGTGGATTATCAACCTGGGACCAATGCACCGTGTCCCATCCATTCGCTTGCAGCGTCGGCCCCCAGTCCGGCGAAAGGTTCGTGTCGATAAGAAGTTTGATGGTCATTTCACCATCAGCGGAACCTCTCGCTCTTCGACACGCCATGCCCCATATGCCAACGCCTGGTCGATATCTTCAGGCTCCAGGTAAGGGTATGCCTTGAGGATCTCATCGCGTGTGCGGCCGGCGGCCAGCAGATTCAGAATCGTCCCGACTGTGACCCGCATGCCACGGATGCATGCCTTGCCGCCCATGACATTAGGATCGAGCGTGATGCGGTCCAAGTTTTTCATGATTCGTTGCCCGTCCCCAGTTCCCAGTTGTTGTCCGGAAGCGTCGAGAGCAATTCCCAGTCCATTCACCGGATGCAAGCATCTGCACCTACTTGGCGGCCATGCGCAGCGCGCCGTCCAGGCGCAGCACCGTGCCGTTGAGCATCCGGTTCTCGCAGATGTGGACAACCAGGGCGGCGTATTCATCGGGGCGGCCCAGTCGCTGCGGAAACGGCACCTGGGCCGCCAGCGACTGCCGTACCTCGTCGCTCATGGCCGCCATCATCGGGGTCTCGAACACGCCCGGCGCGATCGTAACCACGCGGATGCCAAACCGGGCCAATTCGCGGGCGATGGGCAGTGTCATGCCGGCCACACCGGCCTTGGAGGCGGAATAGGCGGCCTGGCCGACCTGGCCATCGAATGCCGCGCACGACGCCGTGTTGACGATCACGCCACGTTCGCCGTCCTCGCCCGGCGGACTTTCGGCAATGGCTGCCGCAGCCAGTCGAATCACGTTGAACGTGCCCACGAGATTGACCTGGAGCACGCGGGCGAAGTCGTCCAGCGGGTGCGGCCCGGCCTTGGAGAGCACGCGGGCCCCCAGGGCGATGCCAGCGCAGTTGACCGCTCCGGCAAGTGGGCCGAGTTTTTCCTGGCCCTGGCGGATGGCCTGGGCCACGTCGTCCTCGGCCGTCACGTCGCCGGCAATGCCGATGGTGTGTTCGCCAAGCTGTTCGGCCATCTGAGCAACGCCGTCGGCATGGCGGTCCAGCAGCGTGACGCGGGCACCTGCCGTGACCAGCCGCCTGGCCGTGGCCGCTCCCAACCCCGACGCCGCTCCGGTAACCAGAAAATGTTGGTTGGCAAGTTCCATGGGTAGTGAACCTGTAGCAAACAGACGGGCAGAGAAGATGCGGGCAGCAGCACAATGCAGGAGAAGGGGGTACCTTTCGCTGGGCAGTTTGTGGCATGAGCCGGCGGGCGTTACTCCCAATCGTCAAGCTGCTGGCGGATATCGTCGAGCGAAATCGCGTTCCAGGGAATCAGATCGCAATAGCGGTGGCTGAGTTCGGGTTGCCGCTCGGCCATCACTTCCATCGCTTCGTCGTCCAGGATCATGAGCCAGGAGGGGACATCCAACCCCACGCCGCGCGGCGTTTGGGCGAACTGGTTGATGCCTTCTTCGAGCCGGTCGAAGGTTTCGGTCGGCTTGCCTTCTTGAAGCTCCTGGATGGCCGGGGCGATCATGGCCTTGAGGCAATCCAGTTCCAGGTTCCGCACGAATCGTTCCTGCAACCGGTCGGCCACCGTGGGCAGTTGCATGCCGTACTTGTGCGTCAGCTCATTGTAGCGGGAGATGTGATGGTCGGCCGTGTCGGCGGTCTGGTCGGCCACGCTCCGCCGCCATAGCTCGGCTGCGGCCGTACGCCCGTGCCGGACCAGCAGCTCATGCACCAGGACCACGGGCTGCAGATTCCAGGCGATGCGGTCGTAGCTCACTTTCACGCGGAGAAAGTCGAGCAGGCAGTACAGCAACTCGCCGCGGTCGGACTGCGTGGTGGTGTGGTTGTAATCGTTGTACTCGGCGTAGTTCTCCAGCAGTGCGTGGATAATCAGGTCTAGCTGCGGAGCCAGCGACTTGAGCGACTTGCCTTTCTCGATATCGCGGAGCAGGGTCAGTTCATCGGCCGCATCGGGATCTTGAAGCAGGTTTTCCAGGAACGTCTCCGCGCCTTGATGCGTGATGCCGCGGAGATTGCCTTCGCTCAGAAACATCGGCACGAACAAGTCGTGGCCGTATTTCTGGATGAACCGCGCCGTCTTGCGCCAGGCGGCCTCGCTCATCAGCGGCTCCAGCACGGAGAGCCGCAACGACGAGCTATGCGCCAACCAGAGCCGCAACAGCTTTTCGGTGATCTCGTTGAGGCAGTCCACCAACTCGGCGTCGGCATCGGTCGAAGGGACCGGGTGCGGGCTGGGACTGTTGATGATCTGCTCGACCACGCCGCGATACCCGGTGGTGAACAGCCGGTCGTACTCGCTCACGGCGCCGCGGCCAACCGGATTGACCATTTCGTTTTCGCGGGCCACGTGCAGCAGTTTGCAGGTGAGATCGATCCGGCCCAACCGCGGCAGTACCGTCAGGATTTGCGAATGCGTTTGGAGCAACGTTTGGGCATTGACCATGTCGCGCGGATCGCCGCCCCGTGAGACCGGCACATAGAGCAACGGCTGATCGGCACAGGCCGCCTCGTATTGGCGGTACAGCGACGCAATACGTTTGAGCTGATTGGCCCTGGCCGCCCGCAGCAGCAGCACCGCCTTTTGCTCCCAAGGCTCCAAGCCTTCCTCGGGAATCGGGCAGCAATCGGTGGTGAGCAACGAACGAATCGCCGCGCCGGCCGATACGACCGTGCGGATCGCATGGTCCAGCAGCATCTCCTTGACATACTGGCGGCGGTCGTACTCCACCAGGCTTTCGTGGCTGGTGGAAGGCTCGGGCACCGGGTGCCGATGAATCTCCGTCAGGAACCGCTGGAGTTGTTGCCGCAACTGCACGCACCGCGCCAGCCACGCCTTGGCCGCATCCGGCAGAGCAGGATCGGCGGCCTCCTGGGCGGCTTGACTGCCTGTTGGACTGCTGCCTGCCTGGCTGCCGGTAACCGGCGCATCCTGCGGCTGGGTCTGGCAAGCCTGCTTGCCTTTCCGCGTGCGAGTGGATTGGGGGGGCGACATCGTTTCGCACAGCAGCACGCCGGCAATCCGCCATAGCTCCGTGAGTGTGGCCAGGAAACCGATCCGGCGATGCAGCCGGGCCGACTCCTGATCGAGTTCGTACTCGGTGGCCGGGCTGGTGGGGTCGAACAGCTCGCTTTCAATGCCGTCGCGGGTGGAATCGCGGTACACCACGCCTTCGTAAGCGGCGGCGAACGGGTCCTCGTCTTCCTCGTCGTCGAACTCCTCGTCCTCGTCGAACGGTTCCTCAACCACGGCAGAAAGGCCGTCGGGCCACGTGGCCTTGGGCACCTCCCAGTACTCGCCTGCGTTGGCCTCCAAATAATCAAAGAACCACCGCAACAGTTGCCACCGCTGCACGGCCGGCATATCGGTCTGAAGCCGCAGCGTATTCATCCACCGCAGGGCGAGACGGTTGAAGCTGTGATCGCCTTCTTCCAGTGGCGCCTGATCCACACGGCTCAGCCAGGCCATCATCAGGGCGGCCGAACCGCGCAGGTCCTGCTGATCGATCAGGGCCGAGACCACCTCCGCGTAAGCCTTGGTGCTGTTGAATTGTTCGACCTGGCCCCGCCAAAAGGCGATGTCGCCCGCTGCCGCGCCCGCCTTGTGCCATTCGCCCAAGGCTCGGGCCACGTGCCGGGCCGAGTCGGCGGCTTCCTTGCCGGAGAAACCTTCAACCTCGCTCACCTCGGCCGAAGCGAAGCGGTCCCACCATTGGGCCAGTTGGTCGGTTTCCGCCGCCACGTCGTCGGCCAGTTGCAACTGCCCGGCCGCCGCCGCCTCGCTTTGGATGCGCGACCGCAGAGCGAAAAGGTCGCGCACGGTATCCACCAGATCATCGGCCCGCACGTCGCGGACGCTGTTTTCCAGGGCCGGGAACAAACTGAATTGGGCGCCAAAGCCCAGCAGGTTCCAAGGGTCGATCATCGCGCCGCACTCGATCGCGCGGTGCAGCAGCGATTCAATCTCGCGCGCCGTTTGAGCGGCCGACGCCAAATCACCCTGCTTGATGGCCAGGTTGGCCGTGGTGAGGCGGCAGTGAATCTCGCACTGCATCCGCGCCGAAGCCACCGGCACGATCGCCACCTGCCGGCGACTGGCCTCCGTGAAGCCCATCTTGGCGAAAATGCCCGCCAGGTACACGTGCTGCTGCTGGGTTGCCCGCAGCCGCGCCAAGCGGCGGTTGAGATGCTGCCGGGCATCGGCAAAGGGCTGCTGGCGGACGCGGGCTTCCTCGCGCAGCCGGCGGCCATGCTCCCCTCCGATCTTGGCCAGCAGGCGCTCGTAAAAGATATCGCGGTAATAGGCAATCTGGGGCAGCAGCGTCGCCAGGCTGGTGCCCGAGTCGTGCGTGTCGGGGCCACGGCCGCTCACACCCGAGGCCATTAAGATGGTGCCGGCCAAGACGGCGGCCGCTTCAAACAGCAGTTCGTCGGCAGGGATGCTGCGGGTGCTGGTGGTTCGTTCCAGCAAGGCATCGATGGTGACTTGCGTGACGACAAACCGGCGGTACAGTCCCCGGTTGTCGATCCGGTTGGGGTCCCACTGCCCAAACTGGTAGTTAATGCGCTGGTTGGCCGGGTGGTCGAAGTCGTAGGCGCGCGGATCGAGCGCCAGTTCCTCCATCCGTTCCAGTTCAAAGAACGCCAGGTCCAGGATGTCGCGGTCGGTTTCTCGAAGAATTTCCAGCGCCTTGGCAACCACATCGTGGTACTTGCCCACGGCCACGCCCGCTCCCTCGATATACAGCGGGATGGGCCGCACCCACTCGTGCTTGTAGGGTTCCATCCGCTGGTTATGCAGCACGGCGACCGGCCGATGGCCGATGAAATCGTTGAGCCGGTCGATGGCGGCCGGGATGATGCGCCCAGGGTCGTCCCAGGGGCCGCCTTCCTGCAACACGGCCTCGCAAGCCCGGCCCAGGAAGAACGGCCGGAACAGCGAAGCATCGTCCTGGTGGAATAACAGGTCGCAATGAAACTCGCGATAGGCCGGCAGCAGGTGCACGAACACCAGGTCTAATACGGCTTCAGCCTGCGCGGTTTCGCGAAACGCGGCCGAGGTTCCGCGGGCACGGACCAACTCGTCCCGCAATTGCCGGTGCAGCCGCTGGCACACATCCCAGGGCTTTGGGCCTTCCGGGCCGAGGGGTTGCTGGTCTTCCAGCTCCGCAAACAGGAGATTGAGTTGGCGCAGGAATCCAGGGTCCGGCGTGCCGGAAGACAAATTGAGATAGCCCAGCACGTCGTGTGCGGCCTGTTGCAGTTCGCCTGACAGCTCCGTGGACATATCATCCTGCTTCTTCGAAGGAGTTGAGCAGTTCATGGTAGGCCGCAACCGCAGTGGGGTCTAGCGGTTGTGTCGCTGCGGGGGAACCCCGTGTGCCGCGGGTGAAAAGCGGCCGCACCTTGGGCGTGTGCGGGCGTTTTCCCCGGGGCGAGCCTTTTGGTCTGGCGCGACGCGATGAGTGCCCCCCGTTCTTGCCGGGCATGGCGCGTTTCAACACGCTCGAGGGTGTTCCATCTCCGAAGCCCACGGTGCCAATCCATGAAACCAATCGCCCGCATTTGGCAATTTGTATAGGCCGCGAGGGCAGGTAGGCCCCCCAGAACGCATCAACGGATGCTGATTTTTTGGCAAAAAGTGGGAAACGAGCTTGCAAGGTGTTGTTTGAGCGGTGTTATAATCGGCCGTTGATCCAAGAGCGCTGCCAAGCGGGGGGGACACCTGCCGCAGCGCACCACCCCAACCACCCACACCCAATATTGATTCTTGCGTAGCGGGGCGAAGCGGCGAGCGACCAGCAAGCTTGCCACCCGCGAGATACGCCCTCGCCGGCACCCGCCGCGCAACAATCAACGAAACCTGACCCACCGACCCACCGCTGCGACTGGCTCGCGGCCAGGGCCCAGTTGTCCGAAACACGATCAAGCCTGCGCAAACCCTACACGGGGAGGGACACCAATGGTTCTTCAGCGTTTTGCCTGGTTCGCGATCATTGCAGCCCTGGGAGTGTTCCCAAGCGCTGCCGATGCCGCCGAAGCCCCTGGGCTTGGCGATCCAGGGAAGCTCCAGAAGCTCGAGGTCATCGCTGGCAGCGAAGAGATCGGCCGCCTGCGGGGGGCCGACGACCGGCTTCAACTGGTCGTTTCCGGCGTTTACGACTCGGGCCAGTTTCGCGATTACACGCGGAAAGTGGCGTATGAAACCGAGCCTTCGGGCATTGTGCAGATCGATGCCACCGGCATGGTCACCCCCCTGGCCAACGGCCAGACCGTGATCACCGCCCGCAGCCCCGAGGGCGCAACCGGCCAGGTTGCCATCGAGGTTTCGCACGTGGGCAACGAACTGCCGATCAACTTCCCCAACGAGATCGTGCCGATCTTCACCAAGCTGGGCTGCAACGGTGGCGGTTGCCACGGTAAAGCCAGCGGTCAGAACGGTTTCAAGCTGGCCCTGCTGGGCTTTGAGCCCTCGGAAGATTACGAGTACCTGGTGAAGGAAGGCCGTGGGCGGCGCTTGTTCCCGGCCGCTCCCGACCAGAGCCTGCTGCTGCTCAAGGCGATCAACAAGCTGCCCCACGGTGGCGGCCAACGCCTCGAGCCCGATAGTCACGAATACCGGCTGATTCGCCGCTGGATTCTCCAGGGCATGCCCTACGGCAGCGACGAAGATCCCAAGGTGACAAGCATTGAAGTGCTGCCCCGCAGCCGCTCGATGATTCGCGGCGGCGAACAGCAGATCAAGGTAGTCGCGCACTACAGCGACGGTTCCAGCCAAGACGTCACCCGGATGGCTCAGTACGATCCCAACGATCCGGAGATGGCGGAAGTCACGCCGGAAGGCGTCGTCAAGACGCTCGATCTGACGGGCGAAGTGGCGATCATGGCCCGCTACCAGGGTCATGTCGATGTGTTCCGAGCCAGCATCCCGCTGGGCGTGGACGTGCAGAACCTGCCCCAGCCGGCTAACTTCGTTGACCAGCACGTGTTCAACAAGCTGAAAGAGTTGGGGGTTCCGCCTTCGGAGGTGTGCGACGATGCCACGTTCATTCGCCGCGTGAGCATTGATATCGCCGGCCGCCTTCCAACCCTGGAAGAAAGTCAGGCCTTCCTCAACGATACCGACCCCAACAAGCGTGCCAAGCTGATCGACCGCCTGCTGTCGAGCATTGACTACGCTGATTACTTCGCCAACAAGTGGGCGGCCGTGCTGCGGATCAAGCGGGATCGAAATGTCTCCGTCCGCGGCAACTATGCCTTCCACGACTGGATCCGTACCAACTTCCACGAGAACCGGCCGTACGATGAGTTCGTCCGCGACATCCTGGCCGCCTCGGGTGAAGTGAGCCGGCAGCCCGCCGTTACCTGGTTCAAGCAGGTGCGGACGGCCGACGAGCAGGTGGAAGACACGGCCCAGTTGTTCCTGGGTCTGCGCATCCAATGTGCCCGCTGCCACCATCACCCGTTTGAGAAGTGGAGTCAGGACGACTACTACAGCTTCCAGGCGTTCTTCTCCCAGGTGGGCCGCAAGCCGGGCCTGGAACCCAACGAAGAGCGTATCTACCACCGCCGCGGAACCGCCGGCGCCACCAACCCCAAGACCGGCCAGCGGCTGGCCCCGACCGGGCTGGATGCCGACCCGGTGGAGCTGTCGGCGGATGAAGATCCCCGCCATGCGATGGTGGACTGGATGGCCGATCCGGCCAACCCGTTCTTCGCCAAGTCGCTGGTCAACCGGTACTGGAAGCACTTCTTTGGCCGCGGCATTGTCGATCCCGAGGACGACATGCGCGTGACCAACCCGGCTTCCAATCCCGAGTTGCTCAACTCCCTGGCCGATCACTTCATCAAGTCGGGCTTCGACCTGAAGGACTTGATCCGGACGATCTGCCAGAGCAAGACGTACCAGTTGAGCGCCCTGCCCAACGAGTACAACGCCAACGACAAGCAGAACTTCTCCCGCTACTATCCCAAGCGGCTGAATGCCGAAGTGCTGCTGGACGCGATCGACCAGGTGACCGGAACCAAGACCACGTTCTCGGGTTTGCCGGCCACGGTTCGTGCCGTGCAACTGCCCGACAGCGGCAGCATGAACTACTTCCTCACGGTGTTCGGCCGCCCGCAAGCGGAAAGCGCCTGCGAGTGCGAGCGTTCTTCGGAGGCCAACCTGGCGCAGAGCCTGCACCTGCTGAACTCCAACGAGGTGCAGGGCAAGCTGTCAGCCGGCGATGGCCGGGCGAAGAAACTGGCCGCCGACAACGAGCGGTCGGATGAGGAAAAGATTCGCGAACTGTACTTCTGGGCGTTCTCGCGCGAGCCTCAGGCCAACGAGCTCGAGGTGGCCCTGGCCCACATCGCCAAGAACGAAGCCCAGAAGCAGGTGGCGTACGAGGACATCCTCTGGGCGTTGATCAACACCAAGGAATTCTTGTTCAACCACTAACCGTTCGACCCTGGGGCCGCTTGGCAGCATCCCGACCAAGGGTGCAACCAGGCAAACCGGGGATTGGTTCGGAACAACCAGCAACGAGGGCGGGAGGCTTAAGGCCTCCCGCCTTTGTTTTGCGCTGTAGCCTGCGCTGCGCCGTAGCCTGTGCTTTGCCCGTGGCTGGTATTGCGGCGCTGGCCTGGGATGGGACTGCCCCTTCGCGGTCGCCGCTGTTGGGGCTGCATCGTCCTGCCCGCTTCGCACGCACCGCGCGGTTTGAGGCGCGCATGGTTGGCTGCTGCGGCAGCGTGTCGTGGGCGCCAAACTTTTCTTAGAAAAACCGTAACGCCCCCTAAAGTTTGCCCAATTCTTACCGGGTGCAAGTCGCCCAAATGCAAGGCCAGCTTGACATTAAGTCGCCTGGAGCCTGGGCCCGCTGGGCCTGCCGGGCTGGCAATGGATGCCGAGGGCCGGTCATCCCCGTGCGTCCTGCCGTGGCGCCGCAGATTCCGCCCAATTTAAGGGTGTGAAAGGTGCTAACGGCTACAGAAGTGATTATAGTAGTATCCAAGTTTGTGGATCATTCCTGCCGGCGCTTGCTGCGTCCACCGACCTACACCTGCTTCCCTAGCGAACCCCGCCCCCGGCTCTGACAGTCGCACCGCCTCGTTGCGGCGTGGCTGCCCGCCCCCACCGGTGAGTCATCCATCCCAAGGAGTTATCCATGTCGTACCAGGCTATCGCAGTTTGGTTTTCGCGCGCCGCAGGTATGGCCGCCTGTCTGGTGTGTACTGCGGCGTGGGCCCAGCTTCCGACCAGCCGCTTGAACAGCATCTATCCGACTGGCGGAGCGCAGGGCAGCACGGTGGAGGTCACGGTCTCCGGCACCGACCTGGACCTGGCCGACAAGCTCCACTTTTCGCATCCTGGCCTTTCGGCGGCGCCCAAGACCCGCGATCCCAAGCCGTTTGAAGAAGGCCCCCAGGTGGTGCCCAATACCTTTGTGGTTTCGATTGCCAGCGACGTACCGCCTGGCCTGTACGATATCCGCGCGATCGGCAAGTTTGGCATCTCCAACGCGCGCTTGTTTGCGGTGAGCGATCTGGAAGAAACGGTTGAAACCGAACCCAACAATACGATCGAAACCGCGCAAGAAATTCCCCTGGGAGTGGTCAACGCACGATCCAACAGCGCGGCCGATGTGGACTGGTTCAAGTTTCAGGCCAAGGCCGGCCAGCGGCTCATCATCCAGGTGTTTGGCGAACGGATCGACTCCCCCATTGATGCCACGCTCACCCTGTACGATGACCAAGGCCAACAGATCGACGCCGACCGCGATACCGAGGGCAAAGACCCGCTGATCGACTTCGCCGTGCCGGCCGAGGGCACCTACGTGGTGAAGGTGAACGACTTTGTCTACGCCGGCGGCAACGACCACGTTTACCGGCTGCAGATCGCCGAGCGGCCCTACATTGATTTTGTGTATCCCAGCGCGGCCGCGCCGGGCAGCAAGACCAGGTTCGAGGTATACGGCCGCAACCTGCCCGGCGGGCAGCCAACCAATGAAACTGTCGGCGGCCGCCCGCTTCAAAAGCTGGAAGTCACGATCGACGTGCCGCAGCCCAGCGCTACCGGCAAGCTCGAAACCGAGAATTACATTCTCGCCTCGGGCTCATGGATCGACGGTTTCAGCTACCGCCTCAAGAGCCCCCAAGGTGATTCCAATCCGGTGCTGCTGGGCTTCTCGTCGGCACCGGTTGTGCTGGAGCAGGAGCCGAACCAGCCGGCCAGCAAGGCCCAGAAGGTCACGCTGCCGTGCGAGTTTGTGGGCCGTTTCCAGCAACCGCGCGACGTGGACTACGTGCAGTTTGACGCCAAGCAGGGCGAGTCTTACTGGATCGAGGTGTACTCGCAGCGGATGGGGGCGGCCACCGATCCTTACCTGCTGCTGCAGCGCGTCCAGGTCAATGCCGAAGGCAAGGAGCAAGTCTCCGACATCCGCGAGATCGACGACACCGCCGTCAACGTGGGCGGCTTTGCTTTCAACACGTCGGCCGATGATCCCAGCTACGGCTTCACGGTCCCGGCCGATGGGACCTATCGCCTGCTGATTCGCGACTTGTACTACAGCGGAGATCCGCGGTTTGTCTATCGCGTGGCCATTCGCCCGGCCGAGCCCGATTTCCGCCTGGTGGCGCTGGCGCCGATGCCCACCAACCAGAACAACCAGGTGAGCATTTGGTCGCCGCTGCTGCGGCGGGGCGGCAACGTGATGGTCAATGTCATGGCCCTGCGCCGCGAAGGTTTCAACGGGCCGATTGAGGTTTCCGCCGAAGGCCTGCCTCCGGGCGTGCAATGCCGCAGCGTGACCATCGGGCCGAGCCAGAATTCGGTGCCGCTGGTGTTCACCGCGGCGGCCGATGCCAAGGGCTGGGCCGGTGCCATCCGCATCGTCGGCAAGGCCAAGGTTGCCGAACGTGAATTGGTTCGCGAAGCCCGCGGCGGCGCGGTCGTCTGGCCAGGTGCGCAGAACACCCCGGCCCGCTCGCGGCTCACCCAGGAATTTGTCCTGGGGGTCAGCGAAGCCGAAGAGGCAGCATTCGCCGTGGAAGTGGGTGACGGTAAGGCCCTCGAAATGTCAAGGGCAGGCAGTATCGAAGTGCCGATCAAGGTCACTCGGCGCGGCAAGTTCAACGGCAACGTGACGCTGTCGGCCACGGGCCTGCCCAACACGGTGCGGGTAGCCAACCTGACGGTCAACGCCAACCAGACCGAAGGCAAGCTCAAGATCGACATTCAGAACAACGCTTCGCCGGAACCGCTGTCGTTCAACCTGCTGGCTGCGGCGCAAGTGGATTACATCCGCAACGAAGAACTGGTGGCCGAGGCCGAAGCTTATCAGAAGAAGATTACCGACCTGATTGCCGAGGCCGACAAGAAAGCCAAGGAGCAGGCGGCTGCTGTCAAGACCGCAACCGACGCCAAGACCGCGGCGGACAAGGCAGCAACCGATGCCTCCGCCGCGCTCAAAGCGGCGGAGGACAAGTTCAAGGCCGCAGAAGCGGCCGCAGCCAAGGAGCCCGAAAAGGAAGACCTGGCCAAGGCCAAGCAGCAGGCGGCTGAAGCCGTCGAAGCCGCCAAGAAGGCCCTGGCCGAGGCGCAGCAGGCTGCCCAAGCGGCGGCCACGGCCGTAACGGAGGCCAACAAGGCCAAGACCGAGGCGGATGCCATGCTGCGGGCCGTGCAGGCCGAGAAGCCGGTGGCCGACCGCGCGGTGGCCGATCGCAAGCGTGATGCGACGCTCCGCAAGATCAACGTTTTTGAACCTTCCACGCCCGTGGTGTTGAATGTCACGCCGGCGCCCATCAAGCTGAATGATCTGAGCGCGGCCAAAGTTCGCCAGGGTGAGAAGGTTGAAGTCACCGTGACGATTGAGCGGTTGTACGACTACGCCGATCCCGTCACGCTTGAACTGACCGTGCCCGGTTCCGCCCGCGGCGTCAAACCCGCCCGCGGCAACGTGGAGAAGGGCCAGAACCAGGCAAAGCTGACCATCGAGGCGGAAGCGGCGGCCGCCGCCGGGACGCACGGCCTCACGCTGAAGGCCACGGCCCGGTTCAACAACCAGAACCTGGAAGTGACAACCGCCCTGCCGCTGACGGTCGAAGCCGCGGAAGCCAAGTAACCCCCGGCACGCCGGCGTCGTGAAGAACTCCTAACAACATCCCGCACGTTTCTCCTCAGTCAGGTTTGATCATGCGTTACGCCATTCAACTTGGCCTGTCCGCCTGCTGCACGCTGGCGGTGCTGTTGCCGACGTCCGCGTTGGCCGAACCGATCGCCATTGCCGAAGTCAAACGCAATGAGCCGGTGGATTTCGAGAAGGAAATCCTGCCGATCATGAAGCGGAATTGCCTGGCCTGCCACAACGCCACGGACGCCGAAAGCGAGCTGGTGCTGGAGACCCCGCAGGCCATGATCAAGGGCGGCGCCTTGGGACCATCGGTGGTGCCCGGCAAATCGGCAGAAAGCTACCTGCTCAAGGTGGCATCGCATGCCGAAGAACCCATCATGCCACCGCAAGATAACAAGGTGAACGCCAAGAACCTCACCCCCGAGGAACTCGGCCTGATCAAGCTGTGGATCGACCAGGGGGCCACGGGCAGCGTCTCAGGCAGTAAGGTGGTGTTCACGCCGCTGCCCGCCGGCGTGAATCCGGTGTATGCGGCCGCCCTCACCCGCGACGGCCAATATGCCGCCGCCGGCCGCGCGAACCAGATTTTCCTCTACCATGTTCCCACCGGCCGCGAGATCGGGCGGCTGACCGATCCGGAATTGATTTCCTCGGGCCTGTACAAGAACCCCGGCGTGGCGCACCGCGACCTGGTGCAGTCGCTGGCGTTCAGCCCCGACGGGACGCTGCTGGCCTCGGGCGGGTTTCAGGTGGTAAAGCTGTGGGAACGCCCGCAGAACGTGCAGGCCCACAAGTTCGCGGTGGACGCCGCCGCCACGGCCACGGCCATCAGCAGCGACCGCAAGCAGCTGGCCGTCGCCTCCGGCAAGACGGTGCAACTGTTTGACCTGGGCTCGGGCAAGCCGGGCGCCAAGCTGAACGGCCACGCGGAGAACGTGACCGCAGTCGCTTTCTCCCCCGATGGTTCGAAGGTGTTCACCGGTTCGGCCGACAAGACGGTCCGCATCTGGACCACGGCCGATGGCAAAGAGCAGGGCAAGCTGGAAACGCCCCAACCGGTAGCAGCCCTGGCCGTGGTGGGCGACGGCAGCAAGGTCGCCACGGGCGGCGGCGACAATACGATCCGCGTATGGAACGTGGCCGACCTGAGCAAACCGGCCGAAGAACTGCTCGACAAGGAACTGAACGGTCACAGCCAACCGGTTACCTCGCTGGCGACGCTTCCCACCGACGCCGCGCAGATCATCTCCGGCAGCACCGACGGTTCGATCCGTCACTGGAATACCGCGAACGGCCAGGCGGTCCGCACGATGAACCACGGCGGCCCGGTGGTTTCGGTGGCAGTCAGCCACGACGGCCAGAAGCTCGTTTCGGCCTCGCCCAACAAGATCGCCAAGCTGTGGAACGCAACCAACGGTCAGCAATTGGCCGAGGTGAAGGGCGACGTCCGCGCCCAACGGCTGGTGGCACAAAAGACCTCAGACGTGCAACTGGCACAGACCCTGTTGAACGCGGCGAACGCGGCGGTCGATGCGGCCAAGAAGGACGCGCCGACCAAGGCCGAAGCGGCCAAGAAGGCGCAAGAGGCGGTTGCCGCCGCGGAGAAGGAAGTCAAGGACAAGCAGGGCCCCGCCGACAAGGCTAAGGCCGACAATGAGGCGGCCGCCAAGGTCCTGGCCGAGGCCGACGCCGCTCTGAAAAAGGCGATGGAAGCCGCCACCAAGGCCAAGGAAGCGCTCGACAAGGACCCCGACAACGACGGCCTGAAAAAGGCCAAGGCCGACGCCGACAAGGCGCTGGCGGATGCTCAACAGAAGCAGAAGGATGCCGAGAACAAGCTGAACGCCACCAAGAAGCCACTGGAGGATACGGATAAGGCGTTGGCCGATGCCAAGCGGGCACTCGACTCGGCCCAAAAGGCCCTGGAGTTGGCCCAGGCCGACCTCAAGAAGGCCGAGGACGCCATCCCTGCTCGTGAGAAAGAGCATCAGCAGGCTGAAGCTGAGCTGAAGAAGCTGCAGGACGAACTGGCTGCGGCCCAGAAGGCCTCAACGGACAGCGAGCAGCCTTGGCAAGCGGCGGCCTTCTCGCCCGATGGACTTGAGTTTGCCCTGGCGGGCGACGACAAGCTGGTGCATACCTTCAGCGCGGCCGACGGCAAGCCGCTGGACGTGCTGGTGGGTCACTCGGCCGCTGTTCGCGGCTTGGCGTACACTGGCGACACGCAACTGGCTTCCGTGTCCGACGACAAGGCCGTGGTGGTTTGGGAAACCAACCCCGAGTGGAAACTCGTCCGCACGATCGGCACCGGCGATTCGCCGCTGGTCGATCGGGTGATCTCCCTGGACTTCAGTTCTGATGGCAAGTTGCTGGCCACCGGCGGCGGCGAGCCTTCACGGAGCGGCGAGTTGAAAATCTGGAACGTGGCCGACGGCAAGCTCGTCCGCGAGTTCGTCGACGCTCACAGCGATACCGTGTTCGGCGTGGAGTTCTCCCGCGAGAGCAACCTGCTGGCCTCGGGCGCGGCCGATAAGTTCCTCAAGGTTTGGAACGTGGCCACTGGCGAAATGGTCCGCTCGTATGAAGGCCACACCCATCACGTGCTGGGCGTAAGCTGGCAGTTCGACAGCAAGGTTCTGGCGACCTGCGGTGCCGACCAGGTGATTAAGGTCTGGGACGTAGAAACGGGTGAGCAGCGGCGAACCATCACCGGGTTCAGCAAGCAGCTAACCGCCATCGAGTTCGTGGGCAACACCACGGAAGTGGTTGCCGCGGGCGGCGATAAGCTGATTCACCGCCGCCGCACCGACAACGGCGCCAATGTCCGCACCTTCAGCGGCGCCACCGACTACATGTATACCGTCGCCGTTTCGGCCGACGGCAACATCATCGTGGGCGGCGGCGAAGACAGCGTGCTGCGGGTGTGGGACGCCGCCAACGGACAAGAGATCCGCAAGTTCGAACCGCCCCAACCGCAAGCGGCCGATGCCGCGACGGCCGCCAAGTAAGCGGCGCGTTCGTTCAGGCCAGACAGTAACGTTGTCACAGTAACGTTGTCTCCCTGGACCATGGCTGCCCCGCGCACCCGCTGGCGCGCGGGCTCTTGGTCCCGGGGAGGCATCACCCTGATCAGCGCAGTAAACGAGCCCGCGGGAGGTCAATCCTTCCGCGGGCTCGCTGCGTTGATGCGGTTCGTTGGCCGGGTTGCCCGGCCGCGGGTGTGGTACGACTCAAGCGCCTATCGGCGCCCGCGGTACCAGATGGCCTAGTGGTCGTGACCGCCGGGGCCATGCGGGTGGCCGTGCTGGAGTTCGGCAGGCTCGGCATCGCGGACATTCACCACTTGGATGGCGAACGTCAATGGTTTGCCGGCCAAGGGATGGTTGGCATCGATCACGACTTCCGCTTCGCGGACGTCGACCACGGTGATCGTGCGGGTGCCTTCGGGCGTATGCGCCTGGAACTGCGAACCCACTTCAATTTCGGCATCGGTCGGGAAACGGTCGCGCGGAACCGGCTGAATGAGTTCCGGATCGCGCTCGCCATAAGCATCGGTGGCTGGCACCGTCACGGTAAAGGAGTCGCCGGGCGACTTGCCTTCGAGGGCGGTTTCCAAACCGGGGATGATGTTGCCGGCTCCGTGCAGATAGGCCAATGGTCCACGGCCTTGCGATGTATCGAGTGTGTTGCCGTCATCATCGGTGAGGGTGTAGTCGATGCTGACGACTTTGTCTTTTGTGGCTTGCATTGCAGCTCCTTGTAGTTGGTGGCCTGACTGAGTCTAACACGATTTCAGCCCATCTACCAAGAACGAATCGTGACAGGTCCCAGTCGGACAGCAACCAAGACCGCCGAGCAATTCTGTTGCCATGCGAGCCGTAATTGCTGGTTTTTTGCCATAAAGCGTGTGACTTCGCAGATCAACTCTCCGCCTGCCCCATGCCTGAAACGGCCAACGGCGACAGGCCACCTGGGCCGTTGTTGCTTGAATCGTTGATGGGATCCCCGGGGCCGCCGATGGCTACCCGCGTCTATGGAGCGGGCGCCCACGTGCCACCTGTTGGAGCGATCAACCGCATGAAGCGTGTGGCGTGATCCACGCGCTCGCCCCGTGGGAGAGCGCGGCCCGGCGTGTTCGGCGGGGGGCGCGGCTCGGTTAGGTCGTGTGGAGCAACTGCTGCCGCTACTGCGCCGCCGCCCGCTTCAGTTCCCGGGCGAACTTGCTGGTGTTCTTGCGGATCGCCCCGGGCAGTTTGCTGCCCAGCGGATCGCGGGAGCCGAACCAAGCTTCAGGCTGGGCGAACACGACATGGACCTCGATGAAGATGGCCTTTTCGCTCTTAAGCTGCGTAGCCTTGAGATAACCGCCCAGGCCCTGGTAGGGATGGCGCTCGTCGTCGAGCCCGACCACGCCCGCCCGATTGGTCACTTTGCGCCACACCGAGGGGAACTCGGCATCGTCGCGGTACTTGGGCAAGTAGTTGATGGCGGCCAGGATACTCTCGGGGCTGCTGGTGCGGTTGGCGAACCCAATGCCGCTCAATTGCACCTGGTTCATCACCGGCACATTGATGCCGTAATACCAATCCTCGTAGCTGCCGCGAACGGTTTCTTCGAGGCCGCGGGCCTTGTGTTCCTCGGGGGTGAGGGCCCGGGCTTCGCGCGGGAGCGATTTCTCCGCATCGCTGATTTCAACCAGGTCGTTCAGCAACCCAGCATCGGAAGCGGTCTTCAAATCGCCCATGGCCACAAACCAGAAATCCAGCCGCGTGCCAACCCGATTGCCCTTGGCATCGGTAATCGGCTTGATCGACACGGCGGGAAACAAGCTGGAATTGCTGATGAACGATGCCGCGCTCTTGCCCGACACCTTCGCGATGGCGTCCAACTGCTCCTGGGCGGTCATGGTTTCGGTGACCGCCGGCGGGGTCACTTGCACAGTGACTTCTGGCGTGATGGCCACGCCTTCGGTCACGAGGCTATTGAAAATGGTGTTCGCCTTGGCGGTATCTTCCACGGTGTCTTGAGCAGCGGCAATTTGGACCGTGGCAGCGTGCGCCGCCAGCGCCCCGGCGAGCAGCGCCAACCGTGCCATGCGCGACAGTTTGACCATCAGTTGCGTCCTCTTACAGCGTATAAGGGGGGGCGAGGAACCAGCTATTTCGTTTGCCAGTTATTTCGTTTGGGAGGAGCCCCGACCAACGAACCTACTCAGAAACCTATTCGTTGGATGTCGCCGCGGCTACCGTTGCAGACAATTTTGCTTCCAGCTCCTGGACTTGAGCCGTGGTCATTGTACGGCAAGCAGCCAGGTCTTCCCAGTCTTCGCCAATTAACAGCGTCTCGCCGGGCGGCAGGTCCAACATGGCGAATGCCTTGGCGGTGGGAATCCCCAGCGTGACGTGGGCATCGTCCACGTGAATCCGGCGGCGCTCCCGCAGGTTCTCGGGCATCCACCGCAAATCGCGGCGATCCAGTATGTACGTTCCTTCGGGCGTTTCCTTCAGCAGCCACGCCAGGCTGAACACCTGCCCGGTCTCGCGATCAACCCGGATGGCATGGCGGGTGATGCGCTCGGTGTGCTGATCGTCGATCACGATCTGGGTTTTCACGGCATCGAACACAATCATCGTAGGCGTGCGGGCGACGGAGTACACATCGTCGAAGCAGCGCTCGTTGCCGGCCAACACCTGGCGGTCGATCGGCCCCAGTTCGGCACCGCACAGGTTATCGGATCGGATGATCCGCAGTTGATCGTCCATCTTGTAGGTGAAGCCCACCCCTAACCGCTTCAACGCATATTGGCCGGATTCGGCCTGTTGAACGTCGGCCGCAATGGTGAGCATGAACATGCTGGCCCAATCGTGGGCGTAAGGATGGAGCGAGTCGACGGCGCCATCGGTCAGCTCGGGCATGACCAGCAGCACCAGGTGCGACCAGCCTTCCACGCCCTGCTCGGTGACCTGCGTGCCCGGCTCGATCAGTTCCAGCCGCTGCAGCGGCTGCACATCGGGCTGGGCGGTTGGATCGACCTGCGGCAGCGGGCGCGGGGTGCTGGCCCCGGCCATCAGGTAGATGGTGGCCAATGCACCGCCAAGCAGCATGGCCAGGCTGACGCCGTAGAATTTGTGTTTGGTGAGCATCGGCATGCTGAACCTTGTGCCAGGAGTGGGGAGGGTTGGGGGCACACACCACGCCAGTTGCCGCGCCGAGCGACGATCCTTTCCAGTGGTTCGACTGGAGTTGAAGCCGATTTGAGCGACAGCGGCCGAAATCAGGCCCGTCGCCGCCCAAGCCCGGCGACCTTGCCACCTAAACCGATTGTAACGGCCAGCGGCGAGGCGGGCGAAGCGCACGGCATATCTTCTGGACACCTGCCGCGTCCCCGCAGGCGGCCGGGCGAAACCCGTCTAAAGGCCGGCAGCAAATGCTCCTGTGGGCCGCGCCTCCATCCATACACGGCAGCCTCCCGCCTGCTGTTCTTGAGATCAAATGCTTTCAATCCCACCTACGGCGCGGATGCGGCTTACCTCTTTTCTTTGGCAGCCCCCCGCCTGCTGTTCTTGAGATGAAATGCTTTCAATCCCGCCTGTCGGACTTAACCTTCTCGCCGCACGGCGAATCCGGTGTGTTTCTTGTCGGACTTTACCACCACGAAGCCAGGCGCATGGCCGAAGTCGGCGGCAATGCTGGCGGCCCGGGCGGCATCGAGCCAACCGCTATGCACGTGCAGCAGATAGCGCAGGCGCAGGGGCTCTTCGTTCGTTACCAGGCGATCGGTGGTGCGGCAGACACTGGCTCCCATCCAGCCGTCCTCGCGGACATGCCAGGCGGAGGGATAGCTGGGATTGGCCGGATGGTCGAAGTACGTGATGCCTTCCACGTGCTCGGCCGTGGTCGAACCGCTGTAGTCCATCCACGCGGCCTGCTGGCCGAAGATTTCTGGCTCGCCATGCCGGCCCTCGCTGCACGTGATGCGGCCGTCGCCAAAATAGGCGGCCACGGACTTGGCCATTCGTACGGCCAAGAAGCCAAAGTTGGTCTGGCCGAGGGTCACCTGCTGCTGCGGATTGGCCGGTGTAAACGTGGCTTGCAGTTCCAGCAACCATTCGCCCGGCTTGAGCCGCGTGCTGCCTTGCCGCTCGCGGATGGCGGCAACCAGTTCCTGCCGCAGCAGGGCCTGCCCGTCTGAATTGGACCATACAAGCTGCACGGCCATGGCAGCTTCGTCGTCGCCATCCTCGTAACACCACCACCGCTGCTGGACGATCCGCGTGCCGCCGTGCTCGCTCCAGAAATCGAAGCCGTCCACCTTGTGATGGGCAAACCATACCGAACGGTGGTGATCGTGTCCGGCGTCGCCCGGATGCCCCATCCGCGTGAGCGAGGCTCCGGAGGCCCCCAGCATCGGGTAGAAAAACGGGCGGGGGTAATAGGGGCCGAAATGCCACCGTGTCCGCTCCTGGCCAGCAACCTGGAACGAGACTTGAAACTCCGCCTCGGGAATCACCTGGAAACGAGGGATCGGCATGGCGGCTTCACCAGCAAAGAATGACCAAGTGGAATCAGAACGATGAACCTATATGGATTGTTGCCCCAACAATCTCCGGCTGTCGAACGATCAGCGGAGAAAAATGTTCGTTTTTCAGCACAATTGGCCGCATTTCGGAGGGCGGGCACGAACGTAAGCGGACATTCGCCGCGCAGATATCAATGAGATGCGGCGCATGCAGGGCATCGAACGGAAAGCGGCATACCCATGCAGGGCCGGTCTTGCGCTCGCTCGGGCCGTTCGGCTACCGCTGTGAGTCGGCCGCCCCTCTATGGTTGAATGTCGCTTCGTCCTGTTTGCCGGACATTCAAAATCCATTGCGTGCCAGTCTGGCCGGCGGCTGGCGGGCTGGCCGCTCCAGCCATCGGGGTTACCGGCCGCCGCGAAACAGCGGTTCCCCCAGGCGGCGATCGGTCACGATGCCCACGGTGTTGCCTCGATCGTCGACGACGCGAGCCATGGGCTCGCCAGACGCTCTCAAGGCGAACAAGGCCGAGATATGGGTGGACTTGTGATGAATATCGGACAGCGGCCGCACCGGCAGCACGTCGTGGCGAGGGTCCATATGCAGATCCACCACGCGCACGTAGCCAATCAGCTTGCGGCGGCCGAGCGGTTCTTCCACCGGCACGGCCGATAGCCCATGCC
>CAZEEG010000083.1:0-25004 GCA_964511065.1 uncultured Pirellulales bacterium | reverse complement strand
ATCGCCTTATAGGCCACTCGCCGCCTGCCAGAATCGCGATCAAGCACCACATCGCCCTGGTAGGGCCGGTTCTACGGGCCAATGGCACTCACCCAATCGTCGCGCACCCGTTATTGTCGGGAGTCCTGGTAGGGCCGGTTTCGCCGGCCGGTGGCACGGCGTTCAGAATCCGTTGTCCGAACATTAATAAGAGTGCCACGGTTTGCACGGCTCGAGAGAGCATCGTTCTTGCTGGAAGCTGGTGCAGCCAACGGCGGCGCATCGTCCAATTTTCAAACTGCGCGTCCGACATGGCATGAAAAAACCGTGCCTCCCCGCTTGGCGGAGAAGCACGGTTCGATTGGCGGATCAAGGCGTGGACCACGTGGCCGCTGCACGCACGGTAGCAGCGTTCAGTCGACCAGGGGGCGCGAAGGTTACTTCACCACCTTTTGGACTTCCTTCAGGATGGTCTGGGCGGCCTTTTCATCGACATCGTCCAGAGCCAGGCTGGTGGTCACCTTACCGCCGGTGGCGATGATGACCGTGGTTTCAACCTTGGGGTTGATGCCATAGTTGGCCGGGCCGTTTTCGAATTCCACCGGGACCACCACCGGCACGTTCTTGCTGCCTTGGCCCAGCTTCTTGGCTTGCGACTCGGCGGAATCGCGGTCGTTGGACAGCACGTTCACGAACGCCTTCAGGCCCTTGGAGCTGTTCTGGGCCACGGTGGCGTCGAGCTTCTTGACCAGGGTTGCCGCTTCGTCAGGGTTGCGGGTGAAAACCATGACCATGGGGCGGCTGCCGTACTTGCAGCGATAGCACAGGGTCTTGCCAATTGCCACGCCGTCATCTTCGGCACCAGCGCACTTCACCACGTCGAAAGCGCCGATGGCTTCGCCAGACTTCAGGCCGCTCTTGGCTTCCTCGGCAGAAACCGAAGCCGCGCTGAGCATCAGCGCCACGGCCGCACAAAGGCTCGTCATACGTTTCATAGTTGATCCTCACTAGAGATGGAGACGATTCGTTACGGACAATCGTCACACGCCGATCCAGCAACGGCACGCGGCAACATACCGCACGCCAAGATGGGCTCTGTTATGCTTAATCGCAGACCCGTTTGACTGTAATGCAGCTCACACAAAATGCAACTGATGTGAGGATCTTTCTGGCGGCGGGGCGGTGGCCCCCCCCTCGCATGCCGCCGGGGCGTTATGTCGCACGTTCCCCTGCAATATACACGGCCTGAACGTGTAATCCGCCGTCCAGTATCAGCAGGTCAGCCAGCTTTGCGGCCTCCAAACTGCCGATTTGTCCTTGTACGCCCGCGATCCGCGCCGGGGTGATCGATGCCATGGCGACCGCCATCCAAACCGGACAGCCTGTCGCCGCGACAAACGTGCGAACCATGTGATCCATGCCTTGGGCGCTGGAAGCCAGGGCGGTGCCGTCGGGCATCAGGCCCACACCCTGTTCGTGCCGGAACGGTTCTCCACCATCGGCCGGGCCAAACAGGTATTCGCCCTCGGGCATATCCAGCGCGCGGCTGCAATCGGTGCACAGGGAAAGCCGCTGATAACCCTTGATCTTGAGCGCCAACCGTAACAAGTCCGGGGCCAGGTGGCGGCCATCGGCAATGACTTCTGTGGTCAGTTCATCAAAATACAGCGTGGCTTCCAGCAACCCGCCCTGCATCGGCCACGCCTGCCGCGCGCGCAACTTTCCCTTATCGCTCATTGCGCAGAACAGGTGATCGACGTGGGCCACGCCCCAGCCGATGGCCTGTTCGACTTGAGCGAACGTGGCTTGAGAATGCCCGGCGTTGAGGCGTACGCCGCGCTGCCGGCACGCCTTGGCAAAATCTTCTGCGCCAAGAAGTTCTGGGGCCACCGTGGCCGTGACCATCGCATCGGCAAAAGCAAGGTACGCCTCGAACTCGTCGGCTACCGGCGGACGCAGCGGGCCGGCCGGATGGCACCCGCGCGCTTGGGGATGAAAATAGGGGCCATAGAAATGCGCTCCCAGTACCCGGGCGATGGGCGGCTCCGTTGCTGCTGGACCTTCGATGACTGCCTTTTCGGCCTCCTGTTTGAACTGCCGACACAATGCCAGCGTGGCCAGGATTTGATCGTGCCGAGCGACCGTGGTTGTGGGCGTGCAACTGGTGGTGCCGTGCCGGGTGTGAGCGGCCAGCACCGTGCGGAAGGCGTCCTCGGTACCGTCCATAAAATCGGCGCCCGCGCCGCCATGCACGTGCAGGTCGACGAAGCCCGGAGCCACGTACCCGCCCTGCGGAGCTTCCACGATCTGGGCATCGTACGCTTCGGCCTGAGGCATCAGCACGTCGCGCGGGGCCACGGCGGCGATGCGGTTCTCTGCCACCAAGACGGCCCCGTCGCGCAACTCGCCGTCTGCGAGCAGCACCGTTCCGCAAAACAGCCGGAATGTCACCTTAGGTTCTCTCCATGGCAGGGGGGCTGCCGGCTGGCTCGGTCGCCGTCCTGTGGGGGGGCCTATCCGATCAGATCATCGCGAAAGCGTTCTAGCGCCGCCAGGCGGGCTTCGTAATCGGATCGCAGTTCGTCCAGTTCTTCGCGCAACTGATGTACCTGGGCCTGCAAGTCGCGCTGCGAGGTTTGGAGTTCGTCGATCACGCGCTGCAGCGACGCTTCCACGGCTGCTGCCGCCGGGGGCGACATCTCTTGGGCCGCCGCGGTATGTGTGGGGCTGGATGAGGCGGCCGGAGCCGCAGGGGCCGCAGGGATCGGCGCGCGCCCGCTGACCGGTGACGGCGATTGGGAAGAAACCGGTTCGCCGCCAGAATCGCTCCCAGCGCCAAATTGCGCCCGAACCTGCTCAAATTCCTTCGGCGGATACAGCCCGTGCGTGATCACATGCCCTCGCCCTTGCGGCGTGAGCGGGATAACCAGTCCGCGGTGTTTGAGGTCGTCGAGAATGCCGCGGAGCATGGACAAATCGGTGATGTTTTCCATGCGCGAGGCGCGGCCGCGCAATTCGCCTTCGGTCTGCGGCCCTCGCAGCAGCAACTCCACCATCACGGCCATTTCGATCTTATTGACGCCCAACCATTCGTACATCATGTGGCGGTACTTGGGCACCCGACCGCTGCCTTGCATTTCCAGCACCACCCCCTTTTCGCGCAACTCGTCGAGGGTGTCCTGCACCTGATCGTCGTCAAGCTGCATCACCGGGTCGCGGTTGGTCGTCTGGTTGCATGCTGTGCGGATGGCATTGAGCGTCATGGGATAGGCATTGGGCGTCGTCTTGGCCTTTTCGACCAGGACGGCTGCCACCCGGCGCTGGAGGGGGTTCAGCGGTCCCCAGGCCGGCTGCGTGGCGGTAGCTGAGGGCGAAGATTCGCTCATGCTCGACTCCTTCTCGCGGTTGAAACCGTCGATTGCGACCGGCACCGCGGCCGTTTGTTCCTGCGCGGCCGCTTGTGATGACCATGGAATTTTTGGGGGGACTCGCGGAGGGGCGGGCGTGTCTGCTCCCGGTGGCCTCAATAGGCCGAGCCACTTCAATACATAGGTACGGTTACGGACTGCCCGTGCTCCTTGCGACTCAGCCCCAGGATATAGGGAACCGCCTTCTCGGCCCACTGCTCGGGAGTCGGATAATCGCTGGCGGATTCCCCAAAGCAGCTTTGCAGCATCTCGGTGTTGATGATGCCCGGATTCAGCGGCACGGCGACCATGCCGCTGGGGAGTTCGTCGGCCAGGGCCTTGGTGAGCCCCTCCACGGCGAACTTGGTGGCGCAGTACGGGGCGACCTCCGGCGACGTGGCGCGTCCCCAGCCAGAACTGAAATTCACCACGATGCCGCTGCCGCGCTCCAGCATGGATGGCAGAAAATGCCGGAGCACGTTGGCCACGCCTTTGATGTTGACATCGACCACCTGCGAAAACTCATCGGCCGAAACCTCCCAAAGCGGCGCGTTGCGGTTAATCAGCGCCGCATTGTTGATGAGCAAGTCGGGCGGGCCAAATTGGTCGATCAGCCGCTTGGCCCAGGCGGCAACTTGGGCATCGTCGGCCACGTCCACCTGTTGAAAGTCGTGAGGGCTGGACCAGGCTTCGCGGAGGCTGGCAACGGAACGCTCACTTTGCGAGCAGCCCCAAACCGTGTGACCGCGTTGGATGAACCCGGCAGCCAGTGCGCGGCCCAGGCCGCGCCCGGCACCCGTCAGCACGATTTTCTTGGACTCAATCGACATGAATGACAGCCCAGGTGTGATGGATGAGCAGAGAAGGCGAAAGCGACGAAACGAACGGGGACCACTTTGGAGGACGCAAAACGTGGTCTTGCCCGGGTAGGTTTCGCACGGTCGTAGTTCAGTTCCCCGCGGACACGGCTCACAGAGTCGTGTCACACGTGGGCCACAGCCTCGCACGGTTCACAGAGCCGTGGCACACCTGATGGTGCTGCCGTGGCACACACGTGGGGGGTTCAACTTACCAGCCTGCCCGTCTTTGCTTCAATGGGGCGGAGCTTTATGATGGGCGGTTTCGGGTGCGGCCGCCGCTGCAGATGCTGCGCGGCCCCTCGCCCACGGATTGTCATCCCCTACCCGCCTACGCCAATGATCGTTACCTGGGACTGGCTCAACGAATACGTCCGCCTCGAGATGCCGGTGGAGGAGTTTGAGCAACGGCTGATGATGGCCGGCCTCAACCACGAATCCACCCTCAAGATCGACGGCCAGATTGCCATCGATCTTGAAGTGACGAGCAACCGGCCCGACTGCCTGGGCCATATTGGTATCGCCCGGGAAGCGGCCGTCCTGTTCGATCGGGAATTGAATCTGCCGGCAGCCCAACCCAAGACCGGCAAGACGCCGGTCAGCGAACTGACCTCGGTTGAGATTCTTTGCCCCGAACTTTGCCCACGCTATACGGCCAGGGTGATTCGCGGCGTGAAGGTGGGGCCCAGTCCACAGTGGCTGGTGGATCGGTTGGCGGCGCTATTCAAGTTTTCCGACGCCGCCAAGGGTAAAACCTCTGCTTGGAAGCCGGTCAACAATATCGTCGACATCACCAACTATGTGATGATGGAGTGCGGCCAACCACTGCATGCCTTCGACTACAACCGCCTGGCGGAGCATCGCATCGTCGTACGCGAGGCCCGCAAAGGCGAAAAGCTCGAAGCCATCGACCATAAGGTGTACGAGCTTGAGCCGGGCATGTGCGTGATTGCCGATGCAAAGAAGCCCGTCGGCTTGGGCGGGGTGATGGGCGGGGCCGATACCGAAGTGAGCGAAAGCACCGTCGATCTGCTGATCGAAGCGGCCGAGTTTGCGCCCATGTCCATCCGCAACACCTCGCGCACGCTCAAGCTGTTCAGCCCTTCGTCTTTCCGTTTCTCGCGGGGGCTGGATCCCGAGGGCGTGGACTGGGCCAGTCGCCGTTGCTGCGAGTTGATTCTGCAATTGGCGGGTGGCGAGTTGGCGGAAGGCGTGATCGATGTCGGCCGGCGCGAGACGCCTCGCCGCGAAATCACGCTGCGGTTCTCGCAACTCAAACGCATCTTGGGCATCAGCATCGAACGCGACGAAGTGCTGCGGATATTAGCTGCGCTGGGTAATCAGGTGCAGGGGGACCCCACGCCAGAAACGGTGACCGTGGTTGCCCCGAGCTGGCGGCGCGATCTCACCCGGGAAATCGACCTGGTGGAGGAAGTGGCCCGCATCCACGGCTACGACAAGATTCCCGAGGACGTACAGGTGCCGATGGCCAGTAGTCGCCGCTCGCACCGCGAGCAGGTGCTGGACCGGGTTCGCAAGGCGCTCAATGCGGCAGGGTACGACGAAGCCCTGACATTAAGTGCCGAGCCGGAAAGCTGGTCCGCGGCGTTCAGCCCTTGGACGGATCAACCCGCATTGCAAACCCCCACGCCGATCATCAAGGGGGCCGACCGGCTTCGGCGGAGCCTGGTTCCCAGTCTGCTCGACGTGCGGCGGATCAACCAAGGGATGGGCAACTCCCAGGTTGAACTGTTCGAGATCGCCAATGTTTACCTGCCTCGGCCCGGCGATCTGCCCGAGGAAGTCCGCATGATCGGCCTCACCAGCGGCGGCGACTATTACGGCGTGCAGGGAGCGATCCTGGGCCTGCTGGAAGACCTGCATTGCGAAACCCCGCTCGAATACCGCACGCTGGAGTCGAACCTGTTTACCGAGCGTGCCGCCGAACTATGGCTGGGCAGTGAGCGGCTGGGGTACGTGGGCGAGGTCTCGCCGCAAGGGCTCGATACGTTCGGCCTCCGGGCGCCGACTACGTGTGCTGAACTGCAGTTCTCGGTGCTTGAAGCTGTGGCACAACTGGTGCCGCAGTATGCCAAGACTTCGGACTACCCAGGGATCGTGCAGGACATCAACCTGGTGTTGAACGAAAGTGTCCGTTGGGACGACGTGCGCAACGTGGTGGTTCGCCACGGCGGCCCGCTCTTGGAGCAGGTGAGCTACCAGGAAACGTACCGCACGCCCAAACTGGCCGAAGCCGGCAAGAAAAAAGTGTTGTTCCAGGTGGCGTTTCGTTCGTCCACCGAAACCTTAACGCAGGATCAGGCCCGCGAGGCTCACTCGGCCATTTTCGCCGCTTGCCAGCAAGCCTTCGCGGCCGAGTTGGGCTGATCGCACCGGCAGCGCTTGGGCGGGCGTGCTACATGCCAGAGCGGGCGAAGTCGTGGGAGCGCATCTCCAGCCCCGTATCCAATTTCTCCAGGGCGAGGTGATACTTGTGCGGGTCGATGCCGGTGGTCACCGGGGCGAACACCCGCCCCAGCACGTCCAGGTCGGCATCAGCGATCGCTTCCCCAGTTGGGCGGCGCGTGTTCCGTGAGACGATCAACACGTAGTATTCGCCGCGGCGCGGCACCACCAGGTTGAACGTGCCGTCGGCCGACGCTCGCGCATATTTTCCGCCGATTTCTTCCAGTGCCAACATGGCCCGACTGCCTTCGGCAGGAACGGGTCGGGAAGGATGAAAGTCGCGAGGGTCGATCCGCGGTTCGGCCAGAGTTCCTCGGGGCCATGCGATGATGATAGCGCCCTCGTCGCCTGCCACGTTGTGATCCTCGGAGCGGTACATCACCGTACCTTGCACCAGCACGGTTTCGTTGGGGGCGACAACCGTTGGAGTTTCCCCGGGCGAGCCGCCCGGTCCGCTGCCGGCCAGCCACCCGGCGAAAAATGCCAGGAGACCGATGGCAATCATCAGCCCACCCTGGACGAAGATCGTGCGCCGCGGCACCAGTAACCATCCGCCAGGCACCGATTTCATGGCCTTTTGTCTCGCCACGACGCTGGCGGCACGGCCGGTTAGCGTGGTTGTCGGCCCTACCGAAGGCGTGGCGATTGACGCTGCTGGCGTTGTTGCCGACTGCTGAGGGGGAGCCGCAATCGGCGGTGCCTGGACGGGTGGCTCGGGTTCCCACGTCGCTCCTGTTTCGGCCGCTGGTTGTCCGGCTGCAGAGTTCTCCCCATTGGCAGCGGTAGAGCCAGGGGTAGCTTCAAGACCGGGCGTGTTGGCACTTCCTGGCCGCGGTTGCTGCACTTCGTCAGGCTCGGGCACCACCGTCAGCGGCGGCAGGTCCGGTGAAGCATCCGGTGCGGCGCTGTCCGAGGGCGCAGCTTCAGTCTGCAGTGGAATATCGGCGGGAGTGGGCGGAGTGTCTTGGGGAGAAAGCAGCGGAGCAGGAGGAGCCGAACCCGGCACCAGCACCCCCTGCGGATTGGAGTCATCGCCGGCATCTTCGTCGTCGTCAAAAACGGCGAACTCCGAGAACGGTACATTGGGAACAGATGGCAACGGTTGCGATGCTCCGGAACGTACCAGCAGAAGCCGCGTATGCCCCTCGGCCTCGGTCGGCACCCGCATCCCTTGCCCGCAACGGGGGCATTGAATCTCGGTGCCGATCTTGCGTCGAGCGATGCTCAACGTGGTTCGGCAGCGTTCGCAGGGAAATCGAACTGGCATCAGTCGTAAGGTTGCGTCGGAGCGCGACGCCCAAGAAGGGACACATCACAACAGAAGGCGGGCAGCGTTCAGCCCCCGCACCTTCCCGCCCGCGGGCCATTATCTCATTTTACGCTACCAGAGGGGGCGCAAGGCAACCAGGGGGCCTACCGCCGATGGTGTGGCGGTGCTGCTTGCCTGCCGGCGGATTAGCGTTGAGTGCGGGGGGGGAAGATAGCGCGTGTTGCTGCTCACTGTGCCGCCGAATCGCAATCCCCGTGAGGCACCTGTTGGAGCCGGCTAGCTCAGCAGGGTGGTGCCTTGTCCGACGATATCGACGAACACATCGCCGGTGGCCACGTTGATCGACATCCGGCGGCCCTTGGTGCCTCCCAGATGCTCGCCGGACACCTTGAGCCCGGCCTGGGCGATCGCCATTTTCACCGCCTCGATATTGTTGGCACCAATCTGAAGGGGGCCGGAACGGCCGAACATGGCGGCACCACCGGCAATGCGCACCAGCAGCGAAGATGATGATACGTTCCGGCAAGCAAACTGGGTCACCAAGTGCGGGACGGCCAGGTTGGCATAGCGGCCGACGGGGCCGTCGCGGTCGCCCGAGTCGGGCAGGACGACGTGTGCCAGGCCGGCAAGCTTCAGCTTGGGGCAGTAAATGGCCACGCCGACGCAAGAGCCCAGGATGGCGACCAGTTCGCCGGTCGTTTCCATGAAGCCTACCTGGCCCATGCCCACCGATTGCTTAACCGTTCTATCAACGACGATGGCCGGCATCCTGATTCACCCCTTCTTCGCGACCTGCTTGCTTGCATCTGTTTCGCAATCGGCGGGAGTGAGTCTCCCGCGGCTTAGCTGTCGTTGCCGTGTGCTTGGACCGTTATCGGCGAAACCTTTCCTGCCCCTTGGGTAATCTTGGGGGGATCAGCGGCGGTTCAGTGCCGCTTCGATCCGCTGTCGCAACGGTTGCGACGGCAGAAAGAACACGCTGCCATCCAGCGCTTGGCCGTCGCGACAAAACTGCGTCTTGCAGACGTACACCTGTTCGCTGTGCAGGGCGTGCGAGAGTACCGCTTGCTGCAAAGTGCTCGCGCCAAAATCTTCAATAAAGGCCGGTGGCGACGGCATCAACTCCATACCAATCAGCCGCGTAACCACATTGAAGTAGGCACACCCTACGATGTTGCCCGTTTCCGTTAGTGCCGATTGCTCCAGCGGGGTCCAAGGCCGATCCGGCTGGACGGCCTGACCCAGGAGCGATGCCGCAAGTTGGCGTGCCTTGACGTCATCGAACGCCACGATCAGGTCGCCCGACAGCGGTCCTTCCAGACTCAGCACGGCCATGGTCCGCAGCGTTTCGCCTAATTGGAAGTGCTCGCAAACCTGATCCAACGGCAGTTCGAGCGCTTCTTCAAATGCGAGCGTGAAACGTCCCGCCGTCCAGCGGAACATGGCCGTGGATGCTTCCTCGGTGGCGGAAGCCAACAGCCGCGCGAATGGTTCGTCGTGCGCGGTAACTGCGGGGACCGTTGACATTGTTCAAGTTCCTTGGTTCCGGCGCGTACTGCGCGCGGCCATTGCTTCAACCAGTGCGTTGACGTCCAGAATCAACGCTACCCGGCCGTCGCCTAAAATGCTGGTGCCGGAAATGCCGGGCACAGGCCGATAGTTGACCGCCAGCGATTGAACCACGACGTCGGCCTCGCCCAGCAGGCGATCGACTCGCAATCCTAGCTCATTCCCAGACTCACCCAGCAGGACTAGCAATGCATCCTGCTGCACTTCTGGTGTGTGGTTGCGCTGGGATGTGCCGGATTGATCGAACAAATCGTGCAGTTCCACCGCGGCAACCACGCGCTCGCGCACCAGCGTCGCCCATTGGCCGTGAATGGTCATCATCTGGCCAGGCGACCGGGCGACGATTTCCTGTACCCACTCCATTGGTAACGCGAACGGTTGGCCTTCGATCTCGATCAGCAGGCACGGCACGATGGCGAGCGTCAGCGGTAACCGGATGGTGAACGTCGTACCGCGTCCTTCCTGGCTCTCGATACTCACGGTGCCGCTCAGTTCCTCGACTTTCGCCCTGACAATGTCCATACCGATTCCCCGGCCAGAAATCTCGGTGATTTCCGCCGCGGTGCTGAAACCGGGTTCCCAGGTATATTGCCACAGTTGTTGCGGCGTGAATTGTTGAACCTCGGTGAGACTGGCCAGGCCTCGCTGGGCGACCTTGGCCCGGATGCGTTCCACGTTGATCCCGTGGCCGTCGTCCTTGACTTCAATCACGATACTGTTGCCGCGGTGATAGGCATTAAAGGAGATGATGCCTTCGGCTGGCTTGCCGGCCCGGATCCGCTCGGAAGGCGGCTCGATTCCGTGATCGGAACAGTTCCGGACCAGATGCAACAGAGGGTCGCTCAACTCATCGATCATCCGCTTGTCGAGCTTGGTTTTTTCGCCCCGGATCTCCAGGCGGATCTGCTTGCCGGTGATGCGTGTCAAGTCGCGGACCACGCGGCGGAACCGATTAAACAACGGGCCGATGGGTACCATCCGCGTTTCCATCACGTTCTGTTGGATGCTCCCGGAAACGCGGTCCAATTGATGGATCGCATCGTGCAGTTCGCCGGCAAGCTGGCGCACGGCAAACAGGGTTTCCAGTTCCGCTTCCACGTCTTGCAGTTCACTTTGCAGACGCCGCGCATAGTGTGCCTGGTCGCCTGCGGTGCCGCCTGGCGCGCGCTGCCGCTGTGCAGTTTCAATCAGCCGTTTCAGCATTTCTCGCACCGATCGCAACGACGTACGACGCTTACCGCCCAGTCGTCCCCGGAGCGATTGGCTGAGTTGCCCAATCCGGGCTGTCTGGATGGCCAACTGTCCGGCCAGGTTCATCAGTTGATCGAGCCGATTGATTTCAACGCGAAGCGTTTCAACGGGCTTGGACGTGCGCACCGCCGCCGGGACCGTCGCCGCAGACGCAGTGCAATCTTCGTTGCTGGCTACGTTCTGGAGCGGTGCGGCACCGGGCACGCTCGTTTCGCACGCTACCGTCTCGACCGGGGGCGGTTCCGGCTGATGCACGGTAGTGGACGGTATTTCGTCTGGCGAGTCGTTGAAAACCGCTTCGCTGGACGATGTTGCTTCCTCGGGCGGTGAGGCGACTGCTGCGGCGTCCATGGGGACGCCGGCCGACGGCGAGCTCGTTGGTGGGGCGCCTGTTGATGCCGCTCCGGGCGCATCCGCCCCGGGCGAAGTTTCTGCTTCTCGGGTGATTGGGACCAGTTCCACCTTCGTCACGCCGCCGAGTTTCAACCGCGACCCAATCGTCTGTGCGCTGGCGGGTGTCAGCAGTCCAAAGTCGAAACACTCCAGTTCGTTGGCCCGATCCAGTTCGTCCACGGTGGGCCGGCTATAAAACACCTTGCCCAGGGAACCAAGTCGTTCCAGGATCAGCGATGCCTTCAGCCCCGGCAGCGGCAAGTCGGCAGGAAACCAGGCTCGGCCGGCCACGGCCGAAAGCCCAGGCGGAAGCAGCGCAACGATGGGCTCTGTCCAGTCGCCGCACGCTTCCTGCGCGTGCTCATCGAGCTTCGCACTCAAGTCAGACCGTGAAGCCCCGGTTATCGCGTTCGAGGCAGCGTCGGTGTCTTGCGACAACTCGGAATCGGCTGCATGATCGGATGAGAAGCTGCGTTCCTCGGGCGGGGCGATTGGCGTCAAAGGGGGAGAAGGGTCGCATTGGTGTTCATCCAGGCTGCCCGTGGTGCCCTGCGAAAACGAGGATTGAAGCTCCCGCAACGCGGTCGAGAAGAGAGCGTCGTCCCTGCGGCCGTAACGCAGCCCCGTGACGAACATTCGCAAGGCGTCTCCACAATGTAACAGGGCTTCGACGACTGGGCAGGTCGGGGTGGCCTCGGTTTCCTGCAACGCTTGAAGCACGTCTTCCATCTCGTGAGCCAGTTTTGCGCAGCGGTTGAGACCCAGGCTGGCAGCCGAACCCTTCAACCGATGGGAAAGCACCAGCAATCGCTCAACCAGCTCGGGCCGCGGGCGAATCTCAAGCTCAAGGAGCGTTTCCGTCAGTTGATCGACGACCTGCCCCGCCTCGTCGATGAAAATCGGCAAGAACTTCGAGGCAATTTCAACGTCGTCAGCTACGCCTTCCAATGGGTCGTATTCTTCTGCATGCGGCTTGGAAGATTCGCATGGCGGCACCGCGTTCGGGCTGGCCGTCGCTGTGGCCGGTTGCGATCCGCCTGGTTGGACGGTTGCGCTAGGGAGCAGACGTTCGATCCGTTCGAGAATCTGGCTGTCGTCGAACCGCTGGGAATGCGGTCCTCGCACCTGGTCGATGTGCCCCGTGAGGACCGACAGGGCATCGAACAGGACTTCCACAGTTTCGGGCGTCATTTCCACGGTGCCTGCCCTGGCTGCACCAATGATGCTTTCCAGTTTTTCTGTCAGGCGGTTGATGTCGCCCAGCCCTACCATGGTCGATAGGCCCTTGATGCTATGCACCGCGCGGAACATGTCGTTCAGCAATTCGGTTTCGCAGTGTTGCGGCGGTTGCTCGTCCAGTCCGCGGATCCAATGATCGAGAAACGCCAGGTTCTCGGTGATGCGATCGAGGAGTTGGCTCGATTCGTTGATGAAATTCCCCTGGAGATCGCGAAGGAATCCATCGTGGGCGGAGTCATTGAGCATGGCGCGGACCTCCAGGCTTGCGGAACAACCAGGGCCGGAGTCGGTCGTAATCTTTGAGCAGGTCGGCCACACCTTCGGCAGCGCCGCACACCAGCCAACCACCAGGGGCGATCGCGCTGCGGACGTGCTCGATGGCTGTGCCTTTGGACGACCCGTCGAAGTAGATCAACACGTTCTTGAGAAAGACGACATCGAACCGTCTCTGGGGCGGTGGCTGCAGCAGGTTGTGCTGCCGGAACCGGACCAGGCCACGTAACTCGGGCAAGGGTTGCCAACTGCGTCCCATTTCCGATTCGTGGAAGTAACGCTGCCGCAGGTGGCGCGGCACCAGGCGCATGGCCCGGTCGCCAAAGTTGGCGCGCCGCGCGGCATCAAGGGTGCTGGCGGCAATATCGGTGCCAAGGATTTGGACTTGCCAGTTCTGCAGATTCAAGGCGGCCGCGGCACACGTTGCGATGGTATAGGCTTCGTCGCCGGTGCTGCAGGCGGCCGACCAGACTTTCAGCCGCGGCGCTCGCGTGCCGGCCTGCGCGGCCTGCTGAAGTTCCTTCAGACAGTCGTAACGGAACCAGCGCCAATGGGCTTCGTCTCGGAACAGGTAGGTTTCGTGCGTGGTGACCGCTTGCAGGAAGGCGTCCCATTCCGGCGCATGTTCTGGCAGGCGGGAGAGATGATCCAGGTAGGTTCGAAAATCGGTCAGTCCAGTCGCGCGCAGCCGGCGGCGCACCCGCTTGGAGAGCAGTATCTTCTTCTGCGGCGGGAAGCTGATGCCGGTGCGATCGTAAATCAAGCGCGCATACCGAGCCAGTTCGGCATCGGTCACTTGATCGGCGATAGTCGGCATGGTGACATTCCCTCAACGGCAATGCGGCCGCCGTCTCCAGTCGCTCCGCAACAACAATTCCAGCTACGCTGTGGCACCTCTGCAGCGGCAGAGCGACTGGCGTGCTCGACGGCATGGACACAACCAACTTGGCAGTGGTAGCCGCCTGGCACCTACTTTTGGATCTTGAAACGAACCACCAGGTCGCGAAGGCTGGCGGCCTGGCTGCCCAACTCTTCGCTGCTGCTGGCGAGTTCCTCGCTCCCGGCGGCGGTTTCTTCGGTGACGGCCGATACGTTCTCAATGGCGGCGGCCACTTCCTGAGCGCTGTGGGCCTGTTCGAGCGTGGCCGCGGCAATCTGGCCGATCTTGCCGGCAGTATCCTCCACGCCCTGCATGATTCGCTTGAGTGCTTCGCCGGTTTGTTCGCTGAGGTTGGCGCCGTCGTCGACCCGGCGGGTTGATTCCTTAATCAGGGCTGAGATTTCCTTGGCCGCCTCGCTCGATCTCTCGGCCAGCTTGCGGACCTCGTCGGCCACCACGGCAAAGCCCAGCCCATGTTCGCCGGCCCTGGCCGCTTCAATCGCCGCATTGAGTGCCAGCAGATTGGTTTGGCTGGCGATCTCGGAGATCACCTGGATAATCTCGCTGATCTGCTCGCTGCTGGTCTTGATCAGTTCCATGGCCTCGATGGATTTCTGCACGGTCGTGCCGCCTTCTTCGGCCAGGCGGTTCGTCTGCCGGGCCACGCTGTCGGCGACCGTGGCGTTTTCGTTAACGGCTTCAATGGAGCGTTTCAACTGTTCAATCGCCGCGCTCATTTCCTCCACGCTGGCGCTTTGTGCCTGGGCCCCGTACGCCAGGGTTTGGGCACTTTCTGCAATGATTTCGGACCCTTCCGTGAATTGGGCCGCGCTTTCCACGACCTGCCCGATCATGCCTCGCAGGTCGGCAAGCATCCGGTCGATGCCAGCGGCCAGTTGGCCTACGGGGTCGTCGCCCAGCACGGTCACTTCTCGGGTGAGATCGCCATCGGCGGCGGCTTGCACCACCTGAAGCAGTTCGTCGACCTTGCGGCGAAGGTCCCGTTGCGCCTGTTCCTGCGCTTGCTTGACGCGGACGGCCTCGGTGATATCGACGGCGAATTTCACCACCTTGACGGGCTTGCCGTCGGCACCAACGATCGGGTTGTACGAGGCATGCAGCCACACGACCTCACCGTCTTTGCCAATTCGCTTGTACTCACCTGACTGGAATTGCCCCGCCCGCAGCCGCTTCCACAACTCGGCATATTCGTGGCTATGTGCGACTTCGTCTTCGACCAGTATCGTGTGGTTCTGGCCTTCAATTTCCTCGGGCAGGTAACCCAGGCACCGGCAGAAATTCTCATTGGCGGTGACGATGGTGCCGTCGAGACGGTACTCAACAAACAATTGGAAACGCTTGATCGCGTCGAGTTGGTTGGTGTAGTCGAGGTCGCGTTCCTGTAGGCGAAGCTTCTCGGTTACAACATCCCAGGTAACCATGGGCCCTACGTACTCGCCCTGGATGTAGACCGGGTTCACATTCAACTCGAGCTGTTCTTCCGCCACCTGGATAATCGCCCGGCGCGGCAGGTTCTGCGGACTGCTTAGCAGACGCCGCTGGTAAGCGGGGTTCTTGTGGAAAATGTCGATCGACTGGCCTACGATCTGGTCGACCGGCACCGGCAACAGGTGCTCGATGCTTTGCAGCGTGCGGCGGCTGGCGGGATTCAAATACGTGATGCGCAGCGAAGTGTCTGCCAGGATGATGTTTACCGGGCAGTTTTCGGCAATTGCCTTGGCAATCGCCAGTTCGCGCTGTAGTTCGTGGATTTCGCCAGTAGGGTCGAAAACGGTGGCGGCAGTCATCATGGCAATTTCAATTGCGAGAGAAAGTTGTCAGCTAACGGTGGGGGCCGTCCATGGCTGGCACAATGGTTCGCAGTAGCGATGGGGATGGTGACCGGGCGCTCACGGCACCAGCGGCATCATGGGGCGTGCAGGGCGTCATCGACGGCGAAGACGCGCTCCAGGTCCAATACGATCAGAAGCCGGCCATCAAGGTTGGCCAGGCCGGCGACGTAATCGCGGCCAGGCCCGCCCACGGCGCGCGACGGCGGCGCGATGCGTTCTTCTTGGATGCGCAGGACCTCGCAGACGGCGTCGACCAGCAGGCCAATCGTCTTGCCCCAGACGTTGACGACCACGATCCGGCGATCACCGGCCGCCTCGGCTTCTGGCAGGCCGAACCGCACGTGAAGATCGACGATCGGAATGACGGTATTGCGCAGATTGATCAGGCCCTGAATCTCCGGCGGCGCTTGGGGAAGCTTGGTGACCGGGCCGGGCAGGATGATCTCTTGCACCTTGGTGATGGGGAGGCCGTATTCTTCTCGGCCTAGCCGAAAGCTCACCAGTTGCAATGTCTCGACCGATTGGTTGCGGGCGGTCGGCTGCGAGTTTTCGTGGGCCAGCATCGACACTGAACCGAATCCTTGTGCCAACAGGGGAGGGTACCATCCGCCCCAGCGGCCAGCTTTCGGGGGCGGATTGGGGGCGTGGGAGTTGAGTAACTCTAGGTCACGCCGCGGCGCATGGCCGAATGCCAAAGCATCTGTCGGCTACCGATATTCAGAGGGCCGGCTCCTCATGACGCTGAAGCCGGCTATACCGTTCCCAGGGGGGAGCGATCACAGCGATTGCACTACTTGGGGGACACCGAGGGCGCCGGCGCAACCTCGGTTTGCAGGCCCCCTGCGTTACTGACCCACCAGCGGCGGGATGGCCGGGAAAATCACCGCCCCTGCTCCCCGGCGTGTAATCCGATGCCCCCGATGGGCGGTTCTGTCTCGCGCGCCCGATGTTGCAGTCATCTTGCGTCACAAATGTACATGTTCTTTTCTCGGGCAGGCCGATAGCCGGACCGAAACCCCGGCCTTGCCGCGGGGTTCAATGGGTTAGCGGTGCCGCGCGTTCCGCCTCGCCTTTGGATGCCACGCTGTCATGGCTGGCACGCTGATGGTGCAATGGATAAGTCCGGAGGCCAATGAAGTGCCCCCCACCACGCCTTCGAGACCGGGTACCAGGCCGCTGACGCTGCTGGCCCGACAATCGCCTATGCCGTAGACTGACGTGGAGGTGAATGCAGCCGCGATCGATCCGGGCGCATGGGGTTGCCAGCGCTGGGCGTCGCCGGCAGGTGAGGAGCCTGGATTGGCCGTAAGCGACTCGACAGCCCGAGAATATGAACTCCGCGATCCGGACGTTCGTTTGATGCTCGAAGTTCGCGACGACAACGCCGCGGCTTTTGAGGAGTTGATGTTGCGCTACCAGAACCGTGTGCTAACGGTGCTGGAAAACCTCGTTGGCCGCCGTGACCAGGCGGAGGACCTGGCCCAAGAGGTCTTTCTTCGGGTGTTCCGTGCCCGCAAACGGTATGTACCGGGCTCGAAGTTTTCAACCTGGCTGTTCACGATCGTCAACAACGTGGCATCCAATGCGCGGCGCACGTTGTCGCGGCGTAAGGAAGTCCATCTTGATACTGAAACCAGCGGCCCGCAGGGCAAACAGTCGATCGCCCAGTTGGCGCAAGCCGCCAGTGGGCAGATGCCAACCCGACTGCTGGACAAGGCCGAGGTCCGCGACATGGTGTTGGCCGCACTGTCTTCGCTGAACGAGCGGCAGCGGATGGCGGTGCTGTTGTGCAAGTTTGAAGGGATGAGTTACACCGATATTGCCGAAGCGATGGGCATGTCGGCCAAGGCGATCAAGTCGCTGCTGTCGCGGGCCCGCGTGAATTTGCGGACGGTCTTGGAACCGTACCTTGATCGGGGCGAGCGGCCCGTTCGCAGTAGCTAACCAGAGGCGCGGCGCGCCATTGCGGCCGCATCGTGCCAAACGAAGCACGGCGACCCCCCGCAAGCCGGACGAATCGAATCTTTCACGAAATACAGAAGTACGGCCGTGGCACCAGGTAACTCCAAACACGATGGCGATGCCACCCTGCACGAGCAGTTGGTGGCCTATCTCGACCAGGAATTGGACGAGGAATCCGTCGCCCAGATCGAACGGCTGATGGCCACCGATCGCGTCGTGCGCGAGCAGATTCAGGAGTTGCAGCGGGTGTGGGACCTCTTGGAGGAACTGCCGCGTTCCGAGGCCGACGACCGCTTCACCACCAGCACCGTGGAATTGATCGCCAGCGACGTGGAAGGCGAGTTACAGCGGCAGCAGCAAGAACTGCCGCGGCGACAGCGTCGCAGGTGGCTCTGGACCGGGGCTGCCCTGGCCCTGGCCGGTTGGTTAGGATTCATGGCCGTGGATTGGTTATGGCCCCACCGCGACCAGCAATTGCTGGAAAATCTCGACGTGGTACGCAACCTCGATGCGTATCGCCAGGCTGGCAGCGTGGAATTCCTCAAGAAGCTACAGGACGACGGCCTATTCCTGGAGCCCGAGACGCACCATGAACCTTAAATCGCCTCGATGGCGGCAGTTCGGCCGGGCCGCATTTGCCCTGGCCTGCCTGGGAGCGGGCATTGGCTTGGGCTGGCTCGTTCGCAGCTTGCAGGCCGATCCCTACGCGGCGCAGCGCCAGCACATCGCCGAGTTGACCCCGGCCGAGCGGCGTGCACTGGATCGCAACTTCGACCGCTACCGGCAACTCAGCGGCGAGGAACAGGAACAACTGCGGGCGTTTCACGACCAACTCCACAGCGCCGGCCACGCACAGCAGTTGCAAACCGTGCTGACCAACTATGTCGATTGGGTCCGCCACCTGTCGCCAACCCAGCGCGCCGAACTGGCTGCCTTGGCCGATCAACCCGACGAGCGGATGGGCCTGGTCCTCGAATACCGCCGCGACTTGTTGCGCCGCGAACCTCTGACACGCGAAGATCTCCAGCGCGTGGTCGCCTGGGTGGAAGACATCGTGCGCAACAGCGTTGATAGCAACCAGGGTGATCCCAACGATCGGCCCACTTCCGGTAACGATCAGCGTCGGGCCATACTCTGGTACGCTGCGGCGAGGCTCCATGATCGTGGTCCGGGCGGACCGCTCAACGTTACCGAACAAGACTTTGCCGCACTGGCCAGCCAGCTTTCGCCACAGGCGCAACAGCGCTTGGCCGATGCCAAGACGCTGCCCGAAAAACGCCGTGAAGTCGCCGGTTGGCTGTACCTGGCGATTCGCCGTTCGCCGGGCAATTCTCGCTTGCGCGAGATGGAGCACGTGAGCGAAAAGGAACTGGTCGACTTCTTCGAAAACAAGCTCGACGACTCTCGACGCGAAGAGCTGCTCAGCCTGCCCCACAACGCGCGGATCGAGCGATTGCGGTTCCTTTACCTCAGGGACAAGTACCCCGACCGTCCCTTTGGACCGGGCCTGGGGCCGCGGATGGAAGGTGGCCGCGGCGTCGAGGGGGCGCCACGTTTTGATGGCCCACGCTTTGACGGCCCTGGCCGACCGAATCGGCCGCGCGGCGGAGGTCCAAACAGGCCCAATCGGCCAGATGAAGCGCCTTCAGAGGATCCCAGGACGCCCCAATAGCGGCCGCATACGGATCGGAATCGTCAGGCGCGCTCTGGTGCGTAGCTCCAGGGGGATCGTGGACCGTGGGCAGTCGCTTTGCACGGCGTGAAGAACGGCAGCCCGCGTTTTTAGGCTTTGCCGCAGTGTCTGGTTCACAGACCGCTCGCAGAACCGCGGCACACCCTTACCGCGGATCGCTTCCGCTTTCTAAGTCGTCTGGCACGGCAACGACGACCCGCTGAAAGAACGCCTCTACGATCTGGCTCATCAATTCCGCTTCGCTGCTTTCCAGCACGACGGCCAACTTCGTCATCACTTCGCGTTTGCGATTCATCGCTTTGGCGGATTCCAATGCGCCGGAGAGGGTCAGTTCCCCGCCGGCCCCAAATTGGCTGTAAAGCTCGTCGAAGTCGGGCTCTTGCCATCCCTCGAACACCTCGGGCCGCTGCTGGATGGCTTCGGCCACCACAGGGTTCGTCGCTCGATCGAATTGACGGCGGTGCTGGACCTCGGCGTCGAACAGTTCGCGCACTTCAACACCCAACCCTGCTGCTAACTTGTTGAGCGTTCGGGCGTGAGGGCGGCCAATTTCGTGGTTCAAAATGCCGCGGATGGTGCGCTCGTCCAACCGCGAGCGCTCGGCCAGCGAACGCACGGTCAGTCCAAACCTGGCCATCAACTCGTGCAAGTTTCTGCCGAAATCGACCATGCGCAATGGGACGATGTGCATGCGAACCAAGCATTGCCGGCGCACAGACCACATGCAGCGCGCACCTGATGCGGGAAATGTACAAAAGTACATGTTTCCGGTCAAGGTGTATCTTCATCTCGATACGTGGAAATGGCAGCACAGCGGTATGGCTGCGCCCGCTCCTTCGCATCGACGGCTCGATCACACCAATGCTTGCAGGCTGGAAAGCCCCAGCGGTTCGCGGCACGCAAACGGCTCGGCATACCGGACGCCGATCATGTCGCCCCAGTAAGCGGCCACATCGCGTTGCCGGTCGAGAAAGGTTGGCGGATCGGTGGGCCGCCCGGTGATGAATTGGCTTTCATAGCAGCGCATGGCCGCGAGCTTCTGCTCCCAAAACGGGCTGATGTCCAGCACGAAACAGGGGGCCACCGCTTGCCGCAGATGCACGCAAAAATAATAGTAAATGCGGCTGGGGAAGAACGGTTCGCCAGGCAGGTCGCTCTTGGAAAGCTTGGCCCAGAACCGGGCAGCCTCGATCAATTGCGTGGCAGCGACGTGGTCGGGATGGGCGTCGACCCAATACGGCGCGAAGATCCAACGCGGACGCACCGTGCGAAACAGCCCGGCCAACTGCCGCCGGGCTTCCAGCGTCGGTTCCAGGCTGCGATTCACCAGCCCAAGGTTCTGCCGCCAGTCCAGCCCCAGAATCTCGGTGGCCGCGGCCGTTTCGCGGGCACGCAACTCGGGCGAGCCGTGAGGCGTGGGTTCGCCGGTAGTGAGGTCGAGCACGCCCACGCGCCGCCCTTCGGCCTTGAAGCGAAGGATGGCACCCGCCATCCCCAATTCGGCATCATCTGGATGCGGTGCCACCACAAGTACGTCAAGCATGATTGGCTATCGGCAGGTAAGAAGTATCAAAGAGGAAACGAAGCAACGCATGCGGCCCAAAGTGGTCTTTACGGGCAGGACAGGTTTTGGCACACTTCCCGCCCCCATCACATCTGCGCTTTCTTTGGGTTGGAACAGTCATGTTCGGCATGTCGCGACAACTCTGCAAGTACGCCATCACGTTATTCGCCATCATGACTGGCGGATTGGTCGGATGTGAAGCCATCCGCGAAGGCGGGCAGGGTATGCGTGAAGCCATGTACGAGGCCGGTGGATTGTTGCGCCCTTCCCAGGGTGCCGTAGGACGCAAAGCCCGGGAGATCGAAGCTAACACCACCTCTCCCACGCGACATATGCCGTAGACCGCGTTGCTATCGGTGCCTGCGCCACTTTTCCATTCACCAGCAGTAGCTACGCCTGGTCAGCACCAGGTGCGGCAGCTCTTGAAGGCTGCGCCATTCGCAGCTGGAGCGAGAACGGGATCGTGTAGCGGTTCTGATTTCCGCACGGCACGTGGCTGTACAATGGGGCGACACAAGAAAAGGCGGGCGTTGTCGGCTCAGCGATCGGAAAAATGCGCGCACGACCCGCAAAGCGGTCGCCGCTATCCCGCGTGAAGTTAGCGCGATACCGGCGCGTTGCGCTATCCCTTCCGAACGGTAAAATGTTCGCTGGCCGTTGAAATGGCGATCCGGTTGCCGTCCCGGTACCTATCCAACAATTCCCAAAGCGGTTCTCGGGGCACGTCTGCCAGGTATTCCGCAAGCAGGAACCGCAAGATCTTCATGCGGTTTTCTTCTGTATCGTCGAAGATGAGTTCGTAGGGCACGTGCTCCTTCTCGAAGTTGACCCCCAACTGCGCGAGCGATACTTCGACATCATCGGCCACGTTGTAGGGTAGTTCGCGGCCCAGCAGGCCAAAGGCAGTTGTCCAGATGCCGATGAGTGCGTTGGACAAGCCCGCAATCGCTGTCACAAACACTCCGCCGGGGGCCACGGCGGCAATCAATTCGGCCAAGCGCTCTTTCAAGGCAGGCACGTAGTACAACACGTGATTGGAGAGCACCACTTCGAACGAGCCTTCCAATCCCGGGGACAGTGAGGGCGAGTCGGCAATTGCCTGGGTGGTGAACGGGGCCAGCCTGGCGACAGCCGCTGCCCTGGCGGCTTCCACCGGTTCAACCAACGTGAGCCTTACCCCGTCAGGCGGCCAGTCGGTGGCCTTGAGAAATTGGGCAGTGAAGCGGCCAGAACCGCAACCGAAGTCGAGCATCCGAAGATTGCCAGCAGGCCGGATGGTTTGGAGGCGTCGCACATAGGCCGCCGCATCGTTTTGCGCCTCCGTGGCGTGGGTTTCAAAGAAGGCGTAGTCATCGGCAATTTGTCCGAAATCCTTCGCGGGATTCTTACCCATCGCACCTGGTGCTCCCCAAATTGCCTGTGCCGAAGTTCACATCGCTGCGCCATTACGAACGCCGCACCTTGAGAAGTGTAGCGAAGGCTGACGCGGCCCGCACGCGGTTCGTTTGCCGACCGGTGCCCGATCGGCGCGGTTTTTGCCCGCCAAGGTTCCACGTCCCGTCCAATGCACAACCTTCTCGCCCCTTATGCGGGCGATCGCGCAGTGAGAGTGAAGGTCAATGCACCCCCAGGCTGGTGATTATCTGCGGAAGGGATTGCACGCCATCGAACGCGGCATCACCCGGACCAGCCTCCGTATCAAGCATCGCATGGGCTGGTTCGATCCGATCCGAATTCTGCCGTATCGAGGGTTTGGCAACCGCACCTCCGGTGAGATTCTGGGTCGGGTGCTGGAGAACAGGGACATTCGCCCGCCCAAGGATAACGACCCTTGGTGGCGGAATGCAGCAGCGGTCGTGCGCAGGTTTATCACGGCCGAAGTGCCGGATATTCGAATTCACGGGCGGTTCCGCGGTCAGCCCCAGGTGGTGACCACCGACGAGGAGGGATATTTCAAGCTGCGGTTTCGGTGCAGCAATGAGCAGGAAGGGGCACCGCCCTCGGGTAGCGCAAACGAATGGACGCCTGTCAACGGAGATGGCACATCGGCTTCGCACAACGTACCGCCGTCGCAGAACGCATCGTCACAGCGCAGCGCATCGTCACTGCGCAGCGGATCAACCTCGCACAGCGGCGCGGCAAGCGAACCGTTTGGAGCATCGCCCGGCGACGATGGCGGTCCCGATTCGGGTGTATCGCCCGCCAGTTTGGCACCTCCGGAACTGTGGGAAGCGGTGGATATTACGCTCTTGGATCGGTTGACCGCCGACGATTTGGTTTTTGCGGCCGGACGGATCTTGGTTCCGCCCGATGCGGCACAATTCGGGGTCATTAGCGATATCGACGATACGATCCTGGAGACATATGCAACGGAATTCTTTCGGATGGCGCGGCTGACCCTGTTCAACAATGCCTATACGCGAACACCGTTTCGCAAGGTTGCACCGTTCTATCGGGCACTTCAGTCAGGGACGCGCGGAACGGGCCCCAACCCCATCTTTTACGTATCCAGCAGTGCATGGAACCTGTACGACCTGTTGGACGATTTCATGCGGGTGCATGGGATTCCCGAGGGGCCGATTCTGCTGCGCGACCTGGGTTTCCATCGTCACAACAAGGCATTGAAGTCACGCCACGATCATAAGCTGGACAAGATCGACGACATCATGAACTACTACCCTAACCTGCCGTTTGTGTTGATTGGGGACTCTGGCCAGCGCGATCCGTACATTTACCAGGAGGTGGTAAGGCGACATCCCGGCCGCATCGCGGCGATTTACATCCGCGACGTGAGGGATCGAACCCGGGAACAGGTGCTTTCCATCGCCGAGGTATTGAGGGGGCAAGGCGTCGATATGCTGCTCATTGATGATGCGTCGGTCGCCGCGCGGCATGCGGCATCGATCGGCCTGATTGCCCGCGATTCGCTTCCGGAAATCGTAGAGGCGCCATGAGCCGGTGGCTTCCGGCGCTCGTGGGGGCCGTTAATAGTCGAGGCTGGAGCCACCTTCGACTTCGATTCCTTGCCCGGTGACAAAGCTGGAATCGTCGGACGCCAGGAACAGGCACACGCGGCCGATTTCTTCCGGTTGTGCCAGGCGGCGGAAGACCTGCAGATCGGCCATCCGCTGCACAGCGGCCTCTGGGTCGGGCAGCGAATTGGCCCAGGCGCGCATCAGCGGCGTATCCACGTTGCTGGGCAATACCGCGTTCACCCGCACGCCGTCTGGACCGGTTTCAATCGCCAGGGCCTTGGTGAAGCTAAGCTGCGCTCCTTTGCTGGCGGCGTATGCGGCGGCGCGGTCCTGACCTAACACGGCCGTCATCGAACTGATATTGACGATGGTTCCCCGGGTTTTACGCAGATGGGGCAGGGCGCACCGGGCCGCGGCATAGGTGCTAAAGAAGTTGAGCCGGAACAAATCTTCCATTTCGGCCAGGCTCATTTCATCGACGGTCAAGGCCGGAGGGTGCCAACCGGCGTTGTTGATGAGACAATCGAGCCGACCAAAATGGTCCGCGGTTTTCTGAATGGCCGCTTCGATCTGATCGTAATGGCGGACGTCGCAACGGATGCAGATGGCCCGGCCCGGTCCCAGGCTGGTGATCTCTTCGGCTAATTGTTGGCCGGCGTCGGTGTCGATATCGGCAATGGCGACTTGGCCGCCTTCTTCGCAGAACACGCGGGCACAGCCTGCACCAATTCCTTTGCTTCCACCGGTAACGATCACTACTTTGTCGCGAAATCGCATCGTCGTCTTTCCTGAAGAAGTGGAGGAGTCGGACGGAACGTGCAGGGTAGAGGCTGCGGCCAGGGCAGGAGGGGCGGCGGGCGTCCCCCCTCTCTTGAGGTGATGGCAGGAGGCAAGGAAAGCCGCCACGGATGTTGGCTACAGCCATCATCAGCAGTTATAGTAAAAACTTACCGCGGTACCACCTGCCCACCGTTACGGCGAAGTTAAAGCCGGAAGCCAAGACCTTTGGAGGGCGGATGCTTGGGCGCATGGCTTCAACTGCGGAGCCTGCTCGACCCGGGTTCTACCCGCGGTTCCCGCCGCACTGCACGGTGAACCGGAAGATGGTGATCTAGACGATTTTGATCCAGCAGATTTTGGTGATCCAGGAAACGTTGGTGAGCCATCACACTTTGTTGGTCCATGGCACAGGGCCACATTCCGTGCAGTCGCCCGAGCCTACCTGACTAAACTTGTGAGGAGAGAATCAATCATGAGCGACGTTCGCAAACCTGCCACGAACGACAGCCGCCGCGAGTTTTTGAAAACGTCTTCGGCATTGGCCGCCGGCGCGCTGGTGGGAGGGCTGGCGATGCCCCGCACGGTGCATGCCG